>WRAC01000003.1 GCA_009780415.1 Defluviitaleaceae bacterium | reverse complement strand
TGTTATCCGTTCAGTTACTCCCCATTACAACCTCTCAGCCGTAATAATTCATAACCCCTTTTACAGGAATTGCTTGGCTTTTTTCTTTCTTCTCCACTTATTATCCAGTTTTCAAAGTGCGGGTGTTTGTCGTAAATTGTCGTGTACTCTTCCGAGGCGACAATGGCTATCTTACCATAGAACAATATTCGTTGTCAAGCATTATTTTTAAATATTTACACATTTTTTATACGATTATTGTTTGCGGCAAAATAACCAAAAAACTCTTTGACAAACGGTGTATTTTTATGATATACTGCTTTTTAATTGACGCTTACGGCAACGGTGGTGACGGATTCGTGCAGAACGCTCCTGACGATGGATATATTTTAGAAATGAACGGGATAGACAAACGGTTTCAAGGGGTTCACGCCTTAAAAAACTGTTCCTTAAATCTCAGGCAAGGTGAGGTTCTGGCGCTTGTTGGCGAGAACGGCGCCGGAAAATCCACCATCATGAAAGTGCTTACAGGAATCCACAGCGCCGATTCGGGCGATATTTACTATTTCGGTGAAAAGGTTGAGTTCAAGACGCCAAAAGACGCGCAGACGGCGGGTATTTCCATCGTGCATCAGGAGCTGAACCTGATGAATCACTTGACCGTTGCGCAAAATATTTACATTGGAAGGGAAAGCAGCGGGCTTTTTTTAAACGATGGCATTATTAATCATAAAACGGAGAAATTGTTTGAGAAGCTGAACGTTAAAATTAATCCCAGGGAGAAAGTGGCGAGCCTAACGGTCGGCAAGCAGCAGATAGTGGAAATCGCTAAGGCGATCTCTTACGAATCGCGCGTGATAGTGTTTGACGAACCTACAGCCACTTTAACGGAGACGGAAATTGATGTTTTGTTCAATATAATAACGGAGTTGAAGGAAAAAGGCGTCGCAATGATTTACATATCCCATCGTATGGACGAAATCCAGCGTATTACGGACAGAATCACCGTTTTACGCGACGGGGAATTGGTTGGCACAAAAAACACAGCCGAAACCGGGATTGACGAGATAATCCAGATGATGATAGGCCGCGTTGCGTATGAAGAGCCGAAACAGGCCAGCCAGGTCGAACCGGGCGCGGATGTTGTATTGAAAGTGGAAAATCTTAGTTCAAAGGACGTAAGTAATGTGTCCTTCGAGTTGCGGCGCGGCGAGATTCTGGGCTTTGCGGGGCTTATGGGCGCGGGCAGGACAGAAGTTGCCAGACTTATTTTCGGAGCGGATCCAAAAACCGGCGGCGATATTTATGTAAACGGAAAGAAAGTAAGAATTAATTCGCCAAGCGACGCCGTAAACCATGGCATTGGATATCTTTCCGAGGATAGGAAACGTTATGGGCTGGCCTTGGGCATGAGGATAGCGGACAATGCCGTAATGTCCGCCATGGATGATTTTGTAAACGGCGTGTTTTTAAACGAGCGGAAAATCCGCGAGGTTTCCGAGGAGTATGTTGATAAGATTGATATAAGGACGCCTTCGGTACAGCAGCTTGTTAAGAATCTTTCCGGAGGAAATCAGCAAAAGGTGATTTTAGCGAAATGGCTTATAAAGAACTGCGATATCCTTATTTTTGACGAGCCGACGCGCGGTATAGACGTTGGGGCGAAAAGCGAGATTTATAAGCTGATGAACGGGCTTGCGAAGGGCGGGAAGTCGATTATTATGATTTCATCGGAGCTGCCGGAGCTGTTCCGTATGAGCGATAGGATTTTTGTAATGTGCGAGGGCAGACATACCGCGACCATGCCTATAGAAGAGGCGGATCAGCACGCTGTAATGAAGTACGCTACTTTATATTCAACATAATTATCTGTAGATAATTTATATTATCGGAGGCTATTGTATGCAAGAATTAGTCAAAAAAGAAATCAGCATCGAAGACAAGAAAGATTTTAGGCGTAAGGGCATTATACTTAATGTCTTAATGTTAGCCGCATTAATATCAGCCTTTCCACTTCATAGGTTTGGCGGATACATTGGGCTGGGAATTTGGGGACTGATAGCCGTAATTAACATAATATATGCGTATCGGGTTCAAAAAATTAAAAAGTCATACGATCTTCATAATTATAAAGAAATCTCCGAATTTATCGAATGTAAAAAATAAGCACTATATATTAAAACTTAATACAGGTATTACAGGAAGGCACTTCGTAGATAATTTTATTTTTATGTGTATACAGGATTGCGGAGCAAGCCCGCAATGACGGCGTGTGCTACTGTCGATAATAAGCATTTTCTACGTTTAATGCCAACAATTTTGCCTATAGAAAGGAAGAAATCAATGTCCGATTTTGCAAAGAAGATTCAATTGCAAAAGGTTCTGGCCTTCGGAGCGCTGGTTATCCTGTATCTGTTTTTCGCGGTCATGGGCAGGAATTTCACCAACACGGCAACCACGCTGAATATATTGGCGCAGTCGTATTTTGTGGGGTTTCTGGCTATGGGCGTTACGTTTGTGATCATTACGGGCGGCATTGACCTCTCCATCGGCGCGTCGATGATGTGTTCCACGCTTGTCGGCGGCTTGCTGCTGAGGAATTACGGCTGGCCTTTGTGGCTGTGCCTGGTTGTCGTTGTGGCGTTTGGGACGCTGGTCGGCCTTTGCAACGGGCTTTTGGTGACCAGGCTGAAGCTGCCGCCGTTTATAGCGACTTTGGGTATGATGCTGGTGACGCTGGGCTTTGGGGCTATTATTACGAACTCCACGACAATGCGGTACCCCACAAACGAGGGCTGGTTCCGTTCCGTGTTTCTGCGGACGGATAACAATTCCCCCACCGGCGCAATATGGATGCTTGCGTTTTTTATCTTGGCTTTTATTCTATTGAATAAAACGAAAATCGGGCGTTATATCTTCGCGATTGGCAGTAATGAAGAAGCTGTCAGGCTTTCCGGGGTAAAAACTGGACGCTGGAAATGCGCCGCGTATGTTATCTGCGGCTTTTTCACGGGACTTGGCGCGATATTTTATGCAGCCATGTATACGACGATGATTCCGAATACCGGCAACGGTATTGAACTGCAGGCCATAGCTGCGGTGGTAATCGGCGGAACGTCCCTTGCCGGGGGAGTAGGCTCCCTGTCGGGGACGATTATCGGCGTGTTTATCATGAGCGTACTTAGGAGCGGCTTGGTTTCAATGAGCCTTCCCGCCCCATACCAGACTTTCTTTACGGGCATCGTCGTTATCGGTGCTGTTTTGCTTGACATATACCGCACCAAAAAGGCGAACGAGGTAAAGAGAGTAAAATAATTATCCGTGACCGCGGATACTTTTAGGGAGGAAAATGAATGAAGAAAGTTTTAGCGACAGCTCTTGCCGTCATCCTTACTGTCGGGTTGTTCTCGGGCTGTATGACCCAAGATGAAGACACAATGTACATTTCCGTCATTTCAAAGGGTTTCCAGCATCAGTTCTGGCAGACCGTTAAGGCCGGCTCGGATGCCGCCGCCGAAGATTTGGGCGTGAGGATATTCTTTACAGGCCCCGAAGGCGAAAGCGCCATAGCCGATCAGATCAACATGATCGACGCCGAGCTTGCCAAAGGCCCCGACGCCATCGCACTCGCGGCCCTTGACACAGAAGCGGTTCTTTCGCAGCTTCAGGACGCTTACAACAGAAACATCCCCGTAATCGGGTTCGACTCCGGCGTGCCGGACGCGCCCGCGGGCCAGATAGCCGCCAACGCTTCAACCGATAACGAAGCCGCGGCCGCTTTGGCAGCCGAGAAGCTGTTTGAAGTTCTGGAAGATAAGCTCACCGCCGCTACGGCTGATAGCCCCGTTGTTTTGGCTGTCCTCTCACAGGATGCCACCAGCGCATCCGTTACGGGCCGCACACGCGGATTTGTTGAGAAAATGGCGGAGCTTGCCGCCGGTGTAAACGACAGTGTAGCAATCAGGGGAGGTTTGTCCTCCATCAATAAAGGCGACGCCAACGCCGCCGTTATTGTAGAAGTCGTTGTGGGCGCCACCCCCGACATTACGGATATGACAAACGCCGCGAACGGCTTACTTAACACGGAAAACCTCGCCTCCGTATTCTGCTCCAACGAAGGCGCGGTTACGGGGCTTTTAGCGGCAATCAACGCCGGTGCCAGCGTGCCGGATGGCGTGTTGCTCGTCGGCTTTGACGCGGGCGCGGCACAGAAAGACGCCGTAAGAAGCGGCCTTTTCATGGGCGCTATCACACAGGATCCCTTCCAGATCGGTTACCAAGCCGTTGCGCTGGCGGTTAAAGCCGCCAGAGGCGAGGCCGTCGCTGACATTGATACGGGCGCGAAATGGTACGACGCCGGCAACATGGACGAACCATCCATCGCGATTCTTCTTTACGATTGATTTACTTATTAATGGGGATGGTGGAGACGCCATCCCTTTTTGATTTTAGACGAGGAGGTTTTTATGCTGAAAGGTATTCCAAGCATACTTTCGCCCGAGCTCTTGAAAATCCTGATGGAGATGGGGCATGGCGATGAAATAGTGATCGCCGACGGTAATTTTCCGTCGGCATCATACGCCCGGCGGCTTGCGAGGTGTGATGGGCATGGCGTTCCTGAGCTTCTGGACGCGGTACTGACGCTTTTTCCCCTTGATACGTATGTAGACTGCCCCGCAGCGCTCATGGATATGGTTAAGGGTGATTCGGCGCCTGTCCCCGTTATTTGGGATGAATATAAGCGAATTCTGGAAAAATATGAGCCTAAAGCAAACAGAATTGAGTTTATGGAACGTTTTGATTTTTATGAAAGGAGCAAGGCCGCTTACGCCATCATAGCAACCGGAGAGCGTGCTATTTACGCAAATATTATATTAAAAAAAGGCGTTATTTGATCTTTTAACCGCGGATATGGCGCGTACGCCGTGCGAAAGTATAAAAAGACACAAATAAAAGCCGGGGGATTTACATGCCGCGGCTTTTCTGCTACAATGTAATATCGTTTTAAATATTTAATTTTTGGAGGAATTATGGGCACCGGATTTCATTACAAAAGCGTTAATCAATCATTGCTTGAACTTAAAACAAACGCGCAATCCGGCCTTTCGGCGGCTGACGCCATGCAAAGGCTTGAGCAAAACGGCCCTAACCGCCTCCAAAGCGCTAAGAAAAAATCCTTGTTTCTGAGAGTGCTCGCGCAGTTTAAAGACTTTCTTGTGATCATTTTGATCATCGCGGCTATTATATCCGTTATTGCAGGCGACGGCGTAAAAGACGCGGTTATCATTATCGGTATATTAATTGTCAATATGATCATCGGCATTACCCAGGAAAACAAGGCGGACAACGCTTTGAAAGAGTTGAAAAGCATGTCCAGCCCCAAAGCGAAGGTTAAACGGGATGGGCGAATCGGGAAAATTGATTCCGATAATGTGGTCGTTGGCGACATCGTTATTCTGGACGCGGGGGATTATATCCCGGCTGATATCAGGATTATTGAAAGCGTTAATTTAAAGATAGACGAATCCGCACTGACCGGGGAATCCGTGCCTGTTGAGAAGAACGCCCATGCTGTTCTGGACAGAGACGCGGGTTTGGGCGACAGGTTCAACGCGGCTTCAATGGGTACGGTCGTTACCTACGGCAGGGGCGCGGGCGTTGTGTGCGCCACGGGCATGGACACCGAAATGGGTAAAATCGCCGCTATTTTGAATGAAACGGATGAAGCCAATACCCCTTTGCAAGATAAATTGAACGCCATGGCAAAAATGCTGGGCATTATCTGCATCATTACCTGCGCTTTTATATTCGGTGTGGGGCTGCTGTACAGGATGGATATTCTTGAGATGCTGATGGTGTCGGTTTCCCTGGCGGTAGCGGCGGTGCCGGAGGGCGTAGCCATCGTCGCCACGGTTATCCTGGCAATCGGCGTACAGAAGATGGTCAAATCAAATGTTATTGTAAAAAAGCTCCGTGCGGTTGAAACACTTGGCAGCACGACTGTCATATGCTCTGACAAAACCGGAACCATGACCCAGAATAAAATGACCGTAGTAAAGGTTTTTGATACCGAAAATATTTATGAGGTTACAGGAACCGGATACAACGCAACGGGGGAAGTTGTTGCGGGGGACAAGCCTGTTTCTCAAAACATCTCCCTGATGGCGGAAATCGCGGTATTGTGCAACGACGCGGTCTATGATAGGGAAAACGTTAAAATCATAGGCGACCCTACCGAAGCGGCTATGCTGGTGTTTGGCGCGAAACTTGGCGTTGATAAGGACGAGTTGAGCGCCCGGTATAAAAGAGTGCGGGAAATGCCTTTCGATTCGGACAGAAAGCTGATGTCCTCTTGCAATATCAAGGACGGTAAAATCATTATGAACGTGAAAGGCGCGGCTGACGCGATACTCAAGCGTTCTGCAAGGTTATTTCACAACGGTGCGGTTATCCCGATGACTGAGGAAATGCGGAAACGTCTGGTTTTGCAAAATGAGCAGTTTGCGGCCCAGGCACTGCGTGTTTTGGGTTTCGCGTATAAGGAATACAGCAACGAAACCGAGATAGACGATATTGAGGAAGATTTGATATATGCCGGCATGATGTGCATGATAGACCCGCCGCGTGCCGAGGTGAAGGAAGCGGTGGATCAATGCCGGAGCGCCGGGATTACGGTTAAAATGATAACCGGGGACCACAAGATAACCGGCAGCGCCATTGCGCAAAGCTTGGGCATTATGCAGCCGGGCGACGAAGCTCTGGACGGTAATGAACTGAACGGCCTCACCGACGAACAGTTAAAGGAAAAAGTAAAGCATGTCAATGTCTTTGCGCGGGTGTCGCCGGAGCATAAGGTGCGTCTGGTGTCGGCTGTTAAGGAGAACAACAACATCGTCGCGATGACCGGGGACGGCGTAAACGACGCGCCCGCGCTGAAAAAAGCGGATATCGGCATAGCGATGGGCATTACGGGCACGGATGTTTCAAAAGAAGCGGCGGATATGATATTGACCGACGATAATTTTGTAAGCATAGTAAAGGCCGTTGAGCAGGGCAGAACGATTTACGGCAATATCAGAAAGGTGACCGGATATCTGTTGGCATGTAATATTGGTGAGATTTTGGTCATTCTTCTTGCGATAGTCTGCGGGCTGCCCGTGCCGCTGGTAGCGACGCAGCTCTTGTTCGTAAACCTTTTGACTGACGCCCTCCCCGCCTTTGCCCTGGGTATGGAAGGCAAGGAGCCCGGCATAATGAAAAAGCAGCCGCGCGCTCCGAAAGAGCCTATTATAAACAAAACCCTGAAAGGCTCGGTTGCTTTCAGGGCTGTTTTCCTTTGCGCGGGTACGCTCGGAGCGTTCTTATACGGGCTTAACTTTCATTGCTATGAAACGGCTGTAAGCATGGCTTTCTTCACTTTGGTGGCGGGCGAACTGCTGGCTTCGTACACTTCCAGAACCGAATCCTATGCGGGTTTCGGGCGGGGGTTATTTGCGAACAGGTTCTTGAATATATCCATGGGGATATCCCTTCTGATCCTTTTGTCGGTTATATATATCCCTTTCCTGAACGGATTATTCACAACCGTACCCCTTACCGCGTTACAATTTGCTATTGGATTGACATTTGTGCTTTTGCCGGTTATCGGAGGCGAATACGCAAAGAAGTTTTTTGCTGTTAATTAAACCTGATCCCGTTTTCCGGCGTATAATCCATAACCACCGCGTCGCCGCGCTTGAACCGTCCCTGTAATATATAATCCGACAGCGGGTCCTCAATCCTTGTTTGCACGGCACGGCGCAATGGGCGCGCCCCATACAGCGGGTCGTGGCCTATCTCCGCCATATACGCGATCAATGCGTCCGTGGCGGTGAGGGATATGCCCATCTGCGTTTCCACACGGGCTATGGTTTCGTTTAATTGAAGCCTTGCGATAGCCAGAATTTCTTCCTTCACAAACTGGCTGAACACGATGATTTCGTCTATACGGTTGATAAACTCCGGGCGGAAAATCCGCTTAACCTCGTCCATAACCTCTTTCTTCATCTTTTCGTACACATCGCCCGGATCGGTTGTATTGGCGAATCCCATGCGCTTGTTTTCGGTGATGTTCCGCGCGCCGGCGTTTGATGTCATTATGATAACCGTGTTCTTGAAATTAACCTTTCGCCCGTGGGAATCCGTCACCTGCCCGTCATCCAGGATCTGAAGCAGGATATTAAACACATCGGGATGCGCCTTTTCGATCTCGTCGAACAGAATAACGGAATAAGGCTTGCGGCGCACTTTCTCAGAGAGCTGCCCGCCCTCGTCATAACCCACATATCCCGGCGGCGATCCGATAATCTTGGAAACGCTGTGTTTCTCCATGTACTCGGACATATCCACACGGATTATCGCGTCCTCGTTGCCAAAGAGAATCTCCGCCAGCGCCTTGCTCAGCTCTGTTTTGCCAACGCCCGTCGGCCCAAGGAACAGGAACGATCCCGTCGGACGGCGGGGGTTTTTCAACCCTACCCTGCCCCGCCGTATGGCTTTGGACACGGCGCTTACCGCTTCGTTCTGGCCCACTATGCGCTTGTGGATATGCTCCTCCATCTGGGTAAGGCGCTCGCCCTCTTCCTGCACAAGCCGCCTTACCGGAACGCCCGTCCAGCCGGAAACGATATCCGCGACCTCGTCCTCACCCACAACGCGTATAGTCTCGTTATTCTTGGCGGCCCAATTTTTCCGTAATTCTTCCAATTCCTCACGCAGCTTCTCCTGCATGCGTTTCATGTCTCCGGCTTTTTCAAATTCCTCGGTTTTGATGGCCTCTTCCTTTTCGCGGTCAAGCCGCGATATCTCGTCCGTTTTTTCCTTGATTTCAGGCGGCGCGGTGTAACTCTTCAAGCGCTCCTTGGAAGCGGCTTCATCAATCAAATCTATCGCCTTGTCCGGCAAAAACCTGTCGTTTATATAGCGTGTGGACATTTTAACGGCGGCTTCGATAGCCTCGTTGGTTATTTCAACGTTGTGGTGAGCCTCGTATTTGTCGCGCAGGCCTTTTATCATGGAAACGGCGGCTTCTTCCGTGGGCTCGTCCACCATAACGGGCTGGAAGCGCCGTTCAAGGGCGGCGTCCTTTTCGATATGCTTGCGGTATTCGTTAAGAGTCGTCGCGCCAATTAGCTGTATCTCACCCCGCGAAAGCGGCGGTTTCAGGATGTTCGACGCGTCTATGGCCCCTTCGGCTGCGCCCGCGCCGATTATTGTGTGGATTTCGTCCACAAATAAAACGATGTTGCCCGCCTGCCTGACCTCCGCAAGCACGCGTTTGATACGTTCCTCGAACTCGCCGCGGTACTTGCTCCCCGCCACCATCGAGCTTAAATCCAGCGAGATTATGCGTTTATTTCTCAATGTCTCGGGAATATCGCCGCTTATTATTTTTTGCGATAATCCTTCTACAATAGCCGTTTTGCCAACGCCGGGATCGCCCACCAGACAGGGGTTGTTCTTCGTACGCCTGCTGAGTATCTGAATAATGCGCTGCATCTCCGTCTCGCGCCCTATAATTGGGTCAAACCGGCCTTCCTCCGCCATTTGCGTAAAATCGCGGCTGAAGGTGTCCAGCATGGGTGTGCCGGTTTTAGAAGGGCGCTGCTTCGCGCCTTTTTGCTGTATACCGCCGGGCAGACCAGGTGTCATGCCGGGCGCCGGGGGAAAGCCGATTCCCATCGGCGGGGGTTTCTGCTCCGGGCTGTCGCCTAAAAGAGACAATGTATCCTCATACGTTTTTTGCAGATTTACGCCCAGCGCGATTAATATCTGCCCCGCAACCGAATCCGGCTCCCTAAGTAGCGCGATAAGCAGATGCTCCGTGCCGACATATCCCGCGCCCATCCGCTGCGCCTCCGACGCGCTGATTTCAAACACCCTTTTCGTGCGCGGCGTAAAACCGCCCGGGCCGCCTGTACCCGGGTTCTGCGTTTCGTTGTTCAATTCCTGCACGCGTTTTTCAACGCCGTGTTCCATGATGCCCTGCGCTTCCAGCGCCTTCGACGCAACGGAGTCCCGCGTGCGCAGCAGGCCGAGAAGCAAGTGTTCCGTGCCTAAGTAATTGTTTCCAAGCCTTGCCGCGGCGTCTCTGGCGCGGGTTATGGCTTCCTGTGCTTTTTCGGTGAATCGGCTGTCCATTTTTACTCCTTTCAATAGTAGAGGTGTGTACCGCGTTATGCCTTTAACTGTTCTCTGATGTATTCTGCTCTGTAGATGTTTCTTTCTTCTTGGTTCAGCGGTTTGCCCGCTATGGCGCAAAGGCTTCCGGGCTGGATGTTTGTCATCAGCGCGTAGATGGTTTTTGCGGGCCGGGGCATTGTGTATATGCCGGACTCAAAACCCATGCGGGCATCGGATAACAAATTCATGCCCTCTTTGTGGTCCAGGGTGCGGCAACTTGTCAATATGCCCCAGGAACGGTACAACTTGTCCTCAACGGCAATTCTGTGCTTGGTGAAAAACTTTTCCCGCATGGATTTTTCTTGATTTATAATCCAGTTTACAGCGGATTTTAAAGCTTGTAAAATTTCTGTTTCCGGTTTGCCGAGGGAGAATTGGTTGGAAATCTGGTAAACCGCGCCGAGGCTTTCGCTGCCCTCTCCGTGTATGCCGCGTACTGTCATGCGGAATTTACCGAGGGCCGGCAGCATTTTAGCGATGTATCCCGTATTCTCAAGCGCCGGCAAATGCAGCATAAGCGAGGCTCTCATCCCTGTCCCGGCGTTTGTGGGGCAGGAGGTTAAAAATCCGTATTCCTGGTCGAACGCGTATTTATGTTGTCCTTTGTCTTCTATAAGCGTGTCCAGCGCGTCGGCCGCCGCATATGCACCATCTAGATTATCGCCGGGAAAAATGGATTGTATGCGCGCGTGGTCCTCTTCGTTCAGCATAACGCTGACATCTTCGCGTCCGTTGAGGATAATGCCTTTCACGCCCTTTTTCGCTACCATGTGACTGCTCAGGACATGCCGCTCCATCAGCGGCAAAAGGCTTTCCTGCGGGGTATCCGTTATATCGAAATACCTTAATTCATCGGTAAACGCGGTGCCGTTTCCGGAAAGCGCCGCACGCGCCGTCGCCGCCGCCATTTCCTGCGCGGCGCTGTCCGTAAGCTTTATGGGAAAGGGGTACTTCTCAAAATTACGCGCAAACCTTACCCGCGCCGAAATGACGATGCTTTCATCGACAAGGGGAGACTCGTACCATTTCATACCTTGAATTCCCCGCTTTCCGCGCCTTGTTTATACAGCTCGGCTTCGGCGGAACGGATTTTATCGCGCAGTTCCGCCGCTATTTCATATTGTTCTCTTTCAATAGCTTCACGCAAGCCGCGCTTCATGGTTTCAACCTCGCGGCGGAGTATCAATTCACGCGGGGCTTTCTTTGGCGTTTTGCCCGTATGCTCGCTGCTGCCATGGACGTTTTTTAATATCGTGTCTATTTGCGGGCGGAAGGCCTTGTAGCAATTGACGCAGCCCAGCTTGCCCTCTTCTCGCAGCTCGTCGAACGATACGCCGCAGGATTGGCATGCGGGAATTTCCGCCACGGCCTGTCCATTGTGTATGTCAGGCCCTAAAAAGTGCAGACCGCCGGAATATCCGCTAAGGCTTCCTATTATGCTTCCCAGGAATTCCTTAATCATCTTGTCAAAAGACATATCGCCGCCTGCATCGGAGCGTTCATGCGCGGCGCAATGCATACACAGATTATATTCTGTCTTCGCGCCGTTTACAATCCGTTCCACATGAACGGAAGCCGGGTTTTTATGGCATTTGTCACAATACATAAAATCATTCCTTGATTTACAATATCCTGCCGCACGAAAAACAGAACTTGTTTTCGGCGGCGTTATCCCTGCCGCAAATCTGGCACTGCCTGGAAACCGCGCCGGGGGTTATTTCACGGGCGGCCGGGGGAACGGCCGTATGAATCGGCGGCGGGGCGGGCGGAGCGGCAACCGGGGTTATATACGATACCTCGGGGCTTTCGCTCCTTATTTCATTTCTGTAACTGGTTTCAATCATTCTTGGTTCTTGTATTTCGGCTCTCGCCTCCAGATTCGTCCCGCATTTGGGGCAGAATTCGGACGTAAACGAAACGGTTTTGCCGCATTTTGAACAGGTACGGTTTCCCTTTGCGTTGTCAAGGTCTTTTCTTAGGATGTCTATCTTGCGTTCGCATTCCATGAGTTCCTCGTATTTTTCGTCAAAAAACTTTCCCAAGCTGCCGCCGTACATGTAGATTTCGTGAACCTTTTTGCCGATGTCAATATAGAGGTTCTTGAGTTTTGCTTCCTCGCCGGAGAGGTCTAGCGTCAGTTTTGTTGATTTCAAAAAGCCTTTCGAGGTTTTATATACGGTTTTTGTGACATTTGTAAGCGTTCCCTTAATATTATCCATATTCCCCTCCCAAAAAAGTGTTGACAATTTATTGTTATTATTATTATATCTCTTTATACGGTTTAACCGCAAGTATGTTTATTATTTTTCAACCACAAAAAGCACAAAAAAACACAAAAAAAGATAAAAGAGGGTTTTCATGGATATTTTTGATTACAGGCGCGGGCAGGAAATGAAAAAGCAGGCGCCGCTTGCCGCCCGTATGCGCCCGCGGACACTTGACGAATTTGTCGGGCAGGAGGACGTCGTTGGCAAGGGGACGCTTTTATACCGCGCTATTCAAGCTGACCGGGTGCAGAGCATTATCCTTTACGGGCCTCCGGGTACGGGCAAGACCACTCTGGCGCAGATCATCGCGAACACTACTAAAGCCGAGTTTACGCGCCTAAACGCCGTTACGTCCGGTATAAAGGATATAAAGGCCGCCGTTGATAACGCGAAGGCCGCCATGGGCATGACGGGCCGGCGCACTATATTATTTATTGACGAAATCCACCGTTTTAATAAGGCTCAGCAGGACGCGCTTTTACCCCATGTGGAGGAAGGCACGGTCATACTTATAGGCGCGACCACGGAAAACCCGTATTTTGAGGTAATCAAGGCATTGGTGTCGCGTTCAATCATATTCAGGCTTAATCATCTTGATAAGGAACATATCAAGGCCTTGCTTTTGCGCGCCGTTTCGGATAAGGAAAACGGTCTGGGCATGTACAACGCCCGTATTGACGAAGACGCGCTCGAATTTTTGGCGGACAGGGCAAACGGGGACGCCCGCGCCGGTTTGAACGGGTTGGAGCTGGCGGTTCTTACAACCGCGCCCGGTGCTGACGGCAACATCCGCATAGATATCGCCACGGCGCAGGAGTGCATCCAAAAACGCGCGCTAAACTATGAACGTGACGGGGACAACCATTACGACACCGTATCGGCGTTTATAAAGAGTATGCGGGGGTCTGATCCGGATGCCGCCATATATTATCTGGCGCGGATGATTTACGCCGGGGAGCCGCCCACTTTTATTGCAAGGCGTATCGTTATCCACGCCGCAGAGGATGTGGGCAACGCCGACCCTCACGCGCTGCTTGTCGCTACGGCGGCGGCTCAGGCCGTTGATTTCATTGGATTTCCAGAAGCTCAAATCATCTTATCCCAAGCTGTGGCCTATATTGCCTGCGCTCCTAAGTCAAACGCCGCCGTCGCCGCTATCGCCAAGGCTATGGATGATGTCCGCAACACGCAGATATCCGGCATTCCCATGCACCTGCGCGATACGGCGTACAAAAGCGCCGCCAAGCTGGGGCACGGGGTTGATTACAAATACGCGCACGACTACCCCGGTTCCTTTGTGAAACAGCTGTATTTACCGGATGAGCTGGTGGGACGGGTTTACTACGAACCTTCAGAGAACGGGGTTGAGAAGCGGATTAAGGAAACCTTGGATAAGCTTCGCGGGTAATTTTTATTACCGTCCCATCGGCCATAAATATACCTCCGGTATTTCACCCGCAAATACGGTGTTTACAAGCGGGATCGAGCGTTCCACGTCAATCTCGCGTGATTGCAAGGGGTTCACGATTTGCATCGTCGCCTTTACCGTCAGCCAGACTTGGAAGTTGATCTGGTTTATCCCGGCGGAGGTGAAAGATGTGTTATATTCAACATTAGCCGCGCCAACGGGCATTACGCGTATGCTGTAGGTTGGGCCGATGTTTGCAAGCCATTCCAAGCCGAGAAGCGTGCCTATGGGTACGCTGACGCGCTCCGTAACGGGTTTGGACAGCGATTTCAGCAAGGAATGGGAAAGGCCGGCGCTGATTTCGTTTATCAGGATGACGTTTGCGGCAAGGGAAGTTATCCTGCCGTCCGGCGCGCGTTCCGCAACGTAAAAATCCTCGGAAACAAGCCGCCCGCCGCCGCTTGATTCCGCCAGCTCAGCCAGCGCAGTATTTATGGCCTGGTTCATCCGCGCGTTTATCCGGTACTCCTCAATATGTATAACCGCAGGCATTAGCCGCCTGTCAACAAGGCTTACAAACAGAACGGTCATCAGGGAAAACGCCGTTAATATTATAAACAGCGTTCCCCGCACCCTGCTGCGTCTTGAATAATGCCTTTTCGCGGCTCTTTTCCTTATTCTTGATCTGTATGGCATATAAGGCCTTTGGGAACTTATTTATAACGCAATACGTTATATAATATAATGTTTACGCCAGTTCAAAGCCGTTAATAACAATATTAAAGGAATTGATGAGAAAAAATGGACTACTCGAACCAGCTTCTTAATGAACGCCGCATGAGGCGGATGTACAAATCGGCGTTGAAAAAGACAAAAAACAAAATAGCCGTAATAATAATGCGCGTTATGCTGATTTTGGCGATGATGGCGGCGGCGGGCGCTGTGGCTATGCTTTTGGGCGCATATCTTAGTATAATTGACCGCGCGCCGAACATAACGAAGATTTTCGACGATATCGATCTGGATGATAATTATAACAGTGTAATAGTAAACTGGCGCGGAGAAGAGCTGATACGCCTGGAAGGCGGCGAAAACCGCGAGTACGCTCCCAGTTCCATGATCCCGGACCATATGAAGCTGGCGATTGTCGCCATTGAGGACGCGCGTTTCTTCGAGCATGACGGCATTGATTTCCGCTCAATGGGCCGGGCGCTGTGGGTAACCGTTACGGGCGGCACCGAAGGCGCCAGCACTATCACCCAGCAGGTCATTAAAATGATGCTTGGTCACAGGCGCAATACCTTTGAAACAAAGCTTCAGGAGCAGGTTCTTGCGATTGACATGGAGCAGGAACTTATAGCGAAGCTGGGTTCAAAAGCGGCGGCTAAGGATTATATCCTCGAGATTTACATGAACAGCGTCCACCTCGCCCATGGCGCGGACGGCGTCCAGGCGGCGGCCCTGCTTTATTTCGGTAAAAACGTTTGGGAGCTTACGCTGTCCGAATCGACGGTAATTGCGGCTATAACATCTAATCCGGTGAGGTTTTCGCCTATCCGCAATCCCCAAAACAACGCGGTAAGGCGTCAGATAGTGCTTGACAATATGTTAAGCTTTGGATTTATAACAAGGGCTGAATATGATGAAGCTTTGGCGGATGATGTTTATGAGCGCGTGGCCCTGGTTGCGCAGATTGCAAGCGAGCAAAATTCTGCCCACAGTTATTTTACGGATGAGTTGATCCGCCAGGTAAGAGCGGATCTGATGCGGGAATATAACCTGACCAGCCAGCAGGCCACAAACTGGATTTACAACAAGGGCCTGACGATTGTTTCGACCATGGACGAGCGCATACAGAGCATCGTGGACGCCGCGTACTTGAACGACGCGCTGTTTCCTTCGCGGGAATATGAAGTTGAGGTTGAGATTATCGCCAGCATTAGGAATGATAATACCGGATTGACGCGCCGGGTGTCAAATACAACGAGTAAGGGCATTGTCAGCAGCCTTGCCGAAGTGGACGCTCATGTGGAAAGATATTTGGACAGGGTATTGCGCGAGGGAGACCGACTTGTCGCGCCGCCGCTTGTAATACCCGTAATCCAGCCCCAGAGCGCTTTTGTGGTTATGGACCACGCGACGGGCCATGTGGTGGCTTTCGCGGGCGGCAGGGGTGAGAAGCGGCTTGATATGGGCCTGAACCGCGCAGTACGGTCCACACGTCAGCCCGGTTCCACGTTCAAGACCTTTGTTTTCGCGGCGGGGATAGATTCGGGTATATTAACCGCCGCAACGGTTTTTGACGACGTGCCGCGCATCCATACCCACGACGACGGCAGAATTGAGGAATGGCCAAGGAACTGGTACACGGGCGGGTACCGCGGATTAAACTCCGTACGCAGAGCCATGATTGACAGTATGAACGTTATTACCGTAAAAGCCTTGGAAATGGTGGGTATTCAAAACGCTCTTGACTATTTGGACGGGTTTGGTTTTACCTCACTGGTAAACGATGACAAAAACCTTTCGGCTATCGCGCTGGGCGGTATGACGCACGGCGTTTCGCCGCTTGAGCTTACGGCTGCCTACGCCGCCATAGCAAATCAAGGGATGTATAATAAACCGATTTTTTATACAAGGGTTATGAACCACAACGGCGATATCATCCTGGATAACACCATTCACGAACCGGAGCGGATAATGCGCCCGACCACGGCGTTTATAATGACGGATATAATGGCCGATGTTATGCGGCACGGAACCGGTTCACGCGCGCGTTTAGGCAACGGCGTCACCATGGCTGCCGCCGGTAAAACCGGTACCACCAGCAGAACGCGTGACCAATGGTACGCCGGCTATACCCCCTATTATGCCGCGTCCGTCTGGGTGGGATATGACAAGCCGCGTGAGTTTAGCAGCGCAACCCGTAACGAAGCCGTGCACCTTGGGCTGTGGAGGACCATTATGGAGGAAATCCACAGGGGCTTGCCGCAGAGGGATTTTATCAGGCCTCCCGGTGTGGAAAGGCATTCCGTTTGTAATATGAGCGGTCTCTTGCCGATACCCGGCTTGTGCGATGAAGCGTGGCGCGGAAGCCAGGTTCGGCAGGAGTTCTTTGAGGTCGGCACCGAACCCCAGGCATATTGCGATGTCCACGCCGCTTTCGAGATTTGCGTAGGCATAGCCGGCGAAACGCCTTGGGCATTACCTACACAGAATTGCCCGTGGGATCATTTGGACACGGTAATCGGGATCATCCGCACCGTGCCGTATTTCGGCGACAGCTCCGTACGCGACCAATACGAAAAACCGCGTCACTACTGCGCCGTGCATAACCATTACGGCACTCAGCCCGTCACAATATACACGCCGTCATACGATGACGGGCATGACCATATATTCATGGACGAACCGGATGAAGGCAACGTTTTCGAGAACATTTTCGGCCCGGCGCCAACAGATACCCCGGGCGGGATCCAATATTATACCGGAGATCCGGAGGATTAGATATAATATCCAGCCTCTTGTGTCTTTTATGTCAGAAAATAAAATTCAGAATGTAGGTATTACCGGAAACAAACGCTTGTACCGGGGTGTAACATGCGATTTTTGTTCGGTTACCGCCGCGCCCGATGTACGTTCGTACAGCTCGGGCGCGGCGGTAACCGCTACTCTTATTAAATCAGAATCGAAACCCAGAGCGTGTTCCTTCACGCTCTGTTTTATTCTCTTAATATCTTCCGTGTCCGGATTTCCGCAGAAACGTATGCCTATTATAGCGGCGCGGCCGTTTATTAAGGCGTTTGCGCTTTCGACTCCGTCCAATTCCTTGATATACGCGTTTATATCTTCCTCGCGGCGCGAAACGTCATTATTAAATATACCCATTCCGTCACATTCTTCAAATTCCATTTCACGCCCGTCAACATAATACGATCTGTCAGGTTTATAAGCCCGCTCCATCCCATCAAGCGGAATACCCTCATCCAAAAGCATCCCCGCGTTATTTGCGGCAACGCACCCGGTCAATAAAAACATAACAGCAAAAAGCATATATTTTTTCATGTTTATCACTCCTCGTATAATATAGTATTTGATAAACAGAAATAATTATTACTTTTTACCTTTTACCTTTTACTTTGTTCCAAACAGCCTGTCCCCCGCGTCGCCAAGCCCGGGAACTATGTAGCTCAATTCGTTCAGTCTCTCGTCATGCGCGGCAGTATAAACATTCACATCGGGATGGTCTTCCTCAATCCGGATTCTACCCTCTGGACAAGAAATGAGGCAAAGAAATTTTATATTTACACAGCCCTTTTCCTTTAAATAAGTGATAGCCGCTGATACGGTGCCGCCCGTGGCAAGCATCGGGTCAAGTAAAAGAACCTCGCGTTCGGCAATGTCGGGCGGGAGCTTGCAAAAGTATTCGACGGGCTTGAGCGATTCCGGATCCCTGTACATACCTATATGCCCCACTTTCGCCGTGGGTATAAGGTTAATAAGGCCGTTCACCATGCCAATACCCGCCCTAAGGATTGGCACCAGCGCGATCTTTTTATCTATTACCTTGGTTTTCGCCATACAAATGGGTGTTTCCACATCAACCTCAACCAACGGGATGTCACGGGTCGCCTCATAACAGATAAGAGCCGTCGTTTCCTCAACAAGCTCACGGAATTCCTTGTTTCCCGTATGGACGGAGCGCAGCTTGGCAATTTTATTCTGAACCAGCGGATGATCTATAATTTTGAATGTGCCCATAAAGCCCCCCTAATCCCTGGAGTAAAGCAATTTGCCGTCGATTATAACTTTTTCGGCGTGCGCCGTTGTCAGCAGCGGATGCTTGTCCCACACAACAATATCCGCATCCTTGCCTTCTTTAAGGCTCCCGATTCGGTCGGCAAGCCCCATGATTTCGGCGGCGTAAATGGTTATTGATTTCAAGGCCTCGCTTTCATCCAGCCCGGCATGAACGTTCAATGCGGCACACACGGGCAGATGCTGGAGCGGCGTTACAGGGTGGTCGGTGGTAATGCATGTCAGGATGCCGGCTTTGTTCATTATGTTAACTGTTTCAAATGTTTTGTTCGTTACTTCCGGCTTTGATTTATGGGTCAGCGTTGGGCCTATGACCGCCGGATACCCGGCTTCTTTAATGCTGTCGCAGATAAGATGCCCGTCGGTTGAGTGGAGCAGAACAACTTTAAGGTTGAATTCCTTCGTGATGCGTATGATGGTATGTATGTCGTCCGCCCTGTGCGCGTGGAAGTGGACGGGTATCTCGCCTTTTATAACGGGGATCAGGGCTTCGTATTTCATGTTAAAATCCGGTTTTTTCGCGTCCTCAGACGCATTTTCTTTTTTTTCAAGGTATTCCTTGGTTTTAAACATGGTTTCGCGGAAAATAGCCGCCGAGGCCATACGCGTCATGGGCGCGGTTTTTTTCATCTGCCCGTAACAATTCTTCGGGTTTTCGCCAAGGGCGCACTTCATGGAGTGCGGCTGTTTCATGACCAGATCGTCTACGCGGATGCTGCCGCCCGTTTTAATCGCAACGGTCTGCCCGCCGATCACATTGGCGCTTCCCGGGCTGGCTATCACCGCGGTTACACCGCCGCAAACGCTGTCGCGGAAGGTTTCGTCCATCGGGTTAATGCTGTCCAGCGCCCGTACATGCGGCGTGACAGGGTCGGTCATTTCGTTGGTATCCTCGCCTTCCCAGCGGACGGACGATTCATGCGTCCCCAAATGCGTATGCGCGTCAATAAATCCGGGCAGCACGTACTTACCCTCCGCGTCAATAATCTCCGCTCCCGCAGGCGCTTCAAGGTTTTCTCCGATTGACTTGATCTTGCCGCTTTCAACCAAAATGGACGCGCGCGCGTATTCCTGCCCTTCCATTGTCATGACCCTGCCGTTCCGAATGAATAACATGTACCCCATCCTCTCCGAAGGTGATTTCTTATTATTCTACACCCGGGCACGTATCAGTGCAAGCAATTTTTTATGATTTTTATGTTGTAAAAAATACTATTTGGAGTGCAAGAAGAGATTCCTCATCTACATGCTCGGGTGCCGGTTCAGGCGTTATATAAGGAATATCTGTTTTTTGATAATACGGCAGCGTCTCCTGCAAAAAAAACTCCCATAACACGGGAGATTTCCACAAACATATAACCGCGGCCATAAGCAGCGCGGCGCTTAAAATAAACCCCCATGCGGTTTTTTGCAAATATGTTCGCTTGGTCTTTTTCATGGAATTATTCTATGAGACGCATCCTTATAAAATACCGCGATACAGGAAAACCGTGCCGATAACATTTAACCCAAGCCCCCATACGAAAAGCGGGATAGAGAACATAATATCCGCCTTGTCATAACCTTTTCCTAACCCTTTAATCTGTAATAAAAGCCCAAGGAATAAAACAGGCAGCATGTCCACCGTGTATCTGTGTCCAAAGTGCCAGCCCCCCATGGTTTTATGAGCGCAGGTAAAAAGAAGATGCAAGAGGCAGGAGGCAAGAAGAAGCAGGGTTATGTTAAGCTTTTTCGTTTGAAAGGAGCGGCGGATAAATGTTACGGCATATGTGATTACTATTGGGCTGACAAGCCAAAAAGCCGTACCGTTGAATGCGTGGAATCTTAGTTTGCCTCCCGCGATATCGGGCAGGCGCCAAAGTGTGCGGAAGTTCCCCGCCAGATACGCGAGGCTGAACTGCCCGTGTTCGGATTCGGTAAACTCAGGCAGATAGTTATGCCCAAATTCAAAGATATCCCCAAACCTCAGATAGTTTAGAAGCATAAACACGAAGCCTAACATGATGGCAGGAATCGCTGATATAATCAACTTTCTAATATATTCGGCAAAAGGCGTGTTTTTTTCATAAAGCAAATAGAAAATCACGGGCAGGTAAACGGCGTTGAGCGGCCGGCATCCCAGCGCGCAGCAGAAGAACAGCAGCGACAGTGCCGGGTTAACCGGGCTGCGCTTTTTTACCCGGGCATAATACAGCGACATAAGGGTAAAGCTAAAAGCGAATACCTGCGCCATAAACCAGACGTATCCGGTGTTTGACAGGAATAGGAAGTTGCTTCCTATGCATAAGAACAAACTGTAGAAAAGGGATTTTGTTTTGTTTCCGGTTTCGTTAAGCGCCAGCTTATAAGCGAAGATTCCCGCAAGAACAGCCATAAACAGCGTAATGAAATGATCCGGCGTATCCGAGCTAAGGAACAGCGAAAACGGCATAAGGATAATAGACGGCAGCGGCGGGAAACTTATATAATATCTGCCGTTATAAACCGCTATTTCCAGATGCGTATAATTTTCCGCAACGTCCAGCCGCCCGTTCAGCCAGCTCTGAGCTTGCAACGAGTAGGAATTATAAATATTAGGCGCGGTGGGGGAATTTCCTGAAAAGCCCATTATCAACAGATTCGCACATAAAATTGAAAGCGTTATAACCACGTAAATCATAAAGCTTTCTTTATAAAAAACCTTTTTAATCATTTTTTATCTTCACCTGTGGAATTTTAATGATATAATAACATGCATAAGAACGAATATCAAGCGGAGGCCATAAATGGATACTAAGACTAGCTCGTACTTTGATGATTTTTTAACCGCAGATGTGGCGCCGGCGCCGCGCGAAGACACAAAAGAACACAAAAAGGAACGGGCCGTGCTTGCCGGGATTGAGGACAAGAGCCATCGGGGGGCCGTTAGCGGCGATATTGACGAGTTGATGGCGGAGCTTGCCGAGTTGGCGGGAACGGCGGGGGCTGAGGTTGCCGGGAAGCTGGTGCAGCGCCGTGAAGGCATCCATCCGGGGCACTACCTTGGCAAGGGTAAAATAGACGAATTAAAAGCGCTTGCGAGGGAAACGGACGCCGACTGCGTTATTTTAAACGATGAGCTTTCACCGGCGCAGATACGTAATTTGAGCAATATGCTGAACATGAAGATCATTGACAGAACCGCGCTTATCCTGGACATTTTCGCCATGCGCGCGCGCAGCGCCGAGGGGCGTATGCAGGTTGAGATGGCGCAGCTTAAATACCGGCTGTCACGGCTGTCCGGAGCGGGGGCGGCGATGTCCAGACTGGGCGGCGGCATCGGAACCAGGGGGCCCGGCGAAACAAAACTCGAAACTGACCGCCGTCATATCCGCGACAAGCTGACAAAGCTCCGCCAGGAGCTAAAGGAAGTTCGTCAGCGGCGCGGCCTTCTTCGCCGTCAGCGCGAGCGTTCCGGCATTCCTGTGATCGCGCTGGTTGGGTATACAAACGCGGGCAAATCGACGATGATGAACCTGCTTTCCGGAGCGGATGTTTTTGTCGAGAATAAGCTGTTTGCCACACTTGACACCACAACGCGCAAAATTGAAATAAACGGCGCCGAAGTCCTCTTAACGGACACGGTAGGTTTTATTCAAAAGCTTCCCACCGATTTAGTTGAGGCGTTCAAATCGACTCTGGAAGAACTTGTGTACGCCGATATCCTCATCCATGTCGTGGACGCGTCAAGTCAGACCTTCCAAAACCAGATGAATGTGGCGTATTCCACCATCGCAAGCCTTGGCGCGGGGAGCGGCCCCGTAATAACGGTATTTAACAAGATTGATAAGCTGGATGGCGTCATGAACGCGCCGCTTACAGACCCGCGCGCGTCATTCTGCGTCCGCACCGCCGCGCTGCGCGGCACGGGCAAAGGGGATCTTCTTGAAGCCATTGAGCAAACCCTTAAATCACTGCGCAAGCGGATTACCGTCCTTCTGCCGTTTGGCGAAGGTTATCTGCTGGATTACGCGCACAAGCACTGCACGGTTCTGAACCGCGAGCATACGGCGGACGGGGTGCTGCTGGAGGTTTACGGGGATGAGGAGGCCGTTGGTAAGCTTGGGATGTTTGCAATTAATACTTAAAATCTATTTTTTACGCGGATATGGGTTCGGATTATCTGTTAAATCCATTAAGTAATCTAAGCTGGTATTGTAAAACTTTGCAAGTATCAATAAAGTATCAACAGTAGGCAAAGTTTCCCCTCTTTCATACTTAGATAACATGCTTTGGTCTATACCTGTTTTCATTTGCACATTTAATTGGGTTAAATCGCGGGTTACCCTCAGATATTTAATATTTTTCAAGAATATGTCACCTCTATATGACATATTCTCATATTTTACGCTTGACATTATTAATAACCACTCCTATAATATGTGTATTAACCCCTATTAATAGGATGTGTTTTATGGATAATAATAAACGCTTTAATCTATTTATTAACGAATTGTTGGAATTGCTCAACAGATATGTATAAAGAGGCGGATAATGCCAAGCTTGTTGACTTTGAAGAAATAAAAAAGCGTATAGAAACAGAATCAACAGGGCCTGTCACATACGCCAATTTAAATGAAGATAAAAACCGTTAGAAGCCTACTGCTTCATATATCGGTAAATCAAATCCCATATACTCTCCTTCTCAAGCCCCATGCGCCACGACGATACCCCCGCAATATCGTTTGCGCGGGCAACTTTCAGCTTTTCTTCCATGGAACGCTCATCCTCCAGCCAAACGCGGTATAGAGCTTCCACGCCGTCTTCAATCAACGTATACTCCGCATAGTAATGAGCGCTTGCCCCGTCCCATTCAAATACAGCGCCGTTGTCTGTAAACTGGCGGTAGGCCCTGTCCATGGAGAGGGCCCGCTGAGACACGGTAACCGCTCCGTCTTCGCCTTCCGTTTCGCGCCACACGCGGACATAAAACGGTATGCCCATGATCAGTTTCTCCGGCGGCACTTCACGCAGCGTATTTACAACGGCGTTACGCGCAAAGCTTATTGACGCGTTCGGCCCGGAGACTGACGAGGTTGACCAATGCTCGTCATAAGCCATAACTACTACAAAATCGCTTGTTTTAGCCACTTCCGCGCGGTTGTAATGCATGTTTGCGCGTATGGGCGTAAGCATGTCTACGGAGAGAATTAAGCCGCGCTCCCGCATCAGCGGGTACAGCTCCCGCAAAAATTGCAAGTAAAACGGCGCGTCGGCTTCCCTTACTCGCTCAAAGTCTATGTTTATGCCGTCAAGGTTAAATCGCCCGGCTAAGCTTATAAGCTCCGCAACTGCGCGCTCGCGGCTTTCGGGTACGGTTAAAACCGCGTTTACGGGGTTGGGGCTTCCGGTCACATCGTCAATCATCGCCCAAACCAGCAGCCCATGCTCATGCGCCCATCTGACATAGGCCTCCGACGCAAGTGAATTTATCGACCCGTCCAACTTTTCCAAATCAAATGTGAACCATTGGGGCGAAACTATGTCCAATCCCTTAGGCACGGGTTCGGCCGTCACGGCAGACGAGACAGTCCATGTCATGTTTATGCGCCCGGTTATGTCCAAAGGCGGTTTATATTCGCAAACCGGCCTTTCCAGCCCCCTAAAGGAATTAAACTCCGACAGTTCGGTATTCAGGATATAGCCGGTAATCCCGCTTCCCGCCCTTACCTTTATGTACGTTTCCCTGCCTACCACTAAATTATCGCGGAAAACCCGCACATTTTCGTGCGCGGCGAGATCCGCCGCAATCGGCTCCTTCGGGCCGGGGCCGTATCTAAGCTTGGCGCCATCGGCTCCAATCCGTCCTATGAGCCGTGTTGCGTATGGATCCCCCGTAATTAACAGTTTCGGGCTTTGATTCGGGTCAAAAGATATCTCAACATCATAAAAAATGTCTATAAAGCTCTTGGGGAGCCAAGCTATGCCGCCTTCACTTATAAAAGGTTCATGCAATAAGGCTGTATGATAAAAATTAACGGTGTAAAGCTCACTGCCCGCCGTAAATTTAAATACCTTCTCCCCGGTTGTGATGGTGAGCCTGCCATGCTCAGGCTCCCAGAACAAATATTCGTCAATATAACCGCGTACAAGGTCATGGGGCAGATACAGAACGCCTCCCCGCTCCATTGGCGCGTTGGGCAGCTCCGGCATTGTATCATCCCAAACAACCGCGATACGGCTGGGATCAAGGCGCGCGTAATATTCATAAAACGGTATGTATCTGTTCCTCAACTGCCGCTCTCGTTCGGCATATAAGTAAACAGCCGCCGCCATTATGCCTAAAATCAAAATGAACAACAGTATTATCGCCGCATATGATACGCCGTTTCGTTTCCTGCGCCGTCTCCATTGCCGTTCGTCCACGCGTTATGACCCCATTTTAATTAATAAATCGTTCAAATACCGCCAGGTTTTCTCTTTCGCGGGCATGTTCCTGTTATTTACTGTGTCGTACAGCTCTTGCAGCGCGGTTCGGCGTCTTTGCTTAAAATATATGTCGGCTAGGACGGTGTATGTTTTACTGGTTTCCGTCCGGCACAGTACCCCTGCGCGAAGCACTTTTTCCGCGGCTATCTCGTCGTTTTTTTCAAGTAAAGCCTCGGCCCAATTGTTTATCGCATATGTGAACTGATAGAAATTTTCCTCATATTCCGTAATTTTTTCCAAATTGACCGTGCCGTATTTAAGCTTGAGTTCCGTGTTGCTCATGGGTTTATCGAACCGCATCATCTTTTTGCCCGCGCGGTTTATTACGTCGCGCTGCCTGCGCAAAACCGGCAGGTCCTCCCCCTGATCCGGCATAATGGGGAACGCCGACATGTCCGGCACAAAGAAATCCCCGTCGGCAATAGGCTTGCTTTTAACGGCGTTGGCATCTATTTCATGGTTAATGTATTCCTCGAATTTCGTCCCGTAGCTTTTTGAATGCTTCTTCAACGCAACGGTAAAGATCACCGACAACACTATAACAACCGTTAATATAGGCATAATTGGTATCATTTAATCACCTCTTCATTTTTACATTATATACTACAATAGTAAAAAATAAAAGATTTTGTTTCATTTCATTCTATGATATAATAGCCTCTGGATAAGTGAGAAATAGGAGATGATTAAATGATAAAGATAAAACGGCGTACAATCAGGAGGGGTATCGCGCTGCTTCTTGGCATTCTGTTTGCCGTGCCGGTATGGATGGCGCAGCCTCCCTTGGATTTGCACGCGTTTGATTCAACGCGCGTCGGTTTTAACAGCCTGGGAAGAACCCTCCGGGAATCCGGCATCAGCGGCGGGCGTATCCCCGAATACATACCCTTGGGTACCTCCATTGAAAACGCGTTCAGCTTTGACCTTGTTGTTCCGCCGGAAGAGGATATTTACGTCATATTTCCTTTAACCGACGGCATGGTCGTGCGTTTGGACTTCCGGCGAAGCTTCCTTTCAAACGGCGGCGACCCCAACAAAATGCGCTTTGAGTACACAAGTTACAACACAATAAGCAGCGCGCGCACGCGAAACAACGAAAGGTCAGCCGAATTTTCCATTTATAACCTTGCCGGAAATAACACCATACCTTACGACGCGGTGGATCCAAACGATACATATGATCTTTTGGGCCTTGATATAACTCCCGGCTTAGTCTATCCAAACGTGCTGCTGGATACGTCAAACGCCAACGGTTTTTCATTTCAAGTCAAGCGCGATGGTATCCATCAAACGATTTATGACGCGCTGACTACATACCACCTGCTGTGGAACCCCCAAAACGACACCGTCAGCTTCGGCGTCAACGCCCACCAAGCCAGCGCGCAGGGCCTGCTCAAGAACGGGATTATTTATACCTTTGAGTTTGGCAGGCTGGTTCCGGGCAACATTAACGCCGTACATCCAAATCCGTTTTTCTATCATATAATTAACGGCGTTAATTCGGGCGATGTTGAATCCCAGCCCTTCAGTCAGGATTTCGCTTACGTCGTCCCTGCGGTTCCCCATCAGAACCTAAGCGACAGATTCGTATATGATTTTGTTCACAACGTGCCGCCTGAAAACCAGGCTTCGAGGAAATGGTTCGATACATTCGGCACAAATGGCGTTGTCAACGCCGACCCCCACGTCCATCTTCGCCGCGACAACAACGGCGCGGTGTCATGGTTCGAGAACTGGGCGGATACGCAGCGCGCGAGGGTTACGATCCCGTTGCCTTATGCCTGGCGTGACAGCGGCGGGCCGGGAGGGGGCGGCAGGTTTAATTACAGCCTGTGGGATATCCAAAACCTCAAATGGGTCGGAACGGGATTTGAAACGAACCTTCCGATGGTTGGCGGAGTAAGGAATTCCGTCCTCCTTGATATGAGTATATCCTTCCACCTCGACACGGTTATTCCTCCGCACGCGCCGCCGGGCACGACAATTACGGACTACCAGCTTTCGGCTAATAATATTTTCAGGTTCGGCCTTTTAAGGGATGTTAATGTCAATGGCCAGGATATCCGCATAATTGACGTTACGGGCGGGCTGGGCATTGTTTTTGACCCGTTCCAGCTGGCCGCGGAACCCGCCACGCTAAACATGATACGGTACCACACTGATACAAATTCGATCGAGATAGTCCTGGACGGGCTTGCCGCAAGCACCGTTTACAATGGGGCATCCATAAGCATTACCGGCGGTATGCCCGGCAGCATAACAGACCTGCCCGCCCCCAGCTTCAGCGCGGAAGCGGCGGGAAGCGCAACGCCTATAGGCGACAAGGTGCGCACCTTCCTGGGTTACACGTACCCCGAGTTTCTTGACAGCATTTATGTCGTATGGGTTACGCCGTACAGATACTTCCGCACTCAGCAAGCCATTACCGGCGATTACACCATTTTCAGATATGTGGGTGAATTCGGTTTACAGGGTAACCCCACCACAAACATGGTCCCTCCCGATGCCGTTACCGTACGGATGTGGAATACCACCAACCTCATTGCCTTTGAGATACCTATTTCGGGCAGTTACCCTGTAAGCTTCCACCGCGTTACCTTCGACCCCTACGGCAGGCTTTGGGAGTCCCGCCCGTTCAGGCTTATACCTGAGGACGGCGACGTTAAGATCGGTATGCCGCGCAATTTTGATTTTTGGGAATATATGGGCAACAAGCACAGGCTTTTGCCGATAAACCAGGACATCAGCGAATTAACGCTGTATCTGGAATGGGATATAGCCGAAACAAGCCTTATTGACCAGCAGCTAAGGCGGATTGTCCCCCGTGATCCCTCGGATCCTTCGGGCAATACGCTCCTTCCCCCGCTAAATACGGCGGTATCAAAGGAAACCGCGCAGCTTACCACGATGTCGGTCCGGTACGACCTGAACAGCGAAATGGGCGCGGGAGTGGACGACAGGGCATACGGATATGTTGAAATCGTACTGGGTTTGTACCGGTGGACTGACGCGAACGGGAATTTGCAGGAAGTAATTGATATTGTGACCTCCCCCACGCATAACGGCAATGTGTACGAGAACGGCGTGCCGGTGCATCAGAACGGCAGCCATGTCCTGCCGGTTCCGCCTAACTTTACCGGTTTTGACACATTCTCTAAAACCGCCGCGTTAAACCCGAATACCGCGCCGTTTTCTTTCTTTGAGCTGCTTGGGCAAACGGAAACCGATTTGATGCCCAAGGTAAACGCCGTCACAACGCCCGGCGGACAAACTTCGTTACAAATCGCCGTAAGGACCAGGGCCGTGAGCCTCGATTCAAACATGTCCGCAGCCGCAAAGAACCAATATGTGTTCAGTTACCCCAACATATTCTTCCTGAACGTTACGACGAGCCAAAGCCAAAGGAATTATACCTTCCCCACCGACCCGCCCATGACCGACACCCTCGTCGCGCCAAACAGAAAATCCATAAACAGGCTGCTGGTACTGGATGACTTTGACATCTCCCATATCATGCCGCCGCAGGAATTTTTACTGCGCCCTAAGGATTTTCCTTTGAACGACGATGATAACCCCGTTACGCTGGAGATGAGCTTCCGCGCGCCATATGCGGAACTGCGCGAGTTTGTGGAACAGTTTTACACGCGCCGCCGTGACGATATGTTCCCGTCCGGCACGGTTGGAGGGGCAACGGCTAGCCGCCCGTATGTTCCGGTTGCGACGTTTTCACTGGTTATTAGCCAAAGCGAGGAGTTGATGATGCGTTTCGGCAATTTCCTGCGCGAGCATGCCTCGAATAACCCGGAAGCCCCGCTGCCCCCGCAAATGCCCGCGGTCTACAGCGATACCGGAGCGGTGATTTCCCCGGCGGAACCTATTTGGTATTATACCGCCATGCGCAATCCCGGTAACCCAGGAGCGCTCCCCACACCCGTCCTGCCTGTGTATTCATTTGATATCGCTGTGAATATGCTGGGTCAGGCAAAGCCCATCAGGGATATCCTGCGCGAAGGCGGCGTTGTGGTTGTGGCGGACTTCCCGTGGGACGAACACCATCTGCGCACGAATGTTACATACAACCCCCAGCGCGACAGATGGCTGGGTGAAATGGACGCGGGCAATTCCGTGCGTTACCCGAATCCGTCTTTATTTTACGAAATGTTTGCCTTTGACAGAAACCAAAAATACTACAGCGCTATGTTTACAGAGCTTTCCCTGCACCACCCTTTTAACCCGTTTACGAATGATATACTGCGCTTTTACTCTAACCTGACGGGTATAATCGCCATCACTACCGATGGCGAAACCGATTCCGTCGACCCGGACGAGATACCCCCCGGCAGGCCGGAATGGGTGCGCCCTATTGACCCCGACGGAATAACGGATACCACCTCCACCCTTCACTGGACGGCTCCGGAAATGATTGAGGATAACTACACCGTCCGTTATGAGGTTGTACGCACTATGACGCCCGTTGTGCCCGAAGCGCTCAATTTCTTGGGTAGCCTTGAAGAATTTATGGATCTCTTTACAGTCAACGAATCCGGGCGTGTATCGTATTTTATAAACCAACGCGGGACGCATCCGTTAATCAGCGGGCCCCTCCCGTCATACACGGCGGAACCCCAAAGCGGATTTACGCGCCTTTACACGCTGGACGATGAGTACCTTCTGCCCAACAACATCTACTACTACTATGTACGGGCGGTAAAATTCCGCAATTTCGGGGAACATGAGGAGCCCGTCCGCGTAAGCTCCTCCGTTTGGGACGCCATCAGCCTGACAACCAACGTTGTTGACGGGCCGCGCAATCTCCGTATTTTACGCGATCAGGAGAATCATCCCTACGATCCGTTAACAGAGGCCGTCATACAATTTGAGGTGCTTAACGGCGCGGCGGGCTTTTTCTGGGATCTGGAGTTAAGCGAAGCCGGAAGCCCGTGGTTCCCCTACTGGGCGGGGCGGCGGCAGCTTCCCCGTGGCGAGGATTTAGGAAACGGCTGGACATTGATTACTTACAAGATAACCGGGCTTAACGCCTCAACAGATTACTCCTTCCGGGTACGCCTGGTTGATTTGGGCGACCAGCCCAGCATGTGGACTGATCCCGTTTTTTACCGGACGGAATTTGACCAGGACGATTACGACATCCGGCATGACATCAATAGCTGGATTAATTTCCTTAGATTAAATTTGTGGGACGAATTCAACAAGCCGTACTGGCCTTTGGACAAGAGCGCCTCCACCGCGCTGGTTCTGTACAGGCACGCCCATTCGGACAGCCTTGTCCAGTCAACGGTTGACGCGCAGCTCTACATCTATTCAGAGCCCGTTGACAGGCTGGATATCCTGCTGCCCGTCAGCCTTATCGAAGCCGCCAACCGCAATAACAAATCCCTGATAATCCGTAATGGCAGGTTTGAAACCATTATCCCGCCAAACGCCCTGACCGACGCCTTGGACGGCGTTACGAGCGCGCGTCATGACATGGCGCGGGGAGACGCGGGCGATTATTACGTGATGTTCTCCGTCCATTACACCAAATTGAGCCATAACCCCGTAGACGGCAACGAGCTGGGCGGGCCGCAGGCTGATATCCGCGCGCAGGCAATGGCCTCACGCATTACGGCTAAATCCCTTGACGACGAGATTTTACGGATTATAACCGCCGAGCTTGAAAGCGAGGAGCTTTACGAGGACGCAAGGAGGGTTATCCGCTCCATGCTTGAGCAAAACCGCCCTAACGACGAAATCGCCTTGTATGTCTACGGTTACCTCGACGCAACGAAGAACAGGTTAATGCTGGATGCGCGTACGAGGTATGTGGAATCCAGCTACCGCAGCTATCCCATAATGTCCTTCGCCCGCCCCGTCCAGCACGCCCTGCTGACGGACAGCGCGGCGGACATCATCACGGGTTATGTGGCATATACCGGTAGCTTCGCGCACTCACAGGCAAGCCCCTACAAAACGGGTATGGCCGTCCTGCTTAACGGCCCCGCAAGCGTTATCTTCACGCTCTTTAACGCGCTTACCGGCATCCCGGGCTTGGTTGAAACCGTTGATTACCCCGGGGATATGGCGTCCGTCATCGCCAAGTACGGCCTTGCCGACCTTGTGGGCACAGACCTGACAATAACAGCCTCACTGTCCGCCGTTATGACTATAGCGGCACGTATATCCGGTGCGCCCGCCGGTACGGACGGCATTAATTATTTCCGAAACAACGGGTACTCCATAACCGGTAAAACAGGCTCGTCCTCCGTCTCAAAGCAGGAAGCCGCTTACGTTATAATGGCGCTGTACGAGCTGCGCACCGGCATCTCCGCGGACTCTATGCAAATCCGCAACTTTGCCGCCACAGCCGGTATTCAGGGCATTGACGACCGGTACCTGCGCAGCGTTCAAGCCGCTTTCGAGCTGGATATCTTCACCGAAAACGACTGGAACCCGCGCGAAACACTGTCGATGATGGAGCTGCTTAACATGCTGTCCAGATTGAACTCAAAGCTGGGATTGTAAAAGGGGGAATGTTGAATTGAAGAAAATAACATTTAAATATATCGCGGCGGTTGTTATAACCGTGGTTTTAACGCTTGTGCCCTTCATCCGCGAGGCGATGGCCAACCCGCAGGGCAATGTTATTGATCTGCGGTTCGGCGGCGATATAACCAGGCTTGGGGCCACATATAATATTGAATTTCTGTGGTCGCGCCCGGAGAGAGCCGCGCCCCAGGAAAACATACCCGCCGGAAACGTAAGCCACAACGTGGATTTGGAGGCTCCGGGAAGGCCCGGCCCGTTGCCGACCGGTACCCATCCCGGCGACGGCAGAGCGTATTTTTACGAGTTGATGAGGGCGGAAGCATCCACGACGAATTTCACTTTTCTTATAAACGATCCGTCCGGCGCCGACCAGACCTTTACGCACCGCGCCCAAGGCATGGGGCTTAACGCCAACACTATTTACGCGTTCAGGGTCTTTCCCATGCACCATGAAGGACGCTGGGTATGGGCGCCTTCGCCGCCTCCCCCGCCCGGGGCGGGTGAATGGAACTGGCAGGATCTGCCTGTTCAGCGGGGCAGCAGCAACACGGTCATGTTTATGACAGACATAGTTCCCAGAGGCAGCGCCAGAAGCGGCAGGATTGAAGTAAGCTGGGAAGTCCCGACCTTGGACGGCCAGCCCGCCTTTGACGCGTGGAGGGTGTTCATAGTGGAGTCTGGCGGGCCATTCACCCCAGCCGGTATAGGTTTCCAATACTTTAACGTCGAGGAGGACGACCCGAACTTAACAAGGACGGGCAATACGTGGACATACGCGATCAGAAGCGGACTTAGGCCGCTGCAGGACTATGATATAAAGATAGAGCCGCTGGTACGCGTAGGCGGAGACTTCGCCCTTGCGCGCACGCTGGGACAGCTTAACGGTTTGCCGCTGCGGTTCACCTCAAACAGCGAGTACCGGTACGATAACATTCCGATGGGTGTGGAGCTTAGGGTATACGACGACGTATTTCCCTATATCATGCTGGATTGGGCGCCCGGTTTCGGCAACCTGAACGTCACGAGCGTCGCGCTCTTTTACAGCGCAAACCCCCAGGATCTTATGAATTATATTAATACACATCCGCAGGATCCCCTTGACGAGCCGCGCTGGGTGGCTAAAATAGACGGGGCCAGCATCGGCACCATCCACAACATCCGCACGGAAAGGCCGGGCGAACCGGTGATGTATTATATGCTGGCGTTCAAGATAAACGACGGGCCTTGGCAAGGCTCCGATCCCGTGCCTTATTACGCCGAAACCCCGGAATTTCACCCTACCAAGCCTGTAATCAGGGATGCCGAACACAACGACGACCCCCTTAGATTGTCCATTACCTGGGACGCTTTCCTAAGGACGCCCTTCGGCGACGAGAGGGTTGACCCGCCGGCCACGCCCGCTCCGGGAAGCAATAACCCGATACGCAATAACAGTGACCGCGGTATCGGCCTTTGGCACGACACAATGATCGAGTATGATATTTTTATCTCGGACTCTATAGACCCCTTGCGTAATAACACCATCCCCGCGAACATGAGCCTTGGTACGTTCAGGTACATTGACGGCAGCCCGCTGCAGCTTAACACGATAGCCGACCACCCCGGTTTGAGCCGGGAGGACCGCCGTAAGTACGACTACACTTACACCCTGAGCAACCTGACCCACTTTTATTCGGTAAGCCACGGGCAGCTTATGCCCATAGTTGAAAACAGGGTGTATTATATTAAGGTTGTGGCGCGGCAGATTGCCGCAAGCGCCGTTACGGGAAGCCCGCGGGAATCCGTTTCGTATTATGCGTACCCGATTCCGGCTTCCGGCGTGCTTACGCGCCCCAATATGATCTCGAAGCCGCCTCTGCGCATTGTGGAAACCGCTCTGCATAACATCACCGTTGAATGGGATACCCAGTATTACGAGGCGTATAACCCGGGCCTGAGGCCAGGCACGCCGGGCACCCCCGCCGAAATGAACGACCACGCGTGGCATACCAAAATCGGCTGGGACGGAAACAAGTTTGTGTTTGGCGAGGATTTAAGGTTCAGTGAAAAAACCCTTGAACTGACACAGAGCGGTCTGAGGGAGGCAAGCGGCAATCCGAACCTGAATTTTAACGCCGCAAACCCGCGCGCCTTGATCGGTACGATTTACGAAATAATCATCAACTATTTCAGCCTGCCCTACGATGCCGACGATATGCCCGCCGAGCTTCCGCTTAGGTTTGTAGATTTCCTGAATCCCGCGCCTGAGGCGAGCTTTGCGCTGATGTGGATACCATACAGCCAGGTTATGCCCCTGGATGATCCCGTTTTGATGAGGGCCTATATCGACAGTTATCTGCGCGGTCAATTGACAGGCGGGTCATGGCCGGGGCCGGACGCCACGGGCGGCATACTCATCGACGCGGAGGGGCGGCGCACCATACGGCATCCCATTGATGAGCTTGAGCCGCAAACGTCGTACCTGATATTCCTGTGGCCGTTTCTGCCGCCCTCCCCGCCGCAGTTCTTCGCCCACGAGCCCGCGAATATCATCGGCACCACATTGGGCGAGCATCCGCCCTTTGATGTCACCCCCACCGTACCGCTGCTTGAACCGCGCCGTACAGGCGATATGCACCTTACCGTCGGTTGGTTTTTCAATACATGGTTCTTAGCCGCCCCGCCGGGATATTTCTACGAGCTGTACTTTTCGGAATTCGCCGGGGATTATGAAACAAACGGGATAACCATTGAAAACGATATTATCCGGGCCCAGGGCATACCCCTATCGGGCGGTGAGTTTAACCCGCTTACGGGATTGAACGATCCGTTTATAGAGTTTACGGTAGATAACCTGTTTCCGGAAACCACGTATTATATCTGGATACGGGCGTATACAATCAGCCCCATAAATGGCGACCGGATTTATTCGGCCTACAGCAACTATATAACCATGCGCACCGACGAGCTTACGCCGCCGCCGCCGCCAACGGGCCTTGGGCTTATAGGCGCGAACAACCTTGATATTATAAACAAAATGAACGACAGGCAGGAAGGGCCGTTCGATATCAGCCACATCACCTTCGAATGGTCGCGTATTGGCGCGGACCAGGGCAACCCCGCCCATTTCTCGCGTGAGCAGGTGCTGGAGGGCGACGCGGCGGTTCTTACTGACAGTTTAGGCGCGCTGGCTGACGAGAGTTGGGCGACTATCGCATCATACATCGTGAAATTTGACTGGCTTGACCCAAACACGGCCTATTACGCAAGAGTAAAAACGCGTTTGACCGTGACAAAGATGGAGATGGGTTCGGCGCTGAGGGAATATCAATATATTATCCAGCTTTCCAAAACCGAGGATTTCTTTTCATACATTGAGGTTATAATCCCTTCGGGTATCAGCGGCGGAAGCGGGACGTTCATCCAAAAGGAGTCGGAGTGGACGCGGGCCGTCCGCATTTATACCGATCTATGGTCGGGCGAGCATGACGGCGATATTGACCCCGCCACCTACCCCCTGCCGGACGACGATTTTGAATGGATTTACGATGCCGCTACGCAAACGCTGACCTACCGCTTCAGAAGCACCGGAACGGACCAGCACGGCAACCGCGACAACAGTGTGGATATGAGGTTTATAAATTGGCTGATCAATTCGCGGATTTATAACTTCACCATACCCTTTGAAGCGCATCCCTTCGGGAACGTGCAAATCAGGCGGTACGCGGCGGAGATTCCGTATTCTGTATACAGCGCGATGGCGGATAGGCATATCGGCTTAACGCTTATCGCCGGGAACGCCACCTACGCGTTCCCCGCCAAGTACCTTGATATACCGGAGGTTCAAGCAATGACGGGCTTCGGTTTCGGCGCGGATATACAGATAACCGCGGAAGACAACCCCGCTGACGCGCCGCGCCTTAACGCGGATATATCAACCTATTCCGCAAGGCCGAACAAACTGTCCATCAGGGTTACGGCGGGGATGAACACGCATAATGTAACCCGCACCATCCTGCCCTTTACCGTAACCCAGAGGGCCGAAAGCCGCGCGGTATTGTTCGCGGGCAACACGGCGGGCTATCAAAGCACGTTCGCGACGGCGGCTTGGAACATCGGGGATTATACGGTAGACACAGCCGCGCTTACCATCAGCCAGACTACCCACGATGTCTGCACGTACGCGGGCATAACCTTTGCCGCGCCCGTAATAGTGAGCCACGCCTCAGGCGCGGAGGACGTGCTGCACCGCGTTAACAGCCACATCACCTTCGAGGCCATGCCCTATTATTTCCCGCAGGCGGAGGTTTCCTCCGGTCAGTTTAACAAGCTTGCGGCGGCTATCGCGGCGGGGAACGGTACGGTGAACATCAACGCCGCCTTGACCTCCGATGAGCATAACTCCCTGGCAAGGGCCGGGCTGCTGGCCCCGGCAACAGACGTTATGACGCGGCAGGAAGCCGTAAGCCTGCTGGTAAAGCTTTACGAGCTTAAAATCAAAAGCCAGATACGCAGCCACACGCCGCTGGCCCAATCCCTGCACTTCGATATACGCCTGGCGGACGAACAGTACCATTCATCGCTGTTAAAGGCGGCTGACCTCGGGTTCTTTGAAAACACGGAAAACGCCGTACGGCCCCTGGAGCCGATGACCATGGAGGAGCTGCTGAGAATTGTGGATATAATCATTGAGTACGCGGGATTGTAACTTAGAGCCTATTCAACATTAAGGAACTTCGTGTCTTTCGGTATTTTTTCCGTCTTGCGTCGTCACGAAATTCCTTACGTACCTATAGGTACGTGCGGATCTGGCGGTTTGCCCTTCGGGCAAACCAGCGGGTTCCTAGCAAGACGAAAAAAATCCGCGAAATACACTTCGTTCTTAATGTTGGATAGGCTCTTAACCGATGAATAAATAAATGATACCTCGCCATAATAAATTTTACTAATTTATGGCGAGGTATTTTATGTTTAATTTTATTAAAAAACTTCTATATATCACATTCGCGATAATCCTGATAAGCGTCAGCGTCAATATGTTTTTAGGGCCGCACAGCATTGCGGCGGGCGGGATAACGGGGCTTGGAATCATTTTGGAAGAGCTGATGGGCATTGAGCGGTCAATGGTGATACTCGTCTGTAACGCCGCCGTGCTTGTTTTAACATTTATCTTTCTAGGCAGGGAAATATTCTTTAACACGGTTATCGGGGCTTCACTGCTGCCGCTGTTTATTGGGCTTGTGCCGAAGATAATGCTGGTGCGTGACACTATGCTGTCAATGATTGTGGGAAGCGTTATATTCGGCGCGGCGGTTTCAATACTGTACTACCACAAAGCCTCCAGCGGCGGCACCGCCATCCCCCCCCTGATACTGAAGAAATATTTCAACCTAAATACCGCGATAGGATTGTTTATAACGGACGGCGCCGTTGTCATCCTCTGCCTGTGGGTTTACAATGTGGATATCTTTTTCTACGCGGTTTCGTCTATCTTCATAACCTCCCTGACCATGAACTATCTTGAAAACGGTACGAACAAGAAAAAAATGGTGTATATAATAAGCGGCCGCCATGATTCCATATACAACGAAATTCTGCACGATATAGGCAGGGGCGTTACAATTATACCCATAATCGGGGCGTACAGCGGAAATGAGGGGCGTATGCTGATGGTAACATTGGGCAAAAGGGATTATCAGCAGTTATTAACAATCGTGAACAAGCATGACGAAAAGGCTTTTATGATAACCGACACGGTATCCGATGTGCATGGCAAAGGCTTTACTTACGAATCGGGCAGCGTTTAGATTTAAAAGACGTTGTATTTCTGATACACATATGGTATAATTACCCAAACTTGCCAAAAAGAATCAAAAAACGAAAGGAGCGATTGCATTGGACATTAGATATTCCGCAAATCAACGCGATTTTAGGCGTTACACCACTGAAGAAGTGCGCGGCGAATTCCTTATACAGGATTTATACCGGCCGGACACGGTGGTTGCCGTTTACAGCCATGTGGACAGGATGGTGACGCTTGGTATCATGCCCGTTAATGAGGTTGTGCCGGTAGATAAAGGTATTGATGTGTGGGCGAACTTCGGCACGAAGTTTTTCCTTGAACGGCGCGAGCTGGGTATGTTTAACATCGGAGGGCCGGGAGTTGTGACCGCCGGGGACGAGCGTTTTGAAATGGGTTATAAGGACTGTCTGTACATAACCAGAGGTACGGAAAATATAACCTTCGAGAGTGCGGACGCCGCGAACCCCGCGAAATTTTACGCTGTCAGCGCGCCCGCGCGCAAGTCTTGCGAAACCAAGATGATTACGGCGGCGGAAGCGAAGCAGCAGCCCCTCGGCGCGGACGAAACAGCCAACAAACGCGTAATACGCCAGTTTATCCACCCCGACGTGCTTGAGACCTGCCAGCTTTTGATGGGCATGACCAGCCTGGATTCCGGCAGCGTGTGGAACACTATGCCCGCGCATACCCACGAGCGCCGCATGGAGATTTACACCTATTTTGAAATCCCCGAAGGTCAGGTTGTGTTCCACATGATGGGCGAACCAAGCGAAACGCGCCATCTTGTCATGAACAACGAGCAAGCCGTTATAAGCCCAAGCTGGAGCATCCACGCCGGCTGCGGCACTTCGAACTACACCTTTATTTGGGCCATGGGCGGCGAAAATCAAGCGTTTACCGATATGGACACTATTAAGACAACGGAGTTGAAATAAATGGATATTTTTTGCTTAAAGGGTAAAACCGCGCTGGTCACCGGCGGCAGCTACGGCATTGGATTCGCCATTGCGCAGGCTTTGGCGGAAGCCGGGGCCGGGATTGTTTTCAATGATATAAACCAAGAACTTGTCGATAAAGGCCTGGCGGCTTACAGTGAGGCCGGGATAGAGGCTCACGGCTATGTCTGCGATGTTACCGACGAGCCCGGCGTTCAGGCGATGGTCAAGCAGATTGAAAAGGAAGTCGGCGTTATTGACATTCTGGTTAACAACGCCGGGATTATCAAGCGCGTGCCCATGACCGAGATGAGCGCTGAGGATTTCCGCAAGGTTATCGACGTTGACTTGAACGCTCCGTTTATTATGGCAAAAGCGGTTATCCCATCGATGATTGCCAAGGGCGGCGGCAAAATCATCAACATATGCAGCATGATGTCGGAGCTGGGGCGCGAAACTGTTTCCGCTTACGCGGCGGCGAAGGGCGGCTTGAAGATGCTGACAAAGAACATAGCCAGCGAGTTCGGCGGGCAAAACATCCAGTGCAACGGCATTGGCCCGGGTTATATCGAAACGCCGCAAACCGCGCCCCTGCGCGAACCGGGGCATCCGTTCAACAGCTTTATCATTTCAAAGACTCCAGCGGGGCGCTGGGGCAAAACCGACGATCTGAAAGGCCCGGCGGTCTTTTTGGCTTCCGCCGCCTCCGATTTTGTTAACGGGCATATTTTATACGTAGACGGCGGTATTCTGGCGTATATCGGAAAAATGCCATAAAGGGGATTTTATGCTGAACATAAAGCAAAATTGCATGTTTGACCAAATATCGCTGGGAGAGGTTATGCTGCGCCTTGACCCCGGTGAGGGCAGGATCCGCACCGCGCGCTCATTCACCGCGTGGGAAGGCGGCGGCGAATACAACGTGGCGCGCGGACTGCGCAAATGTTTCCGGCTGAACACCGCCGTGGTCACGGCCTTCACCGACAATGACATAGGGCGGCTGGTTGAGGATTTTATTTTACAAGGCGGTGTGGATACAAGGTTTATCAAATGGCTGCCTTATGACGGCATAGGCCGCAGCGCCCGCAACGGTTTGAATTTCACTGAACGCGGCTTTGGCGTACGCGGCGCGGTAGGCGTAAGCGACAGGGCAAACACCGCCGTTTCAAAACTAAAGCCCGGCGATATAGATTGGGAGTATATCTTCGGTAAATGCGGCGTGAAATGGCTGCATACAGGCGGGATTTTTGCCGCGCTCTCCGAAACTACGGCGGAAATCGCTCTGGAAGCCGCTAAATGCGCTAAAAAACATGGAACCATCGTCAGTTACGACCTTAATTACCGGCCTTCCCTTTGGGACGGTATCGGCGGTCACGCCAAGGCGCAGGAGGTCAACAAGGAAATAGCGAAATATGTTGACGTTATGCTTGGCAACGAAGAAGATTTTATCGCCTGCTTGGGGTTTGAGATTCCCGGAAACACGGAGAACCTCAGCCATCTCGACATATCCGGCTATAAAAACATGCTTCGTACGGTAGCCGCGGCGTACCCCAATTTTAAGGTGATCGCAAGCACGCTGCGAACAGTCAGGTCTGCAACCGATAACGACTGGACGGCCCTTTGCTTCGCCGGCGGGCAAATTTTCACCGGCCTTGAATTTAACGGTATGGAGATACTTGACCGGGTCGGCGGCGGCGACAGTTTTGCCAGCGGGTTAATTTACGGCCTGCTGACGGGCAAAGACCCGCAAACAGCCTTAAATTACGGCATCTGCCACGGCGCGCTGGCAATGACGACGCCGGGCGATACCTCCATGGCTTCACAAAAAGAGGTGGAAGCCCTGATGAAAGGCGGCGGCGCGAGGGTACAGCGATGAAGCCTGTGAATTACACAATAACCAAAACTCCCCGTCCCGTGAGAATTCTGCAATATGGTGAAGGCAATTTTTTGCGCGCTTTTGTGGATTATGTGGTTGATAAAGCAAATGAAAAAGGTTTGTTCAACTCAAGCGTACAGATAATAAAACCCATTCAAAGCGGTGATTTGGACGCGTTTAAAGCTCAGGACTGCGTATACACAGTCCTTTTGCGCGGTATAGATAACGCGGAGCCTGCCCAGGAAAAACGCGTAATAACCTGTATAAACGGAGCGACGGACGCGTACGGCGAATACGAAGCATACGCCGCTTTCGCTAAAACGCCGGAGCTTCGCTTTATCGTATCGAATACCACCGAGGCGGGCATAGTTTACGATGAAAACGACACGCTGGAAATGTCGCCGCCCTCAAGCTTCCCGGGTAAGCTGACAAAATTCCTGTACGAACGCTTCACAGCTTTTAACGGCGCATTTGATAAGGGCTTGATTATCCTGCCCGTTGAGCTTATAGACAAAAACGGCGAAAAATTGCTGGAGTGCTGCCTAAAACACGCCGAGCGGTGGAACTTGCCGAGCGCTTTTAAGAAATGGCTGAACGAAGCCAATATTTTTTGCAACACGCTGGTTGACCGCATCGTTACGGGTTATCCCGCTGATGAGGCGGCGGCGCTGGAAGCCGAATGGGGTTATACGGACAAGCTAATTGCCGCGGGCGAGCCTTTCGCGCTTTGGGTTATAGAATGCGAATATCCCGAGGCTGTGGCGGCGGAGTTCCCGATGGATAAGGCCGGAATTCCCGTAATCTTTACAAAGGATCTGAAACCTTATCGCGAGCGCAAGGTTCGCCTGCTGAACGGGGCGCATACGTCAAGCGTTCTGGCGGCGTACCTTTCCGGTATCAGAACCGTCGGCGAGATGATGAAGGACTTGACATTCCGCGGTTTTTTGGCGAAGGCTTCCCTTACGGAGCTTGCACCCACGGTACCGCTTCCGGCAAAGGAGTCCTGGTGGTTCAGCGGTTCTGTATTCGAACGGTTTGAAAACCCCTATATAAGACATAATCTGTTGTCCATCGCCTTAAATTCGGTGTCAAAATTCCGCGCGCGAGTACTTCCGACGATTTTAGAAACATATGAGCAATACGGCGAATTGCCTCAAACCCTGTGTTTTTCCCTTGCGGCTCTGCTCCGCTTTTATATGGGCGGCGATTACGAACTGCGGGATGATGAAGCCGTCTTAAATTTTTTCAAGGAAAACGCAGGCCTTACGCCAAGCGATTTAACGCGCGAATGCCTGCTGCGCGCCGATTTTTGGGGAGAGGATTTAACACAGATACCCGGTTTGATGGAAACCGTATCGGTATCTTTGGAAAGCATAATACAGCATGGTATGCGTAAGGCCGTAGAGATGGAGACCGCAAAGCCTTGGATTTGGAGGGTAAAGCCTTGGACTTCATAAAGCTCCACGAAAATGACAACGTAGCGGTAAACATCAAGCCCGGCGACCCTGATTTCGGGCATAAAACCGCCCTTGCCGACATTCCTCCGGGCGAAAACGTAATAAAATACGGCTATCCCATAGGCCTTGCCATAATGACCATAAAATCCGGTGAAAAAGTGCATATCCACAACATCAAAACAAAACTTGCCGGGGAATTGGAGTATACATACAACCCAAAACCCTCAAAGCTCGCGCCGCGCGAACCCGGAATATTTATGGGTTTCAAGCGCGCTAATGGAAAAGTCGGTATACGGAATGAAATTTGGATAATCCCGACGGTCGGATGCGTGAACGGCACAGCCGCGTCGGTTGTCAGAAAAGCGGAAGCCATGCTATACGGCAGCGTTCAGGGCTGCTACGCCTTTCCGCATCCCTTGGGCTGCTCACAGCTTGCCGATGACCATGAAACGACAAAAAAGGCGCTGTGCGGGCTGGTGAAGCATCCGAACGCCGGAGGTGCGCTGGTTCTGGGGTTGGGCTGCGAAAACAACTGTATGGACGGGATGATGGAAATGCTTGGCGATGTTGACCGGAACCGCGTGAAATTCCTTGTTTGTCAGGATCATGAGGACGAGGAAGCCGCCGCTCTTGCTCTGATTGGGGAATTGATTAAAGCGGCAGCAGCTGATAAACGCGAACCCGTCCCAACATCCGAGCTTGTCATCGGTTTGAAATGCGGCGGCAGCGACGGTCTTTCCGGTATCACCGCCAACCCGCTTACCGGCGCGTTTTCCGATATCTTGATCGCCGAAGGCGGCTCGGCCATATTGACCGAGGTGCCGGAAATGTTCGGCGCGGAAACAATCTTGATGGACCGTTGTGTTAACGAAGAGATTTTTAATAAGACCGTTGCCATGATAAACGGTTTTAAGGCCTATTACGCAAATCACGGCTTACCCGTTTACGAAAATCCGTCGCCGGGAAATAAGGACGGCGGCATTTCAACCCTTGAGGATAAATCGCTGGGTTGTACCCAAAAGGCCGGAACAGCCGATGTTGTAGATGTCTTGCCCTATGGCGCGGCTTTAACCGTAAAGGGCTTGAACCTGCTTGAATCGCCGGGCAATGATCTGGTTGCCGCAACGGCGCTGGCGGCAAGCGGGGCGCATTTGGTGCTGTTTACGACGGGGCGCGGCACGCCTTTCGGTTCGCCCGTGCCAACCGTTAAAATTTCATCAAACACGCCGTTATACGATAAAAAACGCAATTGGATTGATTTTGACGCGGGGCCGCTTATCTCAGGCGAAACCATGGAAATCATGGCGGAACGCTTTTACAAATACGTCATACGCCTCGCAAATGGGGAAGAGCAGACAAAAACCGAGCAAAACGGGATACGTGACATGGCAATCTTCAAAAACGGGGTTACCTTGTAATTATCTTCCCTCCAACTATTGTTATATCAGATTTCGTGCCTGGGATTGCTTCGGGGCTTACCGCAAAAATGTTGCGGGATAAAATTGCAAGGTCGGCATAAAAACCCGGTACCAGCTTACCCTTCACATGCTCCTCCCGCGACGCGTATGCGCTGTGGGTTGTGTAGGCGCGGACCGCTTCTTCTACGCTCAGGGCCTGATCCGGGTTGAAACCCTCCGGCGGATCCCCAGTCAGCCCTTTTCTTGTAACGGCGCAATAAATATTATCAAAGGGGTCAAAAGGCTCAACCGGGCAATCGGTACCCGTCGGGATATGAACGCCGGTATCTAAAAGTGTTTTAAAGGCGTAGCTGGTCGCCGCTTTTTCGGTTCCAACGCGCCGCGCGGCAATCGGGGCGTCTGCGTGTATGAAAATTGGTTGGATAAAAGCCATTACTTTCAAGCTTTTAAAGCGTTCCAACAAATCCGGCGTGGTAATTTGCGCGTGGACAATGCCGTGTCTGGCGTCCGGGCGCGGATGTTTTGTTTGCGCCGATTCAATGGCATCCAGCGCCATGTTTATGGTTCCATCGCCAATGGCATGGATCGCCGCATCCCTCCCGCCGGAATGGATAAGCCAGACAAGCTCGTTCAAGGCGGCCCGCGTATAAATGGCGACACCCCTTACGCCCGGAGCGTCGTGATAATCCTCCCGCATGAAAGCCGTGCGCGCGCCAAGCGAACCGTCCGCGAAAAGTTTAACCGGCCCAAGCCGGAACATTGGCTGAATCTCCGGTATGGGTTGGGGCAGGCTTAAAATAACGCGGCATTCATCAACATCAAAAGCGCGGCATTGCTCCGTTACGCGAAATGTTAACCCCCCTTCCCTAGCTAGGCTTGTATAAGCTTCCATCACATTTTCTTTTGTAAACATAGGATAAAAATCATCCGTCTGCACGGAGGTTATCCCAACCGCCGCCAATCCCGGCGCGGCAAGCCTAAGCAGCTCCTTTATACGTTCGGTTGGCATAGGCCCTTTATTGGTTTTCGGCAAATCCATCGCGTTTTCGGTTAACACGCCGCTTAGCGTCCCGTCGGGATATAACAAAACCTCACCGCCGTCAACCGCCATATCCGGACGTATGCCCGAACGCTCTATCATCAGGCTGTTAACAACGCAAACATGGCGGCAGGCGCGGACGATGCATATGGGATGTTTGTCCGAGGCCATATCCAGCTCGCGCCTGGAAGGGGAATTTTTATCCGCGAACATATTTTCATTAAAGCCGCCGCCCGTCACAACGGTGCCCTCCGGTACACATTTCGCGGAAATATGGGCTTTTAGTATAGTAATAATATCATCTATGGAACGCGCCGAAGTCAGATCCGCTCCGTCTTTACCGGCGGCGTAACCAAGCAAATGCATATGCGAATCATTCAGCCCCGGAATAACGCAGCGCCCGCCCGCGTCAATGATTTCCGTAACGGGCGTTTTCCGTGCCAGCACCTCGTTGTCGTCTCCAATACAGGCTATAAGGCCATCCTTAATACCGATGGCTTGAACAACCGGGCGGCTACCATCCATCGTACGTATTTCGCCATTATATATGATGATGTCCATTACATAACCCCTTCAAATAGTTCAAACTCTTTTGAATACCCGCGTTGTTTGCCTTTATTTCTAAAACACCGTACAGATCCAAGAATTTTTCAAAACCCTTCAAAAGCCTCGGGAAATCAATTATGCCGTCACCTATCGCTAAATGCAGGCTTTCTTGATACTCCTTATCCCGCAGGGCATCGCTTATGTGCAATCCTTTTATATTGTTACGTCCCGCAAAATCTATGATTTCATCTTCCGAATACGGCGGATCGTAATAATTATGCGAAATGTCTATAAGCACGCTCAAATCGGGGTAGTTATTAACAAAATTTGCGAATTCACCATAGCCGCCGAATAGAAAAGCTTTACCGTAGACATGGGTTTCCAAGGATAGTGAAATACCGCTTGTAACAGCCGTTTTTACCCACTTTGATACCAGTTTATGGAAGAATTCATAAGATAAATCCTTTTCCGCTTGCGTCAGCCTAATCAAATACGGCGGGTGAATCGAAATATCATGCATTCCATATTCGGCGGCAATTTCAAACCCGGTTTCCAGTTCCTCATCAAGCGTTTCATACTCTTTTTCCGAAGTGACTGAATGTATCCCGCCTAAGTGCAGCGTGAGCTTAAAATCGCGGAAATACTCGGGGACATTGCGATAATCAACCCCAAAGTTCTTATACAGCGACGGGGTAATATGAATACCGTCAAACCCGTATGTCCGGGCGGCATCGTAGATAAATCTCCATTTACCGGATTCATTGCTTATTTTCATTATTTCTTCCATGTTCTCAAAACCTATCTCATCCATTGCGAAATACATATGATTCCTCCTATGCTCCAACCAATCTAGCGCCCTGTTCCTGAACCTTGCATAAATCCTGATACACGCCGGGCTGGGCGACGAGTTCGTCATGGGTGCCGCGCTGGACGATTTTGCCTTCAGCCAGCACTAAGATAAGGTCGGCGTTTTTTATGGTGGACAAGCGGTGGGCGATGGCGATTACGGTACGTGAACCGCTCAGGTTTTGGATGGCCTTTTGAATCTGAGCTTCGGTTTGCATATCGACGGAGGCAGTGGCCTCATCTAATATAAGTATGGGCGCGTCGCGCAGGACGGCTCGCGCTATGGCTACGCGCTGCTTTTGCCCGCCGGAAAGGCGTATACCGCGTTCCCCCACCTCGGTTTTGAAGCCGTCCGGCATTTCCATTATGTCGTCGTAAATGCCTGCCGTCCGGGCGGCGCTCCGTATTTCATCGTCGGACGCAGCAGGACGCGCATAGGCTATGTTTGCCGAGATTGTGCCGTTGAAAAGGAACGTATCTTGCAAGACCATTGATATCTGCCCGCGCAGGCTATTTTGCGTCACGTCACGTAAATCCTGCCCGTCAACACGGATCATCCCTTGAACGGGGTCATAGAACCGGGCGGCAAGCTGGATCATCGTTGTCTTGCCCACACCCGTTGGGCCGACAAGAGCCACCGTCTGCCCCGGCTTTGCCTCAAAACTGATGTTCTCAAGCACAGGCACATCATCTATGTAATTAAAGCTAACATTATCGAACACTATATGGCCTTTAACGGCCGGAAGGTCTGCGGCGCCGGGTTTGTCGGCTATTTCCGCTTCGTAATCCAGCACCTCCAGAACACGCTCCGTTCCCGCAATAGCGGACTGCGCGCTTTCGACCAGATTCGCGAGGCTTGTTATGGGCGCGTAAAACAGCGCGAGGTAAAAGAGGAACGCCGTGATGTCTTGCAGGCTCATCCCGTCGTTTATCGCCAGAAATCCGCCGTAACCGATTACAATAACCGTACCGAGCGACGTCAGGAATTCAACAGAAGGATGAAACACGGCGGAGTATTTAAGGGCGCGAAGCATAAAAAACGTAAAGTCCTTAGCTTTTTCACGCACCCTTCCGCTTTCGTTTTCCTGCTGGCAAAAGGCCTGTATTTCCTGTATGCCTGAAAAGTTGTCTTTCAGTTGGGAATTCAAGCCCCCAAGGGCTTTTTGCATTTGCCGGAACATGGGGCGGACTTTTTTCATCAATATCCATCCCGCGATGAGGATAAAAGGTATGGGTATGCATGTCATAAGCGCTAGGCGCGGGTTCCTTGTAAACAGGATGACTGTTACGCCAATCAGAGTAACGGCGTTTGTCACCGTTTCGGGTATGATATGGGCGTACAGCGCCTCGAACGTAGCGGTGTCGTTAACCACCCTGCTCATCAGGTCGCCGGTTTGCTTATCGTGGAAGTATTTCATTGAAAAACCCTGGATATGGTTATAAACCTTCATGCGGATGTCCTGCACCAGATTCCAGGCCGCAACGTGCGGTATATAGCTTGCCAGAAAGCGGAACACAACCCGCCCGGCATACAGCGCCAACAGCATCAGGGCAAGCCTTACGGCTTCGCTTACCCCGTCCTCATCAGCGCCTCTTTCAACGATACCGACAATTTGTGATAAAAGGTTCGGAGCGGTAAGGTTCAAAAACGTTAGCGCTATCGTACACAAACCGCCCAGCAAGAGAAGCCCCTTGTACTTTTTGGCTTCCTTCGCCACCCTCCATAACAGTTTCAATATTACTCCTCCTCAATCCCTATTTAGCAACGGGCATCCCGGCTAACAGCTCATCAATCAATTCAACGGCCTCATCATACTCTCCGGTAAGCTTGTGCTGCAATATTCTGCCGACACTCTCCCCGACCCCATCCGCATTGACATATCCCTGCAGGGTTTTTGCGGCTTCGTTGATGATTTCGGTATCAAAATCCTCCAAAGCCGCTTTAATCCTAATAAACTCGGCCTTCAGCGCTTCCATATCAACGGTTTTGTTTTGTTTATTGTCTTTCGCGGCCAAGACGACGTAAATGTTGCTTAACAATGCCTTTAAATCAGCCAACAGCTTGGGGCTGTTTGATTTTACGTATTCCATGTCCCCGTTAAGCCCCGCCATCTCCAGATTTTCCGCGGTTTCCGATATTTCGTCTGCACCGATGCAGGCGGAAGCGCCCTTCAGCGCGTGAATATAAACCGTACACAGGCGCAGATTCCCCTCGGTCAGACAATCCTCGATTTCTTTGAGCTTTACATATCCGTCCTGACCGTAAACCTCAAGGGCTTGTAAATAATCTTCCACAGTGCCGCCGGAAAGCGAGATACCCCGTTTTACGTCAACTCCCTCAATTTCTATGCCGGTAAAGGTTTCATGCGCCGCGGCCTGCAGGCTTATTGCCGCATTCTGTTGTTTTTCCTTTGGCACCCACTTTACCAAACAGGCGTCCAGCTTATCAGTATCTATCGGCTTGGACAGATAATCGTCAAACCCATTTGCCAAAAACATTTCCATCGTGCCGGAAATAACATTGGCGGTAAGCGCGATGATCGGTACATCGCAGCAATACCCGCAGCCCGGCGTATTGCTTCCCAAGGCCCGGATACGCACGGTTGCTTCTATGCCGTCCATTTCAGGCATCATATGATCCATGAATATTAAATCATAGCGGTTTGACGCCGCCGCTTCGATTGCCTCCGCGCCGCTGACGCATAGGTCGAGTTTCATTTTATAGGGCCGTAAAAGTCCCGAAGTCACCTTTAAGTTCGTGTTAATATCATCGACAATTAAAATCCTCGCGTCCGGCGCGATAAACCTTGCCTCGTAATCTTTGCCGGCAATGTCGGCGCAGCTGTCCGAGTCACCGTTTAAGATATTGGAAACAGTTATGGAGAATATTGGCGTGGTCAGGATACTAATGCCCTTTTCGGCGACAACCTCACCAAATTCCGAAATTAACACAATCCGGGTTTCCGATTTACAATCCTCACAAAGCTTTCTCACGTCACTGTACAGAGAGGCTTCAACGAAGGCAAAAGCATATGTTCCGCCTGCCAGCGCGTTATAAAACGCGGAAGCGGAATCAACAAATTTATAGCTTACGTCTAATTCTTTCAATGTACTTTCGATGGACGTGGCGCATTTCTCACGCCGCTCGAAGACAAACACGGCTTTGCTTTCCGGTTCGGCAACACAGGCCAGCGCTTCACCGTCGATAACCTTTTGCGGCAGCTTAATGGTGAACACGGAGCCCCTGCCATATTCCGACACCACATTAACCGTGCCGTTCATCTGTTTTACAAGGGTGTTCGTTATCGCAAGCCCAAGCCCCGTGCCTTCCTTGCCCTTGTTGATGTCCAAATCAAACCGGGAGAACTCGTCAAACAGCTTCCCGACATTCTCCTCTTTTATCCCGATACCGCTGTCCTCAACGGCCAAAACGAGGTTAAACGTATCGCTGTCAGCCATTTCGCCGGAAATTGAAAACGATACAAAACCCTTCTCTGTATATTTTACGGCGTTTCCCAAGAGGTTTAACATAATCTGCCGGATCCTGTGCGTATCTCCATACAAGCCGGAAGGCACTAATGGGTCTACATTAACATTAAATTGCAAACATGAATCAAGCGCGCGCATCTTTATAATATTGATCACGTCATTTAATAAAGACGAAACCCTGTATTCCTCCAAGACAAGCTCCAATTGCCCGCTCTCTATTTTTGAGAAATCCAAAATATCATTGATGATGGATAACAGATTGTTGCCCGCCTGCCTTATCGTAAGGTTATGCTCACGGGCGGCGTCCGACATTTCCTCCCGCAGGGCAAGCTCCACCATACCCAGGATCGCGTTCATGGGCGTGCGTATCTCGTGGCTCATTTTGGCAAGGAAATCGCTTTTGAATTTCGACGCGGACTCGGCGGCCTCCAAAAGCCGCCGCTCGGTGATATCGGCGTAAAAACCCTCAAGCACGTACGCCTGCCCGTCCGGCGTGAACTCAACCACGCTGCTGCGTTCCCAAATCCATTTAACCGCGCCGTCTTTCGTAATCATGCGGAAAGTAGTGTCCAACGGCAGGCCTATGGATAAAGTAACCTCGTTTTGCTTTGCCAGCGTGACGGAATCATCGGGATGCACCATATCAAAAAACTTTAGCGCGCTGTTTCCCGTAAGTTCCTCCGCCGTATAGCCTAAAAGGTCATAACAGCCGTCGCTCACATATGTGAACGTAAAATCGGGCGGGTTGTTTATACATTGGTAAACCATGCCGGGCAGGTTGCTCATCAGTGATTTGTTCCGCTGCAGCAGTTGCAGGCGCTCATTGCGGGCGATTGCCAGCGCCATAAAGTCCGCAAGGGATGATGTGAAGTTTTGTTCCTCAATCGTCCATACGCGCCTCTCCGGGAACTCCTCGCAGCGTTCCTGCTCAATGCAGACAACCCCGACAAGCTTGCCGTCTATGCGGATAGGCGCGTCCAGCAGCGAGCATATGTTCGGCCCGTATTCGTCCACAAGGTCTGAAAGCGCGTTCGGCTGGCGGATATCGTTTATAACTAGCAGGCGTTCGGATTTAAGCAGTTTTACATACTCTTCGCGGCTGGTCAGCGGAAAATCGTCCTGTACGGAATGCTCGCCGGTTGCCAAATCGTAAAAGGCTACGCTTTTAAGCGTTTTGGTTTCCTCCGTCGTAATCCATATCCCGACCCGTTGTGTATTAAGCGCGATACAGCCTTGTTCTGCTAAAATAAACGCTGCGTCCGACAAAACGCCGGCTGAAAGAGCCGGCATTTTTGATATTTCAGCCAGTACGCTGCTGAATTTTTGAGCGTAACCAGTGTTTTCCACATTCATTCTGCGCCCTCCATAACATGTCAGCGGTTTTCCGCGCTTGTTTTATGCTGTATCGCAACCTGGTTGAATTCATCGGCAACGGCAACGAACAGCCTGACCAGAGCGGGATCGAAGTGAATACCGCTGTCATTCATGATAATCTCAACCGCTTCCTCGTGCGAAAACGGTTTTTTATACGGCCTTTCGGAGACGAGTGCGTCGTAAACGTCGGCAATTGCCATCAGCCTGCCCTGAAGCGGTATGTCCAATCCCGACAGCCCGTTCGGATACCCGCTGCCGTTCCATTTCTCGTGATGTGTGTAAGCCAGTATGCAGGCGTGTTCCAAAAATTCCTGCTGTGATGTGCTGGTTTTGATTCTTTCAATGATTTTCGCGCCGAACGCCGAATGGATTTTGATTTTCTCAAATTCCTCAGGGGTCAGTTTGCCGGGCTTGCGCAGGATGCGGTCCTCAATGGCGATTTTTCCCACATCATGCATTTGCGCCGATTGCAAGAGAAGCTCGATGTCCCAAGAGGACACCTCATCCCAATACAGGCCGCATTTCCACATTTCATTCAGCAATATACGCAGATAGCTTTGCGTTCTTTCGATATGCGCGCCCGTGATGTCGTCGCGGCATTCGACAAGCTCCGCCATGGTTCTAAGCACGGCGTTTTGAAGTTCCACAACCGTTTGTGTTTTGGAATCTACCATCTGCTGTAAATTTCTGTTGAAATGTATGAGTTCGCGTTTCTGCGCGATAAGCTCCTGTTTTTGGAATTCCACAAGCAGATGCACCTCTATGCGCTTTAACAGGAGAGGCGGGGAAAAGGGTTTGATGATATAGTCAATGGCACCCAGTGACAGCCCTTCAAGCTCGCTCTCACTGTCGTTTTTCGCGGTGAGGAAGATAACGGGTATATGTTCAAACATTTTATTGTTCTTAATGTGTTTAATAGTTTCATATCCGTTCATTTCAGGCATTTCAACGTCCAGCAGGATAAGGTCGGGAATCTTTTTTTCCAGCGATTTAAGAAGCCTTGTACCGGAGTTAAACGTAATAACATTGTAATACTTGGCAAGGGCGTTATTGCCTATTGTAAGGTTGGTTAAATCGTCGTCAACAAGGAAAATGGTTTTCAGCTTTTTACTCATTTAAGTTGCCCCCAATTATTGTTATTCGTTTAACAACCCGTCAATCAGCAAAACGGCCTCGTCATACTCGCCGATGAGCTGATATTGTAATATTTTATCAACAATGCCGCCTGTTTCGTCCGTTTCCGTAAAGCTTTGCAAGCTTGCGGTAATTTCGTTGACCACAGTCATATCATATTCATTCATTGCCGTTTTAAGCCTTGAAAGCTCGGTTTTTAACGTTTCCGTATTATGCGGCTCCTTTTTCGCGGATAAGGACAAGTTGATATTATACAGCAGAATCCCCAAACCGGCTAAAAACTTGTCGGTGTTTTTAACAAGAAAATCCACATCGCCCCGCTGGCTCGCCAATTCTAAGATTTCCGCCCCCCTGGGTAAATCCTCCGAACCTATGCTTGCCGTGGTGCTTTTAAGGGCGTGGATATATGTGCGGTATAACAGCAGATCGCCCGTTTTCAAGCACATTCTGATGTCATTAATCTTACTCTTGCTCTCTTTATAAAACATGGCAAGCGCGCGGACATAACCTTGGGCGGTTCCCCCAGTCATGGAAATGCCTTTGGCCGTGTCCAATCCTTTTACATTTACATAATCCCCGGCATCCGGTTTTGCTTCCGCTTCGGCTTTTTCCGATATTTTTTCCGGCGGCCCCTGCTTTTCCTCCGGAATCCATTTTTCCAAAATATTATTTAACTCAGCCACATCAATTGGTTTTGATATAAAATCATTGAAACCATTTTCCATAAACATTTCTTTTTTCCCGGCGACGGCATTCGCGGTAAGCGCTATAACCGGAGCCTCATAACCCATAAGCCTGATTTTCGTGGTAGTTTCAATGCCGTCCATCTTTGGCATCATATGATCCATAAACACGATATCATATACGCCGCCTTCTGATAGCCTGTCAATCGCCTCATATCCGCTCATGACCGTATCAACAGCCATCCCATACGGCGCCAGCAGCCCCTTCGCAACATACAGGTTAACCTCCACATCATCAACAACAAGCACACGGGCGGCGGGCATCAGCTTACGGATGAGGCGTGCTTTTTTCACTGGCGGCGCCTGATGCATACGGAACGCGCGTATATTATCCGCAACCTCTTTACCTATGGGCGCGCTGCCCGTTCCGCCCTGAGGCAGGCGGACAGTGGTCGTCGTCCCCTTCCCCGCCTCGCTTTCAACGACGATTTCACCTTTCATTATATTAACCAGATGCTTTGTTATGCTCATACCCAGCCCGATTCCCTCAACCGAGCGGTTTGCCTCCAAATTGAACCGCGTGTATTCGTCAAACAAGATGTCAAGCTGCTCCGGAGTCATGCCGCACCCGGTGTCTCTTACGATTATTATTATAACAAAATCCGCAGCAACACCCGGGTTATTTCTTTCAACAGAAACCTTCAGCTCCACTTCGCCCGCGTCGGTATATTTAAACGAGTTGGACAGCAGATTGTTAAGGATCTGTTTGATGCGCAGCTCATCGCCCAGCAATACCGAAGGTATATTCTCGCTTATATCAACCTTAAATTCAATCGGCTTCCCGTTTATGCGCACCATGTTTAACTGTACGGTATCGTTAAGCATACCGGCCACTCCATACCGGGCGACGTCCAGGTTAAATTTGCCGGATTCGATCTTGGACAAATCCAATAGGTCATTTATGATATGTAATAAAATATCAGCCGAGTTGTGGATTTTATTAAACGCATCCTCTGTTTCGGCCGGGAGGGATTTGTTCAGCTTCTGTATTTCGGTAATGCCCAAAATCGCGTTCATTGGCGTGCGTATCTCATGGCTCATCATTGCCAGAAAAGCTGATTTGGCGTGGTTGGCCGCTTCCGCCTCAGCCCGCTGCCGCGCAAGGTTTTGCACGTTTGAAACGTCCTGTACTACTTCAATAAACCCCGCTGTTTCGCCTTGAAGGTTTTTCAAGATAGTTGTGTCAACCTGATAAGACGTTTCCCCCTCGTTGAAAAACGTCTGCATCCTGCCTCGTTTTGCGCAATAAATACCGCATTCGTCGGTATTGCAGATGTCCGCGCCCCAGTTGCGGCATGGCAGGCCCAGAATACCTTCGCGGTTCATCCCTAAATGCTTTTCCGTAGCCGTGTTTACATAGGTCCAGTTCATATCCGCGTCGGTTACGGAAAGCGGCAGCGGAATGGCGTCAAGGATGGACTTATACCAGTGGGCGGCGGCTTCAAATTTCTCGTTCTGCTCATAGCTGATGAACGCGTTAACCATGGCGTAGCTTGCCGAACGCAGGGCCCTTTCCTCATTTTCCGTAAAGACGCGTTCACCGGTGCAATCATTAAAGCACACAAAACCCCAGAAATGATTATGTATAAATACCGGCGCCGCCAAAAGCGACTTAATGCCCCGCGAAGACAAGTATTCATATTCGGCTTGCGAGAAATCCCTGACAATGCCGTTTATGCAGCGGTTGCCCGCCAGTATTTCCTCCCAGTTCCCCATGCCGTCATATTCAAAGCTTTCCGCGTCTTCCTTTACACCCACCGGGCAAGTCCCTTCCGTCCACCCGTACATCTTTTGGCAATGCAAGCCTATGCCTTGTATATTATTTTTCCAAATACTTACCCTGTTAACGTCCACAGCGCAAGCCATGATACCCATAGCCTGGCACAAGTCGCTTTCAAAAGTCTCGATTTCCGACCGGAGCAGCATGGCGGACATACGGTTAACCGTATTCAACAGATCGTCCCGCCTCTCGATACCGGCCATCATTTCTTTATATTCCCGTAAATCGCGGATATAACCCGCGATAATATAATCATCCTTATATTTCATGCGCACTAAAAAAACGTCACATGGTATAAGCTCCCCGTCACTTTTTTTATGCAGCCATTCAAAACGGTAATGCCCGTCTTTGAACGCCTTTTCCGCAAAATCCATCGCTTTTTCATGTGATTTTCTTCCGCAGGGCTGTAATTCCGGTGAAAACTCGTAAAACCTTTCAATATATTCCTCTTTGCAAGAAACCCCGAACAAATCCACGGCTTCCTGATTACACGCAATCATCTTATGGTTCCTGTCCCACAGCCCGCAGCACAGGGGCGTTGCGTCCAGCATCATTTGGGTGCGCTCGTCGGCCTCGCGCATTTGCTCCATTGTTGTTTTAATCTCTGTGATATCATTCGCAAGCAGCATGACACCTAAAAGTTCCGTAACATCCGTATCTCTGTCAAACATGGGCGTTATGAATATGGAATATGTACGAATTTCCCCTATTTGGCCGAATTCCAGCTGTTCCTCGACAGAAACCATTTTTCTTTGTTTAATTGCCGTGTTTAGGGCTGCTGTGCATCTGGCAAGGGTATCATCTTCCAAAAGCGGGTAGAATACCTCTTCGTAGTGCCTGCCGATTATAAGCCCAAAGTTTTCTATACCCGCAGCACGTAAAAACGTATTTGACGCGTAGGCGAATCGCCCGTCAAAATCAAAAAGCAACAGAATATTGGTTGAATTTTCCAGTACAAGCTGGAAAAATTGAAGCTCCTTCTTAAACGATTTATTCAAAATCGTTTCGACGCGGTCTTGCGCGTTGTTTATTGCCCGCGCTCTCGCAAGGTTTGTTTCCGCAAGGTCAAGCCTTCGTTTCAGCTTGCGGATCTCCCTATGCAATTCTTCGGTTGTCGGAATCTGTCCGTTTTGGAGATTATTATCATTCATAACGGTTCCGTTCCTTTGATCTAATTTATCTTGCAGAAAATAATACTGTAATTATGAAAATAATTAATTAGCCGGCCATTTTCGTCGGGCAAGGGGCAAATCTCGCCGCCGCTGTAAGCAAAGTTGTATGTAGAATCCCCGGTCAGCTCGTCCACCTTTTCAGCCTCAATGTTATTATCCGTACCCAGGGCAAGATACCGCGACAAACAGGAATAGCACAGCACGGTGCAGTCCTTCTCCGTAAATTGGCTTAAACAGGCATCCGTGGTTATCAAAACATCGTCCATGTCAAGCCGCCCGATAGCCAGAGTCGCTCCCACCGGCATCAACCCGCCGCACACAGCGTAACCTTCCGGCGTCATCGCGTAAATGGCGCGGGCCACCGGCTTCGTGCTGTCCTTGAAATCAACGATAAGCGGGATGATGGGCAGCCCTCTTTCAAGGTCATGCTTAGTCAAGCCTATTTCCTCAAGGTAATCCAATACGGGCTTGCTATTTACGCCGGTGAGGATATTCCCCTCAGACGCGGTAATGATAGCCTTTTGCTTCCTCACCTTGTTGCCGTTAAGTGAAGCAACCTCGAACGATATATTAACATTTCCGTATACCGCGCCTAAAACCACGGATTCACGGTACGCCATTCCGTTCAATATTGTTTTTGACGTTGAAAAATCCATAGTATGGTCAACGGCTATGGTTCCGAAAAGCGGCACACCGCCTGCCGCCTCGTCAATCCCCTTCAGCAGCACATCTCCGCCCACCGTATTAATCAAAGGGAAATATGTTAACAGTAATTTGGGTTTTTCCCCGGATTTTTCATTCATTTCTGATATTTTTGGCGCAACAGAATCCCTTAGATTCTCGGTAACGGGAATCTCCGCCGTTTGAAAAGAGCAATCGTCGCTTGTTAAAACCGTTATGGTCAAAATAATCTGATCCACTTCTCCCCCGGCTGCGGATAAACAAGACGTCGCCCCGATACAGTCGAAAGGCAGCGCGTCGCAAATGGCCTTGAGCACTCCCGTATCATGGAATTCAGAAAAACATGAAATGATACCCAGCGAATTCTTTAACAGGTTTTTGTCAAGGTCAAGAGCGTTTGTTATTTCACCAACCGCAAGCTGTGCGTCATCAATCTCGCGGGTGCTGGCGGAAAAGGATTTTATCATGCCCATACCTCCATTGTTTATATATGATTTAATAATGTCCGATCATCGGTTACATGACGTATTATATCATAATTCCCTATTTGCCGCAACAGTTATGTCAGATGCAGCGCCAGATTTAAGCCCTGGTAATAATTACCGCCGCGCGCCGCGCAGGCCGCCATGGTTAGGGAGTTGTAAAGGGCCTCCTGCACGGCGTCCGCGCAGGCTTCAAAGAACGGGTTCAGTTGGGTGTCTGACAGATAGTAGAAATCTTGCCCCCTGCGTTCGCGCCGCAGACGGTTTTTCGGGCAGTTGCTTGCCGCTATGCAGAAATCCCCGCTGCCGCTGCTCATTATGCTGCCCGTGTTGGTCATTCCTATCAGGCCGCGTTTTGCCAGGCGTTTCAACTGCCGTGACGAAAGCGGCGCGTCCGTCATCACAATAATCATGCAGGAGCCGTTTTCAGGGTTTTTATCAGCCTCATACTGTTTTTCCGGCTTTGGTATCCTGCGCCCGTAAATGTTAAGGCTGCCGCCGTAATTGCTTTGAACCAGCGCGCCAATCGTAAAATCGGTATCTTCTTCCGTTATAACCTTTGGAATAACGCGGGATGCCGTGCCAATGCCGCCTTTATAACCAAAGCAAACCGTGCCCGCTCCAGCGCCGACGGAACCTTCAGCAACACCCTTTGAAAGCAGGGAAACCGCTTCCGCCACATGCCCGGGCTTAACATGCCCGCCGCGAATATCGTTCAGCAGGCTGTCGTTGGTTTCGCCGACAATGACGTTTATGGAATTGTAATCAGGCGGCAGGTTGGATGCGTGATACTCTACCAATCCCTGCATAACAGCTCCCACAGACAATGTGTTCGTAAGACCAATCAACGATTCCAGCGTACCCATTTCCTCCACTTGCAGCGCTCCGGCAAGCTTGCCGAATCCGTTGCCCACAGCAACCGCCGCCGGTAATGGGTTCAGGAAAACGTCGCCGTCACAGGGGGAGATAAGCGTAAGCCCCGTAAGTATTTCCGCATTGTTATTCAGCGTTACATGGGCGCAGGTTACTCCCGGCACATCCGTTATGGAATTTAACGCGCCCGGATTAAAACGCCCCGGTACATCCATCCAGTCGCGGATGCGCTTGAATTGCTTTGAATTGGCATCATTTGCCATTTAACGATCCTCCGGTCAAATAAAAAACAAAATACCTATAAAATGACATACAGCGCCAAGGTTTACGAAAAAGTGCCAAACCATGTGGAAAAATCTTTTCTCCTTTTTCGCGTAAAAATACGCGCCAGCCGAGTAAAACACCCCGCCGCCAAAAATCAATAACTGCATCCCCAACCGCGCGTTCCTGAAAAACATGGGCGCTACAAACAGCAACGACCAGCCCATTACAAGGTAAATAGTCAACGATATCTTGGGAATCTTTCTTTTAGATATGGATTTATATAATATACCGAATAACACCATTGCCCATTGCAGCGACGCCACCGCTATCCCCTGCCATCCGCCCACCACTATCAGCGCAATAGGCGTATATGTGCCGGCGATGGCGACGTAGATAAAAATATGGTCCAGGATTTGCATTATTTGTTTTTGCCTCGTATCAACGGTCATGCTGTGGTAAAGCGCGGAGGACAGGAACATTAGAAAGAGCGAGCACATAAAAACAGAAGTGCTGACGGCGGCCAGCACGCCGTTCCGTATATAAGAGCGGATGGCGGCCGGGGCGATGCCGCCCAATACGGTGAGCGCCATAACGCCATGGCTGATGGCATTGCCGACCTCCTCGCCGAATGAATATCTCCGCGCGGTTAACGTTTTACCCATTAGTTGGTTTCCTCTCCGTTAAATTCTTTATTGGCACAGTTACAGAACATTTTACCATGATTTATCATTACTTAACAACACTTAAAGTAAATCCGTCATAGCCTTTCATGCCGACCGTTTGTAAAGCGGTAGATTCGATTGCTTTTGAGTTTCTTAAATTCCGAACGAATGCCTGCACGCCTTTTACTTTCACTTTACTGCTGTCCAACGCTTTTTTCAAGACCGTATCTCCGTTAATAAGGCTCTAAATTAAATAAATGTCATTATCCGTCCATTTTTCCATGCAAACAACCCCATCTTCATATTTTTTATCACTTAGTAAAATGTAACATACTTTGTCTCATTTTTCAATCTGGATTTATTTATATTTTCTGTGTCGCATGATCATGTACCCCTATATATTTATTATAAAAGCATATAGGGGAGATGGCAGTGGGCAAAGGATTTTTGCGTATCCAAACTGTCACGGCTAACGGAGCGATCATTGTACCCGGCGCTTCGATAACCATAATGGATGAAAACGGTCAGAAGCTATATGAATTGACTACGGATGAAACCGGACACGCACCCGAAGTAGCTCTGGACGCGCCGGAAAAATCGTATATGGAGGAACCAGACCCTCCCGCGCGCAGCTACTATACCTACAAGATTTTAGTCAAAGCAAAGGGGTTTACGCCGGTTGCTTATGAAGGGGTAATGATTTTTGATACCGTTACCTCAATCTTAAAGGTTGAATTGGATCCAATCGTCCCCGGACATGAGGATGAAGTGCTGCATTATGAAATCAACGGGCATAAATTAGACCAGCCCGTTAGTCCCTTCCAGCAGGTTGATCCCCCGCCGTTAGACGGCGGTATTAACGCGCTGGTTTTGCCAGAAGTTACCATCCCCAATTTCATCCGCGTTCACCTTGGCAGGATGGAAAGACCATCAACCATTGTCAGCGTTCCGTTTATCGATTATATCAAAAACGTTACCTCCCACGAGATATACGACGATTGGCCGGAACAGGCTTTGATTGCCAACATCTACTGCATCGTATCGCTTACGCTTAATAGGGTTTTTACGGAGTTCTACCGCAAACGCGGGTTTAACTACGACATCACCAGCGAAACGTATATGGACCAGAAGTTTGTGTATCGCGGCGCTATCGGGGCAAGGATAAACGCGGTGGTTGACAGGATATTTAACCAGTATCTGGCGATTATAGGGCATCAGGAGCCGTTTCTCTCACTGTATAACGATGGGGTCAGGGTTAATATACCCGGGCGGCTTTCACAGTGGGGTTCGTTTTACGACGCAAGGGACCGCGGCATGAACGCGTGGCAGATTATAACGAAGTATTTCAAGCAAAACCTTGAGCTGAGGACATGCGACAGGTTCGGGGGAATCCTTGAATCGTACCCGGGCTATACCCTCACAGCCGGAACGCGCGGGGAAGTCGTGCGCACCATGCAGTTGTATTTAAACCGAATTCTGGGCCGCTATACGAATCAGATCATCAATCCGGTTGACGGTATATACGGACAGCAGACGCGCGCCTCCGTTATAACATTCCAGCGGCTTTATAATCTGCCGCAGACCGGGAATATCGACAGGAGGACATGGTACGAAATCTCACGGATTTACGCGATTGAAAAAGCGTTATGGGAGATGTACAGCGAAGGCGAGCGCATAGGCATTGGCAAAACGCCCCATACGCAGGTGATACGCACGGGCAGTGTGGGGCCGCTGGTTGTAGAGCTTCAATTCCTTTTGGATTTCATTGCCATGTATCACAACGAGATACCTTTTGTGCCGCAAACAAGCCGTTTTGACTCGCTGACGGATCAAGGGGTAAGGGCGTTCCAGCGGCTTTTCGGCATTACAGCCGACGGTATCGTCGGGGCGACAACGTGGAGGAAGCTCTATGACGTATATTGGGGCATTAGGGAAAGTGGCGTTACTCCGCAACCGCCGGAATGCCCTAATCTGCCGGAAAATATTCCTCCGTTCCCCGGCGTTTCCTTAACCGTCGGTTCGGCGGGAGCAAATGTCCAGCGGGTTCAAGAAGCCATAAACAGGTTAGCCGAAGTTACACCGGGACTATGGCGTATCACTGAGGACGGCATATTCGGAAACGGAACCAGGGAAGCCGTTATGGCTTTCCAAAGAATGTATGGATTGGCAGCGGATGGGGTCGTCGGCCCCATCACATGGAGGCGGCTGATGGAAGAAGCATATTGTGAATCACCGTACAGGCCAGGAATACCGCCCTTCCCCGGCACAAATCTTAGCGTCGGGTCGAGGGGGGACAATGTACGGCTGATACAACAGGCCATTAACACATTGGCGCCTTGTTATCCCGGGCGCTTGTGGCCTCTCTCGGCGGACGGTGTTTTTGGCAATATTACAAGGGACGCTATATTTGCCTTCCAAAGCATATTCGGCTTGCCGATAACGGGCATTGTAGGCCAGGCGACATGGGATAGGCTGATGCGTGAAGCGGCAAATGCCGACTGCGGCGGAGGAACCACGCCGCCTCCGCCCATACCGCCCTTCCCCGGCACAAATCTGAGCGTTGGATCAAGGGGGGAAAATGTCCGGCTGGTTCAGCAGGCTATCAACACACTCGCGCCCCGATATCCCGGGCGGCTGTGGACATTAACCGCGGACGGTGTCTTCGGGAACATGACGCGCGACGCAATCTTCGCTTTCCAAAGCATATTCGGCCTGCCTATAACAGGTATTGTCGGCCAAGTAACATGGGATAGGCTGATGCGTGAGGCCGCGAACGCAGGCCAGGTAGCCGCTCAGGAAGAATCTGAGCAGTCTGCTCAATATGAGAGTTTATCCCGCAACTTGCCTCGTAATGTAAATAACGCGCACTTACAGCAAATGATGCGTATTATGTTTGCCAATAAGATTTTCAGGAGTTTTATCAGATAAAATAACGCATAGCTAAAATGGGGCGCCGTTTGCGGCGTCCCCATCATCTAATTCTCAACTCAACCAAAAAGCCGTGCCATGTTCCGAAGCCTCCTGTGCAAGCAGGCGGCTTTATCGTAATAAATTATAAAAACCGCCCGTCCGGCGGGGCTCTGACAGCATAAATAAATAAGGCGGCGTAGGTCTTGCCGCCGCACCTAATGCAGTTTCCTGTGCCGGCCGCGCCTAAGTCTATCGCGCTTCTACCCCCTATGCACGATGTACAGGACGGATAGCCGCTTGCGCCGCAGGAAAGGCATCCCCCGGAGCTTGAGCCGGTTAGAGCGAATTATCAAGTCACTTCCTGTCTGATTGTGCCTCGATAAATAAATAATAAAAATTCGAAAAAAGTTGTTGACAAAACTTTTAAAATGTTTATAATAGATTATTAAAAGCAACGACGGAGATACAGTAGGAAACGATGAGTCATTTCAGAGAGTTCCCGGGTGGTGCGAGGGAATGTGATTGCGTTTTTGAAATTCTGCTCCCGAGCTGCCCGAGGAACAGCTTACATAGCGCAGACTGGAAATAAGCTAAGTAATACGGGCCGTGTTCACACGTTATAGTGAGGGGTATTTATCTGATACCCGATGAGGCCTGAGCCGTGAGGTTCAGGTAAATAGAGGTGGTAACGCGGGGTAATTCTCGTCCTCTTGCATACGCAGGGGGTTTTTTTTATGCCCCCGATATTATATTGAATTCTTTTTGGATTGTCAAAAAGAATCAAAAAACGAGGAGGCTGTAAAATGAGAGCAACGAAAAACGCGATGAAACTTGCTGCTGTTTTCGTGTTAGCAATGATTCTTTCGATGTCCGGCTGCCAGACCGCCGGAGAAGACGACGGCGTAATAACAATCGGTGTGGTTCAACTGGTAACGCATAGGGCTTTGGACGCCGCTTACGACGGTTTCGTAGCCGCGCTGGCCGATAACGGTTATCGTGACGGGTATGAAATCAGGCTGGATTTCCACAACGCCCTGGGTGAAATAGCCAATCTCTCCACCATCTGCGACAGATTCGTATCGAACAGGGTGGATATGATTCTGGCCATTACGACGCCCGCCGCGCAGGTCGCCGCGTCAAAGACCGAAACGATTCCCATCGTCGGCACCGCAATTACCAGCTTTGAAAACGCCCGTCTTGTTGATTCAAACGAAGCCCCCGGGGGCAACGTAACCGGCTCAAGCGACATGAACCCCATCGCCGCGCAAATCGGCTTGATTAGGGAACTGATGCCGGACGCGCAAACCCTTGGCTTTATATATAACTCCAGCGAAGCGAACTCCGTCCTGCAAATCGGCATTGCCCGCGAACAAGCCACGCTGCTGGGATTCGATTACGTCGAGGTTACGGTGACAAACACAAACGATGTTTACCAAGCCATGCAGTCATTAGTATCAAGATGCGACGTTATCTACATCCCGACGGACAACACGCTGGCCTCCGCAATGGCGACGGTGCAGAGCGTAACCATTGAATCCGGGACGCCAACGTTCTGCGCTGATACGAACATGACTCTGGAGGGCGGCTTCGCGTCCATGGGCATCAATTATTTTGACCTGGGCTATGACGCGGGCCTTATGGCAATCGAGATTATCAACGGCGCGGATCCTGCCACAATGCCCATAAGGTTTGCCACATCAAGCGACGTAATCGTCATAAACGGTTTTATGCTTGATGTCCTGGGTTTTGAATTACCTGAAAAATACCTTGGATATGTGTTTTACCCCGAAGAATAATAATTCATAATTCATAAGGAGAAATGACAAATGAAAAAGACATTTGCTATATTATTAACGCTTGCCTTAACTTTTAGCCTTTTTACGGCTTGCGACGCCGATTCAGCCGGAGCCTCCGGCGCAGACGCCTTCAGAATCGGCGGCACCGGCCCCTTGACGGGCGGCGCGGCTATCTTCGGCAATGCCGTCCGTAACGGCGCGGCCCTTGCTGTCTCAGAAATCAACGCTTTGGGCGGCACACAATTTGAATTGAATTTCCAGGATGACGAGCATGACGCCGAAAAGGCCGTCAACGCCTATAACATCCTGAAAGACTGGCGTATGCAGATATTCCTTTCCAGCGTTACCAGCACCCCGGCAGTCGCGACGAGCGCACTGGCCTACGAAGACCGCTTCTTCGGCATGACCGCCTCCGCCTCGTCCCCATTTGTTACTTACGGCAACGACAACGTCTTTCAAATGTGCTTTACGGATCCCGGTATGGGCACCGCCGCCGCTTCGTATATCTATAACAACAGCCTGGGCACAAACATCGCCGTCATCTATAAAAACGACTGCGTCTACTCCAAGGGCGTTTATGACGCTTTTGAAGTAAGGGCTGCCGAGCTGGACCTGAACCTCGTTTCCGTAACCACCTTCACCACCGCCAGCGAAAACGATTTCTCCGTACAGATCGCCGAAGCGCGCAACAACAACGCCGACTTCCTCTTCCTGCCTATGTACTACACCCCGGCGTCCCTGATACTTGCCCAAGCCGACGCCATCGGCTACGCGCCGATATTCTTCGGAATCGACGGAATGGACGGCATCCTGACCCTTGAAGGCTTTGACACCAGCCTTGCCGAAGGCGTTATGCTCCTTACGCCTTTCGACGCCGGCGCCCAAGACGAACTCACAGCCAACTTTGTCGCATCCTTCCAGGAGCTTTACGGCGAGATCCCGAACCAATTCGCCGCCGGCGCATACGACGTCGTATACGCCATCTACTACGCTATCCTTGCCTCTGACGGCGCTATAACCACCGATATGAACGGGCGCGATATATGCGAGGCGTTAATAGCGATCTTTACCGGAGATTTTACTTTTGACGGCGTAACCGGGGCCGGCATGACCTGGTCGACCGAAGGCGTGGTTTCCAAAAACGCCAGAGCCGTTGTGATCAAAGACGGGGTTTATGTAGGGGTGCGGTAATAACGACTATTTGGATGATGTGAGGTTGGCGCGTTTATGATATTTTTATCACATCTTATAAACGGAATGAGCCTTGGCAGTGTTTATGCCATAATCGCGCTCGGCTATACGATGGTGTACGGTATTGCCAGAATGCTTAACTTCGCTCATGGGGACGTAATCATGATCGGCGGATATGTCAGTTTTTTCGCCGCCGCAAGCTGGGGGCTGCCGCCAATGGCGGGGCTCCTGCTTGCGGTTGTGGTTTGCACCGTTCTGGGCGTTACGATTGAGCGGCTGGCGTATAAACCGCTGCGCCAGGCCACGTCGCTTGCCGTGTTGATCACGGCTATCGGGGTCAGCTATTTCTTGCAAAATACAGCGCAGCTCCTGTGGACGTCGAACCCCAAGGTGTTCACGTCCATAGCGGGCAACGCGAATTTCCAGTTTTTTGACGGCGGGCTTATCGTGTCGCTAATCGCCATTGTAACCATGTCGGCCTGCCTGATTATCATGGCGGCGCTGACCTGGCTTACGGTAAAGACAAAGATCGGCAAGGCCATGCGCGCGTGTTCGGAGGACAAAGCCGCGTCCCAGTTAATGGGCATCAACGTGGATTTGGTTATATCCGTGACGTTCGCAATCGGCGCGGCCTTGGCGGCGGTAGCCGGAGTACTGCTGTGTTCCATGTACCCGACGCTGACGCCGACAACCGGGGCTATGCCCGGCATAAAAGCCTTTACGGCGGCGGTATTCGGCGGCATCGGCTCCATCCCGGGGGCCTTGCTTGGCGGGGTCTTGCTGGGTATAATTGAGATTCTCGGCAAGGCCTACATATCTACTCAATTATCCGACGCCATTGTGTTTTCGGTGCTTATCATCATTTTACTCGTAAAACCCGCCGGGCTGCTTGGGCGGCGAACCATCGAAAAGGTTTAGGTGGGCGGTATGAGTATGAAACGTTTAAGCCCGTTCGCAAAAAATAACATCATAACATACGGATTGGTTATAGTTGGGTTTATAACCGTCCAGCTGCTGATATCAAGCGGTAACATGTCTTATTCGTTCAGGGGCCAGCTTGTGCCTATCTGCGCTTATATTGTCATGGCATTGTCATTGAACCTGACTGTGGGTGTTATGGGGGAATTAAGCCTGGGCCACGCCGGCTTTATGAGCGTAGGCGCGTTTGCCGGGGCAATCGCCTGTATCGCTTTGCAAGCTCAGATTCCAAACCCTTCCTTGAATCTTGCCGTTGGAATGATAATCGGCGCGATTTTTGCAGGTTTAACGGGATTTTTAATCGGAATACCGGTTCTGCGGCTGAAGGGTGATTATCTGGCTATTGTGACATTAGCCTTTGGTGAGATTATAAAGAATGTCATCACTTGCCTTTATGTGGGCAGAGATGCCTCAGGGCTGCGTTTCGGCTTTTTGACAAGCATTGCCGACCTTAACCTGGGCGAAGGCGCGCGGACTATCGTTGACGGCCCTATGGGACTGCGCGGCATTCCAAGGATATCTACATTTACAATGGGCTTTGCTTTGATTCTGGTTACTTTGTTCATTATCCAAAATTTTGTGAACAGCCGTTCCGGACGCGCCGTAATGGCCCTGCGCGATAACAGGCTTGCCGCCGAAAGCGTCGGTATCCCCGCGGCCAAGTATAAGTTGATGGCTTTTACCATGTCGGCGTCGTTGGCAGGCGCGGCGGGCGCGTTGTTTGTTATGAATTACTCCGCCATGGCGGCCGCGAAGTTTGATTTTAATACCTCGATACTGGTTCTCGTTTTTGTGGTGCTGGGCGGGCTGGGCAACATGTGGGGCTCAATTATCGCGGCGGCTGCGCTTACGATCCTGCCCGAATTATTACGGCAGTTCAACGATTACCGGATGCTGGTCTACGCAATCGCCCTTATACTCATCATGCTTGCGACCAATAACAGCACAATACGCGGATTTATCACCAAGGTTTTCTCTGTGTTTTCAAAAATAAGGGGAGGGAAAAAGATTGAACAAGCCTAAAATGGTCCCTTTACCCTCCGCCAGCATTATTCCGGAGCGGGATATGGGTAAAATCCCCGTACTGGAAGCCATCCGGCTGGGGATAGATTTCGGCGGGCTGGTTGCCTTGAACGACTTTAACATCGCCATTGCCCCAACGGAGATATGCGGGCTGATAGGGCCTAACGGCGCGGGTAAAACCACTGTGTTTAACCTGCTGACAAAGGTCTATCAGCCCACCCGCGGGACTATCCTCCTGAACCAGCACGACACCTGCGGCATGTCAACGGTGCAGGTGTCAAAATCGGGCATTGCCCGTACCTTCCAGAATATCCGCCTGTTTTCAAAGCTGAGCGTTTTGGATAATGTTAAGATCGGTATGCACAACCATGTCGGATACGGCATTTGGAGCGGTATATTCCGCTTGCCCGGCTATTGGAAATCCGAACGCGCCGCCGATAACGCGGCTATGGAGCTGCTCTCCATCTTCAACATGCAGGGCATGGCCAAGGACCGGGCGGGCAGCCTGCCCTACGGCGCGCAAAGGCGGCTTGAGATAGCCCGCGCCTTGGCGACGGAACCCTGTTTACTGCTGCTGGACGAACCCGCCGCCGGGATGAACCCTTCGGAAACTGCTGAGCTTATGGAGAATATCGCTAAAATCAGGGAAACGTTCAACATAGCTATCTTAATTATCGAACATGACATGAGCCTTGTAATGGGAATATGCGAAGGCATATGCGTATTGAACTTTGGCGAGATTATAGCGAAGGGCACGCCGGTTGAGATTCAAAATAACCCTAAGGTTATCGAGGCCTACCTCGGTAAGCAGAAAGAGGGTTCGGCATGATGCTTTCGGTAAACGGTATAAATGTATTTTATGACGCTATTCACGCGATAAAAAGCGTTTCGCTGGAAGTTGACGAGGGTGAGATCGTAACGCTTATCGGGGCGAACGGTGCGGGAAAAAGCACTATACTTAAAACAATTTCCGGACTTTTGCGCTCCAAAACGGGAGCCGTAAGTTTTTTAGGCCGCCGGATTAATTCAACGCCGCCGCATAAAATCGTGGAAATGGGCTTGGCGCATGTCCCCGAAGGCCGAAGGGTTTTCATGCAGATGACCGTTAAGGAAAATCTGGAGATGGGCGCGTTTATTCATTCAGGCAAGACCGATGCGGCTATAGAGCAGGTATACGCGCGTTTCCCCCGGTTAAAGGAACGCGTCAGGCAGATTGCCGGCACCCTTTCAGGCGGCGAACAGCAGATGCTGGCGATGGGGCGCGCATTGATGAGCCGCCCCAAGCTTCTTATGCTGGACGAACCCTCCATGGGTCTTGCGCCGATTTTAGTTGAACAGATCTTCGAAATCATTGCCGACCTGCACAACGACGGTACAACGATACTTCTTGTGGAACAAAACGCCCAGATGGCTCTGTCCGTTGCCGACCGGGCTTATGTGCTGGAGACGGGCGGCATCGTCCTGACCGGCACCGGGAAAGAACTGCTTCAAAGCGATGAGATACGCAAAGCGTATTTGGGCGGAAATTGAGGTAATTTTGCTAACGCAAAATCTTGATTTGAATTCTTTTTGAATAGCCAAAAAGAATCAAAAAACGGGGTGCATTAACATAACGAACATACTGTTGGGAGCCGCGGCGCTGGGTATGCTGTGGTCGGTTATGACGATTGGGGTATATATGTCCTACCGGGTAATGAATATGCCGGACTTGACCGCCGAAGGCTCCATTGTTCTTGGCGCGGCTGTTTCCGCCGTTATTATAGCGCAGGGCGGGAATCCCTTCCTTGCCACATTGGCGGCGATTCCGGCGGGGATGACGGCGGGGCTTGTTACGGGGGTTTTGCATACAAAGCTTAAAATACCGGGGCTTTTGTCAGGCATACTGTGCATGATCGCGTTGTATTCCATTAATATACGCGTGATGCTCGGAGCGGCGAATGTATCGCTGCTCAGGCGGAGGACGGTTTTTACGGGACTTATCGAAACGGGACTGAGCAGGAATATGTCCACGCTGATTCTGGGCGCGGTTTGCGCGGCATTGGCCGTCACTGTGGTGTATTGCTTTTACGGAACGGAGATCGGCTGCGCGGTACGCGCCACCGGAAATAACGACGAAATGGCAAAGGCGCAGGGCGTAAACACAGACATGGCAAAGGTTATGAGTCTGGTTATATCGAACGGGCTGATCGCGCTGTCCGGAAGCTTGATTTGCCAATACCTGGGGTTCAGCGATATCCAGATGGGCATTGGGGCCATTGTTATCGGGCTTGCCTCGTTGATTATCGGTGAAGTGCTGTTTGCCGGCAGAACCTTTAAGCGCGCGTTGATAGCGATGGTTTTCGGTTCCCTGGTCTACAGGTTTGTCATCGCGATGGTGCTTGAAGCGGGTATGCCCGCTACGGATTTAAAGCTGTTTACGGCTATAACGGTGGCAATCGCCCTTTCGCTGCCGAATCTCAAGAAAAAGCTGGGAAAAAGTAAGGGTAAGCTTGTCGATTGGCAGGGGAGGAAATAATCCATGCTGAAGGTTGATAACGTGACAAAGATCTGGGGGGCGGGTACCGCGGACGAGAACACGGCGGTTGACGCTTTGACCCTCAACCTGGAGGAAGGCGATTTCATAACGGTTGTAGGCGGAAACGGCTCCGGCAAATCCACTACCCTGAACGCGATTGCCGGGACATTTCCGGTGGATGCCGGTAAAATATGGATAAATGGGATTGACGTTACGAAACACCCCAGTTATAAACGCGCGAAATTAATAGGAAGGGTGTTTCAGGACCCTCTTATGGGATCAGCCGCAAGCCTTGAAATACAGGAAAATCTTGCGCTTGCCTCAAGAAGGGGCAAAAGGCGCAGCCTGCGCTGGGGAATCAATAAGAAAGAGAGGGAGCGGTACAGAGACTTGCTGTCTATTCTGGGGCTTGGATTGGAAGACAGGATGTCCGATAAGGTGGGGCTTCTCTCAGGCGGACAGCGTCAAGCTCTGACGTTGGTGATGGCTACGCTGAAAGCGCCGAAACTGCTCCTTCTGGATGAACACACCGCCGCGCTGGACCCTAAAACCGCCGCCAAGGTGCTGGAGATTACCGAAACCATTATAAAGAAAAATAGATTCACCACGCTGATGGTGACGCATAATATGAAAGACGCCATATCCCTTGGCAACAGGCTGATAATGATGTCGGAAGGCAAAATTGTTTATGAGGCGGAGGGCGGCGCCAAACAAAGGCTTACCCCGGGCGAAATGGTTGACAGATTCGCTATGGGTTAGTGAGGAGATTACATGAGCCAAACCGTTATCCCCAAGGGGTATAAATCCGTTTTGACGACATACCAGACACAAAGCGCCATAGGGCGGCTTAAACGCGTATTTGAGGACAATCTCTCGATGGCGCTGAACCTGCACCGCGTATCCGCGCCGTTGATTGTGGAGCCGCGGACGGGGTTAAACGACAACTTAACCGGCGTTGAGCGCCCGGTTGAGTTTGACGTGCCGGAAACAAAGGGCACGGCGCAAATTGTCCATTCCCTTGCCAAGTGGAAGCGTATGGCTTTATGCAAATACGGATTTCCTGCGGGGGTCGGGATATACACCGATATGAACGCCATCAGGCGCGAGGAGGTATTGGACAACACCCACTCTATTTACGTAGACCAATGGGACTGGGAGGTTGTAATTACACGCGAACAGCGTACGGAAGAATTTTTAAGGCAAACGGTCGAGCGGATTGTTGAATCCATCTGCGCCGCGTCGGAGCGTCTGAGATGGGATTATCCCGAGCTGCCTGTTTCGCTTAGACGAGAGGTTACATTCATTACGGCGCAGGAATTGGAGGATTTGTATCCCGGTCTTAGCCCGGAAGAGCGGGAGGATGTATTCGCTAAGGAACATAAAACCGTCTTTATTATGAAAATCGGCGGGCAATTACGGTCAGGCGGACGGCATGGCAGCCGCGCGCCGGATTACGACGATTGGTCGCTTAACGGCGATATAATTTTCTGGCACGATTTACTGGGCCGCGCCTTGGAAATTTCGTCCATGGGAATTCGTGTAGACGAAAAAGCCCTGGATTTTCAACTTAGTGAGGCAAATTGTGATTACCGCCGCGGATTGGATTTCCACAAGGCCTTACTCGCGGGGAAGCTTCCGCTTACCATGGGCGGCGGCATAGGACAGTCGCGCCTGTGCATGCTGCTGATGGCGAAGGCGCACATCGGCGAGGTACAGGTTTCCATCTGGGATGAAGATACGCATAAAATCTGCGAGCAGGCGGGGATCGCGCTTTTATGAAGAATATTACCGAGATTTACGGCAGTATGGTATTTAATGACCGAGTGATGCGCCAAAGACTGTCCCCGGATATTTACGATGCCTTGAAAAAGACGATGGTAGCGGGAGACCGGCTTGAGCTGGACGTGGCAAACGCCGTGTCCACCGCGATGAAAGACTGGGCCGCCGAACACGGCGCGACGCATTTTTCCCATTGGTTTCAACCCATGACCGGTATTACGGCGGAAAAGCATGACAGCTTCCTTTCTCCGTCTGCGGACGGGACGGCGCTTTTGGAATTTTCCGGCAATGAGCTGGTGCGGGGCGAACCCGACGCGTCAAGCTTCCCAACCGGCGGTTTGCGCACAACATTTGAGGCGCGCGGCTATACGGCCTGGGACCCTACATCTTACGCGTTTATTAAAGACGATACGCTTTATATACCCACCTCGTTTTGTTCTTACGGGGGACATGCCCTTGATAAGAAAACCCCCCTGCTCCGCTCTATGCAAGCGTTGAATAAACAGGCTTTAAGGGTGCTGCGCGCATTGGGGGACACTGAAACCCGGCGCGTACTAAGTATGGCCGGCCCGGAACAGGAATATTTCCTTATAGACCGTGAGGTTTACGAAAAACGTCTTGACCTTAAAATCTGCGGGAGGACGTTGTTTGGCGCGCGCCCGCCCAAAGGCCAGGAAATGGACGACCACTATTTCGGCGCGTTCGCGGCTCGGGTGAAAACCTTTATGCGTGAACTCAACGAGGAGCTGTGGATATTGGGCGTTCCGGCAAAGACCGAACACAACGAAACGGCTCCCGGACAGCATGAACTGGCGCAGGTCTATTCCACGGCAAACATTGCTACGGATCATAACCAAATCGTTATGGAGCTTTTGAATAACACGGCCGGCCGGCACAATATGGCGGTATTGCTGCACGAGAAGCCTTTTGCCGGTGTAAATGGCAGCGCAAAACATGTTAACTGGTCACTGGCGACGGACACAGGGGCCAATCTGTTTGAACCGGGCGAAACACCGGAAAAAAACGCGCAATTCCTGCTTTTCCTATGCGCTGTCATAAAGGCCGCCGATCTCTATCCGGACCTCTTGCGCATATCCGTAGCCAGCGCGGGCAATGACCACCGTTTGGGCGGATATGAAGCGCCGCCCGCTATTATTTCCGTTTATTTAGGCGATGAGCTGACAGAGATTCTGGAGGCCTTAGAAAACGGGGATACATATGTGGGCAAGGAATTGAAGCATATGGAGATTGGCGTGACTACGCTGCCCAGATTCCCCAGGGATTCCACCGACCGCAACCGCACGTCGCCCTTTGCCTTCGTCGGCAACCGGTTCGAGTTTCGGATGCCGGGCTCAGCGTTTTCCACTGCCTGCCCGATTTATATGCTTAATACCATCACGGCGGAAACCTTGTCGGGCTTTGCTGATATCCTGGAAAGCGGCGTTAATTTAAGGGATGGGCTGACCGCGCTTATCCGCGATACGCTGCGCAATCACAAGCGGGTCATTTTTAACGGTAATAATTATTCCGGGGAATGGGCGGCTGAAGCGTCACGCCGCGGCTTGCCCGGCTTTGCCAGCACTCCCGCCGCACTTGCGGAATTTACTTCGCCTAAAAATATTTCGTTATTCGAAAAGCACGGTGTTTTTTGTGAGGCCGAGGTATGTGCCAGAGCGGAAATATTCCTTGAGAGTTACAGCAAAACAATCCATATTGAGGCGCTTGTGATTCTTGATGTGGTTAATAAAGAGATACTCCCCGCTGTGTTCGGGTATCAAAACGAACTGGCAGCGCTTGCGCGTCATAAACAAGAAATCGGGATTACTGCGAACCCTGAGAAAGAATTGCTGTTGAATCTCTCCAATCTGTCTGAAACACTGGTTTTCAGGCGCGGAGAATTATCGGATGCATTAGTGCCGGTTAACGGAGCAAGCCCCTTGAAAGCCGCCGAAACATACCGGAATAAGGTGGTAACGGCGCTGGAGGGGCTGCGCGAAACGATAGACCAACTGGAACTTATATGCTGCAAACGGCACTGGACTATACCTTGCTATTCAGAAATGCTTTACAGTGTCTAATTTTGAATTATTAAATTAAACTCCAAGCTCTCCATTTCATCCTTGAAATCCTCGCCGCATTCGATAAGCATATCGTCATCCTCGGCGGCAATCCAGTTCACGACAATGTTTTTACCGTCCTTGGCGTGTATATCCATCGACCTTAACATGTTATAAAGCAACTTCGCCGTTGAGCTGTTGAAATATTCCATCGCGCAGTCAAATGTAAGTTTAGTAAAATCAGATGACAGGTAGTTTTCCAGCCATTCGTTTATATCTTTGAAAAAACCTATAATGTCCTCAAGGTAACATTCGCCCTCAAACCGCATATAGCCCTTTTCCTCATCAATTAAGATGTATGGCGTCGTTTTGGTTTTTTCCCTCTCCAACTTGAATCTCATAATTCAAGCCACCTCCTGCCCGATTTCCACATACATGGTGAAATAGAACAACCCTTCGCCCAACGGTTCAAAATCATATTTAATCGGCGCCGTCGCTCTCTTTGCGATTTCGATAAAGCCCAAACCGGCGCCCTGGCTCTCCGGGTTATCGTTTTCGCCCCGCATCTGTTCCCTGTAAAACTGACGGATCCCTTTTTTATCAAGCGTATTCAGGTAGTCTAACCTGCCCTTTATAAGCTCCGCGTTCACGCTTTTTACAACGTTTCCCGTCTGGATAAAATAAGTCAAATTCTTGTGTCCCAAAACCAACATACCCGTCGATACATCCGAAGATTCCGCATCGTGTTTGGGGTAATGCTCCTTTTCCGCGGAATACATCAGCATGTTCGTAGCCTGCTCAATAAAAACCGAAAAAATGGACTTCGCCGCGCTGCTCGGTAATTCATCGGATGACAGGCTTGATTTCACCATCTCGGCAATGCCCTTCAGCCCGTCCTCCCACATCGGACCGCTGTAACTTATGTTAATATTTCTTTTTTTCAGCGAACCGGTATACTCCAGCATGTTTAATACCATTATCGACCCTCCTTATAACTTCGGCATCAGTGGTTATGGTAAAGACCACGAACAGCGCCGCTATAATGATGAAGAGATGAAATAGCCAAGCTTACTCATTTTTTTATTATTTTCGGTACAAAGCTCAGCAGTTCCACATCATCCCTGCGCGCCTGCGCGCCTTGATATTCCATAAAGGCGTCCCAAACCTTGCCGGATATCGAGGCTTGCGGTTCGTGGTGGTTATCCAGAATGATCTGTTTAAATACCTTATATCCGAAGGATTTGCTGCGTACGCCGCCAATCTGGTCGAAGAGGCCGTCCGATGCGATATAAAATTTGTTGCTGGGTTTTGAGCGTATGTTTTGGATAATCACTTCATTCTTGCTTTTCAGCTTACCCTCCCCGACAGATATATTCTGCCCTTTATACTGGAAGACCTCGCTGCCGTCACAAACAAACACATGCGTGTGCGCGGACGCTACGGAAACGGAGCCGTCATTCGCGATAAACAGTAGGGCGAGGTCACAGCCGTCGTTAATATCGGTAATGCCGCGTTTTACATCAGCCTCGTCCTCCACATTCAATACGGAAGCAAGCTTTTGATCCAATATGTATAAAATCTGTGCCGTGTCTGTGTAGTTGTTTGCGTTGACCGAAGCCTCAAGCGCGCTCACGACCAGCATTGTCAGCAGCGCTCCCGGCGTGCCGTGGCCCGTACAGTCGCATACGCACAGCGCCGTGCCGCCGTCAAAGTTCTTAGCCCAATATATATCTCCGCCCACGACGTCCCGTGGTTCCCATATGATGGAATAGTCCGTAAAAGCATTATCGAAAGCCTTGTTCTTCGGGAGAAGGTTACGCTGGATCTTGCTGGCGTACGCGATGCCCGACATAATCGTTTCCGTCGCGGCCTCAGCCTCGGCGGTTTTCAACTCGGCTATTTCGATCATATCTTTAAGCTTTCCTACCATTTCACGCAATGACCCGGCCAATACGCCAACTTCGTCATTCCGTTGAATGTCCAGTGAAGTGTTCAGCTCACCCCTGGCCACAACATCGGCATAGCGTATGGCGGCGCTAAGCGCCTTTGTCACGCCGCTTACCGCAACCCAAACAATCGCGGCTATGAATATCGTAATGGATGTAACCAGTATTGCTATCATCTGCGCCAAGGTGTTCGCCCTGCGGTAAAAGTCGCTGACCGGACAAACCACAATTGAATACCAATCGGTGTACTGGCTGCGCCCGGCAAAGACCATGACCCCCGTTCCATCCCGCGTGGATTTAAAAACCGCGCTTTCATCAGTCATTTGCGCAAGCAGCACCATCGTTTCCTGAAGCATCGGCCCGCCTATTGCTTCCTCATCCCTGTGCGCTATAACGGTGCCTTCGCCTGTTGCGATCATTGCGTACCCAAAGCCGTCAAGGATTGTTACGGAGGAGACGAAACGGTCATTTATAGCCATAATCTGCAAGGCCGCCATCATCACGCCTATAACCTCTCCACCCTGCTCGTCATAGACCGGGATGGATATAAACGAAGCCATTCTCCCCGTTTGGCGGCTGACCTCAACCGGGGATATAAAATTGTTACCTTTCATACTCTCTATGAAATACTCGCGGTCGCCACGTTCCTGACCCGCGCTGCCCGAGGTGCTTGCCATGATGGTACCGGTTGAATTTAATGCGATCATGCTGTTGTAGAGGGGTTGACGCGCAATCAATTCCATCATTTGCGCTTCAAGGTCGTCCGGCTCCCCCTCACCCAGCAAAAGCCGGCGTAAGGTCGGCGCGGAGGACAGGGTAGAAAGATCGAAATGTGCGGTGGCAATGGTCATGTCTACCATTTCGCGCAGGGTTTGAGCGGAACGGAGGCCGTCCTTTATGCCTTCGTTGACCATTACATCGGAAGTCATGCGGTAGGCTGTAATACCCATAATCAAGCCGCCCAGAATTACGGCGCACAGTATTGGCATGAGCAATTTCATTCGGATTGTCTTAAAAAGCGCTCCCTTTTGATTCACCGTCATTGCCACCTTATCAGATAGTTAAAACCCTATAAAGTATAGCACAACGCAAATGTTAATACAACACAAAAGATGTTTACTGTTTTCAACTCCATGTGATATAATGAATTGACAAAATTACGAAAGGATGTAAAACATGAAATTTTCGCAGATGAAGTATACCCGTCCTGAATTTGAGCCGGTAAACGGGAAGCTTATGTCGCTGTTACAGCGTTTTAAGGACGCGAAAAGCTCTGACGAGGCCTTTGCCGCATACAAAGAGGCAGACACCTATATCCAGCATGTATATTCCATGTTCGCGCTGGCGTATATCAGGAACACGCTGGATACAAGGGATGAGTTTTATGACGCCGAGAGGGATTATATGGACGAGCTTGGCCCCAAGCTGATGCCGGTAAATATGGAATTTATGACGGCATTGATCCAGTCGCCGTTCCGTAAGGAGCTTGAAGCCGCGTGGGGAACCTTGTTGTTCGATAAGGCCGAGATGGAACTGAAGACCTTCAAACCCGAAATCGTGCCGGATTTGCAAGCGGAAAACAAGCTTGGCAGCGAATACGACAAGCTGATGGCCTCCGCACAGATTGAATTTGACGGCAAAACGCTTACGCTGGCGCAGCTTAAACCCTATCACGAGGATCCCGACCGCTCCGTACGCGAGGCTTCCTTACGTGCGCAGACCGGATGGTTTATGCTTCATGCGGAAAAATTGGACAGCATTTTTGACGAGCTGGTAAAAATCAGGACGCGCATAGCTAAAACGCTGGGGTATGAAAATTTTGTTGAGCTGGGCTATTACCGCAAGAAACGCATTTGTTACAACATCGAAAAGGTTGAAGGCTTCCGCAAAGGTGTAGTTGATTATATCGTGCCAATAGCAACACAATTAAAAGCTGAACAAGCTAAACGCATCGGTGTCGAGACAATAAAGATTTATGACGACCCCTGCGAGTATCTTGAGGGTAATGCCAAGCCTGTCGGCACAGCGGACGATATCTTCACACATGGTAAAAAAATGTATCATGAGCTGTCAAGCGATACGGCGGAATTTATTGATTTTATGCTGGAGAATGAACTGTTTGACGTTTTAACGCGCCCCGGCAAGTCCGGCGGCGGATATTGCTCTTACATCGCCGATCATAAATCCCCGTTTATCTTCGCCAACTTTAACGGTACATCGGGAGATATTGACGTTTTGACGCATGAGGCCGGGCATGCGTTTGCCGCATATGAAGCGCGGGAGATTTACCCTTCGGCTTTAAGCGAGTATTCGTCCGAAACCGCCGAAGTCCATTCGATGAGCATGGAATTTTTCACCTGGCCCTGGATGGAAGGCTTCTTCGGCAATCAGACGAAAAAATACTATAAAAGCCATCTTGGCAGCGCGCTGACCTTCATCCCGTACGGCACGATGGTTGATGAATTCCAGCACCATATCTACCAAAAACCGGAGCTTAGCCCCAAGGAGCGCAATGACCTCTGGCTGGAGCTTGAGGGTAAATACCGCCCGTACCTCGACCTGGCGGGTTTCCCGTTTTATGGCGAAGGCCGCCGTTGGCAGGCTCAGGCGCATATCTACGAAACCCCGTTTTATTACATTGATTACTGTTTGGCGGAAGTAGTGGCTCTTGCCTTCTGGGCGGAGGATCAAAAAGACCACGGCCAGGCTTGGGCTAAATATGTACGCCTGACAAGGCTGGCCGGAACCAAGACTTTTTCGGATTTACTTTCCGGCGCGGGATTACCTAGCCCCTTTGTCCCTGAAACGATTAAATCCATCGCATGCGCAGCAATCGAATGGCTTGAATCAAATAATTAATTATTAACTATTAACTGCCTCACAAATAGCCCCGTCCGGTTATATACTACACTATAACCACCGGAACGGGGTTTTTGTGTTGGATAAATTCGTTGATGTCCAAAATATTTCAATGAACTATCATTCCACGAACGGAGAAACAGAAGCTATAAAAGATGTTTCATTTGATATTGCAAACGGCGAGTTTGTCAGCATAATCGGTCCCAGCGGGTGCGGCAAATCTACGCTTTTATCAATTATAAACGGGTTGGTCAAGCCATCGGGCGGAAATGTGTTTATTAAGGGGATGCCTATGTTCGACATGCCGCCCGGATTGTGGCAGGATATGAAACAGCCGAGCAGGGCGGAAATTGGATATATGTTGCAAAGAGACTGCCTTTTTGAGTGGCGCAGCATCTATGAAAACGCGATTCTGGGCCTTGAAATCCAAAAAAAAATGACCGAACGCAATCTTGCTTATGCCGATGAACTGTTGGCCCAGTACGGCTTAGGGGAGTTTAAGACATATAAACCCTCCGAGCTGTCCGGCGGCATGCGGCAGCGTGTAGCGCTAATCCGCACACTCTCAACCAAGCCGGAACTTCTGTTGCTTGACGAGCCTTTCAGTGCGTTGGATTACCAAACCCGTCTTTTTATCGCCGATGAAGTGGGCACCATACTTAAAAAAGAAAAAAAGACCGCCATTTTGGTTACGCACGATATTTCGGAGGCCATCAGCCTCTCCGACCGCATCATTGTGCTGACAAAACGTCCGGCTACAATTAGGAACATACATCAAATATCAATCGGTACGGATAATAGGACGCCGATGAAGTCCCGCGAGGCACCCGAGTTCCGCAAGTATTTTAACAAGATTTGGAAGGAGCTGGATGTTCATGTATAACCGGGATGAAAATGAAATATGCGAGGCAAGCGATATGACGCCTGTTTCCGCGGAGCATAAAGCCTTTCTGTCACGCTTGAAAAAACGCAGGGTGTTGATTCTGGCTACGCAAATCACGCTGCTTGTCGCTTTTTTCGCACTGTGGGAAATCGCCGCGCGGCAAAGGTGGATCGAAGCGTTTATCTTCAGCCAGCCCAGCCGTATGTTGACGGCTTTCATCAACTTATCCACAGACGGTATTTTATGGCGGCATGTGTTTACAACCGTTTGGGTAACCATAGCCGGGTTTTTGCTTGGGACAATAATCGGGACGGTTATGGCGGCGCTTTTATGGTGGAACCGCTTCTTATCCAGCGTTTTGGCGCCTTACATGGTCGTCCTTAACGCCCTGCCAAAAACCGCTTTGGCTCCAATACTAATAGTATGGCTGGGTAACAATGTAAAATCCATTATAGTAACCGCTTTGCTTATTTCCGTTATCGTCTCTATAATAACCATCCTGAACGGTTTCCTTCACGTTGACCCCGAAAAAATAAAGCTTATCGAAACCTTCTGCGGCAAAAAGAGCCAAACCCTATTTAAGTTGATAATACCGTCAAACATCCCAACCATAATCGCCGCCATGAAAATCAATGTCGGTCTGAGCTTTGTAGGCGTTATCGTCGGTGAATTCCTTGTGGCACAAGCCGGTTTAGGCTACCTGATCGTCTACGGCAGCCAGATATTTCGGATGGACTGGGTGATGCTTTCGATAGTTATTCTGTGTATTATGGCGGCGGTGCTGTATCAGTTGATAGTTATGTTGGAAAGGAAGTTTATGGGGTGGATGGGGTGAAATAACGATTTAAATAGACCTCGCACTGTTATAATCAACACAGTGCGAGGAATTGAGTAAACTACGTAGGGGGGCGAACTTTTTAGTGTCCTGTTCATGACAACCATTATAACGCTTTCGGTGTGCGGAAAGGAGAAACTCACCAATTATTATAAGGAGTTAGAGCATGTATTTTCTAGTTCATGACGCTTCTTTATTAGCATCATTGTTAAAGTTCGCTTCAAAAGAACCAAAACGTATCTTCACTGAATACCCGTTTTTTATTGATTCTTTTGTGTTTTTACTTAGACCTTTTACAACAAGTGCTGCAACGATACAGCCACCTACTACCAAAGCCAATTCAGCTTTTTTATTAGTAAGTTTTAACACAACTGGAAATTTTCGCATTTTATTGCCTCCTTTAATAATTGACTTTTTATTTCATCATCCCTGCGTAGTTCGTTCACCTAAAAAATAATATATGTACCAAATCCTTCACATAATAAAAATATACGTAAATATCATTTAACAAGTCTATTTAAATTAATATTAATATTTTAATTCTTTTAATTTTATTTTTGTTGTAATAAGTATCAGTATGTAATACCATGAATTTCGTATGGACTGGGTGATGCTTTCGATAGTTATTCTGTGTATTATGGCGGCGGTGCTGTATCAGCTGATTGTTATGCTGGAAAAGAGGTTTGCGGGGTGGATGCAATAAAACCGGTTTATTTCACCCTATATATCCAATAACCGTCACGCGCTTTGAAAAAGACGGCATTGTCATGCCAATTAAAAGGTGATACAAACAAATAACCCGGAATCCTTACGATGTTGCTACCGCATAATTCCATAATATATTTAGTTTCGACACCGTAAGTACTAAATATTAAGAAATTACCAATGAACACTATGTCAATTTCTTGGATACGTTCAAACCATCGTTCATTTAACTCTTGTTTAAATGTTTCGTAGACATTAAAAATTTCCGTTTTTCCCGTACCGTCAAGATTTATCGAATATAATATATATTCTTCCGCTTGCATGTAATAAATTATATCATTAATAATATGGAACTCGCCGTGAAACAAATCGTCAACAACTAGTTGTTTATCGTTTCCGTTAAAATCCATACTCCACAAGCGTCCAGAACCATAGTAAGCGCTTTTTAAATAAGACATATCCAAATAATAAAGCCTTTCATTATAGACACGAGTATGAGCGCCGCGAAAATCACCAAAGTCCTTATACCCTTCATCGGGATCTACTGCGTATATATCGGGATTTATCGCATATAATCTTAATGTATCACAACCAAGCCGGTAAGTTTCCCCGCTTCCAGCTCCACTAATAAATCTTGTATAAAAATACCAACCATCTGCATATCCGGCAAATTCGCCTGGAAACCAAGGAGCCGGCGGAATAAAATCATCGGGTCTTTTTTCAAGATTTTGCGTGGCTTCATGATAAGACATCAATATACTGGTAACCGGATGCTTGGGGTCGATTCTTCCGCTTACATTTATCCATGGATTTTCTGGACTATATTCGAACAATTCCCAATATGAAATACTATTATCATTAGGAGAAATACTATATCTCCTGTCGTGGTCTGCGAAATCCCATCCACCTAAAAATAACAACCTTCCGAAATATGGAGGTGTCAAATAAATTGCTTTCGGTTCATAAAATTCCCTAGACATTTCAATTAATTCAAGATATCGGTCATCCGGTTTATTATCGTCTGCTTTTATATTTTCTATGGTTAATAATTTTCCTAATAAAAAGGAAAAAGTAAAAATAAATATATATAAATACTTTTTCAAAGTAATTACTCCTTTCGCATAGTAATTTATATTTAATGTACCATACAAAGGATATGAAATCAAATATTATATATAAAATTACTTTCAATTTACCTCATAACGTGATATAATAATTGAAATGGAGATAGGTACGAGATAGACGCGGTAGGTACGAGAAGCATTATGTTTATAAATACATATAATGATATTATCTCGAATTTTTTCTGCTGTGCTATATTGTAACAATGATTAAATAATAATTGGAGAATAAAGTGCATAACAACATTCTAAAAACAATAGGGAACACACCCATTGTAAAAATCAATCATATGAATATTAATCCAAATGTAACTCTTTATGCAAAATTGGAAGGATTCAATCCGACAGGGAGCATAAAAGATAGGATTGCTTTAAAAATGATTGAACAAGCAGAATCTGATGGCGTGTTGACAAAAGATAAAACGATCATCGAAGCGACATCGGGAAATACAGGCATTGGTCTTGCAATGATAGGCAGCGTAAAAGGTTACAAAGTCTGTATTGTTATGAGTGAGGCTGTTTCAATAGAGCGTCAAAAAATGATAAAGGCTTTCGGCGGTGAAATCATACTTACAGACGCGGATAAAGGAACCGACGGCGCTATCATGAAAACAAAGGAACTGCTTAAGCAGTATCCGGAAAAATATTACAATCCGGACCAATATTCAAACGAAACTAACAAGCTGACGCATTACTGCACAACTGCCGAAGAAATATGGAATCAAACAGATGGAAATATAACTCATTTCGTATCTGCTATCGGCACATCAGGAACGATTATGGGAGTTGGGATGAGGCTAAAACAAAAGAATCCATCTATTAAAATAGTGGAAGCGCACCCAGTCAAAGGACACTATATACAAGGGTTAAAAAGCATGGAAGAAGCGATTATTCCAGAAATATATGACCCCCGAAAAATAGACATTAGCATACAAATTGAAACCGAAGCCGCTTTTGAAATGTCGCGTAGAATAGTCGCGGAAGAAGCTATATTTGTCGGCATGAGTAGCGGAGCTGCCATGATTGCCGCGCTTGAAGTCGCGAAGGACTTGAATTCGGGAACAATTGTTGCGATATTCCCTGATAGGGGAGAAAAATATTTGAGTACAACTCTATTTAAGATTTAAAATATACGTTTTAGTTTTTCAATCCCGTTCTGTGAACGTGGTCGCGGGTACAAGGCACGCGGTTTCGCAAAACCTACAATCAACCGTGCAATAGCGGAAAAGATTTTGCCGTATAATGGACAATCTAAAATGGAGAACAGGACGATAGGCCGTAGTCGGATTTTTAAGAATAATTAAAAAGGTGATTGATTACAGTTTGATCATAAGCGTCAAATAGACCCGCCCCTGTACAGACGCGGGTCTATTTGACACTTACTTAACACTATTTAACTTTGCTTGAAGAACAGATTCCAATCTGGTTATCGTCCCAACCAAACGTGTAACGGAACGGTTCAGTTCAAACAACTGGTCGATCGTCACATCATTCATACCTAGCATCGTTTGCATTTTTTCACCTTCGGCGTTTAGGATGTGAGAAAGCGCGGTTTCTTGTAACGCAACAGATTCAATAATGTCAGTAATCGCTTGTGTTCTTGGGGTAAAAATCTCTGTTCTAATCGATGAAGTATTATTCGAGTAATTGGGATCAGGCGTTGTGGAACTCACTTCGGCGATGTTATAAATATAACGTCCTGCTATATCCTCGTTTACAGTACCTTGTATGATAACCACCAACGAATCGCCGGCATCCATCATTCCAAGATTTATATTACCGGTCCAAGCTTGGAATGAGGCGCCTCCGTCTATTGAGTATTCAAGGTTAGAGAGGCCAATAGGATGAGCGTCCGTCAAAGTTACGTTTTCTGCTGCCGTAGGGCCGGCGTTAGCGACGGTTATCGTATACGTTAACGTTTCTCCGGGCTTTACGACGCTGGGCGAACCCGTTTTTACAACGGACAAATCAGCGGAATCACCGATATCCAAAGGGACAATATTAGAAGATACGTTAGATTCACCGGGAATTCCACCCTCTACCGGCGTATAGTTATAGCTCATATCCGCTTGGTTGAGCACCGGATTAGTTAAAGGCACGGAAGTGACCAAAGCGGAAAATTGGATGGTGACAGTCGATTCTCCCGGAACGTTCGCTATTGTAAACCCGATATTAGGGTTTGCGCCGGGATTAGGAGCGCTGTTGACCCTTACAGAGCCGGTTACAAATGACAAGCCGTTCGGTACGGTATCCTGAAACCTTACGTTTGTCAACGGGCTTTGGCAGGTATTTTCCAAAGTGACCGTGTATGTGACGGTATCTCCGACATTGGCGCGGGAAGGGTTAACAGATTTAACAGGTGTAAAAACGGGTACATCCACTTCATGGAGCGCAATATCGTCCAACGCGTAATCGTTACCCCATGCCGCCGGCGCCTGGCTCAGAAACTCAAATGTTAAATGGGTATTATCTTGGGAATTAAACACAGTTCCGATTTGCTTCCATTCAGGGGTGTTCATGTTTACGGGAATTTCCGCGCCTAATGAGTGGCTGTACAGCACATCGCCGTTATCGTCAGTAATTAAAACGCCAAAAGCGGGATTCGCGTACCCGGTAACTTTGAACATATTCAAAATCCATGCGCTGAACAGATAGTTTGTATTAGGCAAAACGTTTACTTCTTCATGGATAAATACCGTTCCGGGATCATACCCGTTAATCACCATCATCCTGCCTGTTTCATTGCCTGTGGTATGGTCGGCAATACGCCACCATGCGCCGCGCTCATTAGCCAATGAATTGTTCATGATATTTTGAACCGTATACTCGCCATCGTCTGGTGTATCAACAGCAGGATCGGGTAATACATACGCGAAACCCGGCACAAATCCGGGGTATGGTTCTGTTGGAGCTCCGGTATTTGCCGGCGTTCCGGCAGGGAAGAAGCCGAAAGTTCCATCATCGGCGTCCGTAAGTAGGTTCTCAGGATCGATAGTGGCGCAACTATCCATTATAGCTGTGATTGGCGTGTATCTAACCGTCCCGTTCAAAAAATTTTGATCATTTAAATCATTATCGGACACTGTGACAAAAATTGTGTTTGGTACTGTGCAATCAAGGTTTGTTGAGCCGGTAGGCGGGTTGGTTACATAGCTTATTGGCGGTGTGACACCGTCGGGTATTGGGGCTGCTGCCGCATTGTTGAAATCTCCCGGAGCCGGAACGGCACTCAATCCATAAGATTCCACTATACGGTAATTGCCGTTGGGAACATTAATAAACGAGTATTCTCCGTTCGTACCTGTTAAAACAGCAAGGAGCTCGTTAGTCGCTATGTTTTGTAACGCCACCGCAACGCCTGCGATACCTGGCATCACGTCTGACCATTGGGCGGTTCTAGCGCTGTCGAATATAACTCTTCCTGATACTACAGCCATTTTTTATTTTCCTCCTTTTTTATTTTTGAGCATATACTATTAATTACTTCTAGTTTTTGCAACAGTAAAAATTCCAAATGAGCCGCACCCACAATAGCATTACTGATTGACTTGTTAACTTCCAGAAGTTCACATGTGGTCTTCGCAATAGAAGTTGCTTTCTGTAATTTTTCGCCCTCCGCGTTTAATATGTGCGCAAGAGCGGCTTCAACCAGCGCTACAGACTGAAGCAAGTCATTACAAGCCTGGTCACAGGTTTTGTCGTCATCGTCTTCGCATTTTTCTTTGCATACCTTATAGTTACAACAATCCGGGTTCATACCGCATACTTTCATCGCATAACGAAGAATCACCGGTCGCCCGCATATATCAGACGCCAGGATTATCAGTTCGAAGTCTGATTTGTTTTTAGTTTTGCATGGATAAAATAGCAGGTTTACAATTTTATACTTCGCATCGATGTAAAGGTGCCTAATTAAGCATCCTTCATCCGTATAGAAAAGAATATCCTGTCTTTTCTTGTTTTTGCAAGTATTTTGGCAGACAACTGCATAATATGGGGCAATAGACAGAACCGCTGAATAGTCTCCGGGACAGTCCGCATTCAACATATGAACGCACCCGTTTTTCTTAGAAATCTCTGCAATAAAATCAAGGTATGCGGCCAGCAGGACATTTTTCTTACAATCGTAAGAAAGCCCCACTATTGGGTCACACAGTTTCTTATCCGTCTTAATATGAAGCTGTCCGATTTCCTTTAAACCGCGATTCAATTTATATATGACGTCGGGTTTATCTGTAGCGGCCCAAAGAACTTTTTCTGAGGCGTCATAACAGATAGCGGTATACGGCTTGTCAACTTTGACAACGTTAACAACTTCAAATTCTCTGTTGAATTTATAAATGGCACATTCACGCGGTACCGTCATGTAGAAAAAACAACCGTCAAAAGTGATTCCTCGAAATGTTTGTCTATTATCTGAAGGTATTTCAATAACGCTGCTTGGATGCAGCATATCCATAAATATCACTCCTATTGTAAAATCTGTTTCTCGTATAATAGTATGTAAAATAGATAGGGTTGGACACAAAATTATTAACGCTTGACATGGTAACAACCGCTTTTGGACTTGCATATATTATCAGCAGGCATGAGAATGCCAATAAAATCCAGATAGGAGGTGTTTCAATGGGAATGCCAGTAATCACTCCGGGTGAAGGCTCACGCGATCAGGCTATAACCGATATAATTCAATCGGTAGCCTTACAGGAAGCCGCTTTGGCCCACATACTGAACGCTGAGGGTGAAAAAATGCAGGCTATTATCGGAATGGAAGACGTAACGCCTGCGCAATTGCTTAAGCTTAACAAGTCAGTAGAACAAATGCTCAACGCAATCACGCGTCTTGAAATGATGCTTCAAGCTAAGCTTGAGCTTTTTAATTCCGATTTGAACGAGACAGCGTAATTCTGTTTATCATTGTAAATAATCGGAATCTGGGTTCTTAATTAAGTACTGAACAAGTCGGCCGATTTTCTAAAAACGCGGCAAAAATGCGATGGAATTGTTATTAACGCGTATAATAGCTAACCCTTGATACGGCGTTTTTCGAAACTTGAACAGATTTTTAATGATGTGGAACGGGAGTTCGGCTTTGGCGCGTATTCGGGATTTCTCTTTCTCGCGGAACGCTATTTCGCCGGTGTGCTGAGAATCGGGCAGCTTTTTGATGCTTTGGCGGCGTTTCAAGGTTTGGTGCGATAATTCGGGCTTATTGGCGGACTCTTCTCGTTTAGATGTTCCGCCATACGCTGCGCCGCCGTAAATGAACGCCTCCTCGCCGTGGTTTCCTAAGCCTTGTATATCGGTTGAGGAAAACACGATTTTTGAGTACATCACGTATTTAAGAACTGCACGAAACATCAATACATACGCCACAGACTTGTACGCCGCAGGTGTAGATGAAATGTCACATAAAATTTTCCTAGGACGCTCAAACAATGATGCAACCGATCTTTATACCGCCATGTCAAGAAGAAGCTTTTATCCGCAATTCCGACTTAATTAATGAGCACCTGAACAAAAAGCGATGGGTCAAAAATGAGTCAAAAGAAAATGACGAAATGTGAAAATTGCAAAAGAAAAAACCTTGATTTCTCAAGATTTCCGGGTATGGGCACAGTAGGACTTGAACCTACGGCATCCAGCTTGTCGAGCTGGCGCTCTCCCAACTGAGCTATGCGCCCTTGCATTCATTATATTACCATATGATAAAAGCAAAGTCAAGCATTAAATTACCTTTAAATATGCTGGGAACAAGTTAAATAACTCCATTTGGCCTCCCGGAAAGCCGTTTATCAGAGGTACTCTTATAAAAGTATAATTTTTGTTGACACAAATACTTTTTTAATCTATAATAACAGGGCACCATTCAAAACGCTTTAAATTTTCCGTGCTAGCCGGGGAGGTAGCGGTTCCCTGTATCCGCAGTCCGCTGCAGCGGAGGTGACGCCCGTCCTTAGGCTCCTTTTTTGTGGGGTCTGCGCATGGTAAGCGGTGTTGATGGTCAAGTCCCGCGCAATGGCGGCCGGCGAACCGCGTCAGGTCCGGAAGGAAGCAGCGCTAAACCGTTACCGGCATGTGCCGTGGGAGTGCTTGGCCGGAGCAGGCTGCCGTGTTTACGCCCGGAGGAAAGTGTCGACGGCGGGCGCACGGATTTTATTAAGCAAGGTATCAGGGGTTATGGGTTACCGGCCGAATACTAGGTCGGTTATAATTAAAGACGCGGCTATACCTGCGAAGTTGGCAATTAAAGCTCCGGCTAGGGTGTAGCGCGTTTTTGTTATTTTCACGGCTACGAAATAGATGCTTAAAGTATAGAATATAGTTTCAGTGGAACTCATCATCACGGATACGAAGCGGCCTGTGAAAGAATCCGGGCCGTAGGTTTTGAAAATGTCAAGAAGGAGGCCGACGGAGGCTGAGGATGAAACCAGGCGCATCAATGTAAGCGGCAGAGCGGGTTCGGGGAAGCCTATGGTGGCGCAAGCCGGTTGTAACAAGGATGAAAGCGCGGTCAGAGCGCCGGAAGTGCGCAGTATGCCGATGGATACCATCAGGCCGATAAGTGTGGGTAAAATAGTGAGCACGGTGGAAAAACCGTCTTTTGCTCCTTCTATGAAAGCGTCGTAAACACGGACTTTTTTTAACAGACCATATACGATAATGACCACGAACAACAACGGAATCATTATATTTGACACAAAGAGCATTGCCCTCATGTATTACGCCTCTTTTCCATTATTTTAGCAAAAATAATGCCTGCAGCGGTGGAACACAGCGTCGCCAATATCCCAGGCCCGATAATCTCCTGCGGGCTTACGGAGTTATATTGGGCGCGGTAAGCGATGATGTTTATTGTTACAAGCTGTAAGCTGGAGAGGTTTATTATCAGAAACATACACATTTCCTTGCTGGCCCTTGTTTTATCCGGGTTCAGCTTTTGCAGCTCCTCCATCGCCTTTATGCCCGGCGGCGTCGCGGCCCAGCCCAAACCCAGAATGTTGGCGATCATGTTTGTGGATATATGCTCCATTGCCTTACCGTCACGCGGCAAGGTGGGAAAGAGCTTACTCAGTGCGGGAGCAAGTCCGCGCGACATGGCGTAAATCAAGCCGCTTTTTTCGGCTATCTTCATCAGACCCGTCCACATGCACATGATACCCAGCATCCTGATGCAAAGATTAACCGCGTCAACCGACGAATCCAGCGCCCCGCTCGTAAGCTGGTCAATATTGCCCGAAAACGCGGCATATACAACCCCTATCAAAATAAACGCCGCCCACAGATAGTTCAGCATGTACAAACACCTCATTGCCAGTCTATGCTTGACCCAAGACGGATTATTACTGCATTTCATAATTTAAATCCATATTTTACCATTTTATTGTATTTAAATTCAACTATTGACATTCTTTTACAAATATGGTATATTGTTCATAATTATGTTGTCATTTATTTTTTGCGTTAATAAGGGGAAGGGAGTAATGCCATTATGAAGTCTACCGGTATTGTGAGGAAGGTTGACGAACTCGGCCGTATTGTGCTGCCTATCGAGCTTCGCAAGACGCTCAGCATCAATGAACGCGACCCGTTGGAAATCTTTACTAATAACGATACCATCGTATTAAAGAAGTATATCCCGACGGACGTGTTTACTGGCGATATGGAAGATTTGGTGGAATACAGAGGTTTGAAGGTTTCTTTAAACTCCATAAAGGAGCTTGCGCGTATAGCGGGCTATAAGCTGGAAAAAGGCCAGTAGACATAACGGAATTTTTCTGGTATGCTTTAAAATTAAGGGTACATAAAAACCTTGGGGATTGCCTCAGGGTTTTATGGCGTTTTGAAAGGGGTCGGACATGAACGAGATTATCCTTAATGATGAGCAAATAAACGCGGATGAAACGCTTGATTATTTACAGAAAGAGCTTGCGCGGGAAGCGGGGATTCTGGCGGGCAAGCGCGGCGAGCTGAAGGACATCAACAAGATTCTGTGGACGGATTACTCGGATGTCCGCGCCGCCGACAGGGAAAAGCTCAGCGATGTCGCCCAGTATCTGATGCAGCTTAATTTGGGCGCGCGCTCCGCCGACGTTACCAGCAAGCTGGTGGCTAAATACGAAAGACTCCTTGATTCACCGTATTTCGGGCGTTTTGACCTTACAGAAAAGGATATGCTTTCCGCTGACAAGATTTATATCGGTTTCCACAACCTGTTTGACTTGAAGCAAGGGCGCGTGTATATCTATGACTGGAGGTCGCCCATTGCCAGTGTTTATTACCGTTATGAGCTTGGAAAATGCCATTATGACGCCCCGGACGGGCGCGTCGAGGGTGAGGTTCTGCTTAAACGCCAATTGAAATTCCGCGGCGGTGAGCTTAAATATTACGCCGACAGCGGGCTTGTTATACGGGATGAAATACTTCTTGAGGCGTTGAGTCAAAACGCCACGCCAAAGATGAAAACCATCGTTGAAACCATTCAGAAGGAGCAGGACCAGATAATCCGCGACCTTACCAGCGGGGCGTTGATTGTGAACGGCGTGGCGGGTTCGGGCAAGACAAGCATTGCCCTCCACCGCATCGCGTATTTGATGTATGAAAGTAAAATCACCGGCGTTACGCATAAAAATATTCTGGCCCTGACCCCCAGCGACGCGTTTGCCGATTATATCGGCGAAGTGCTGCCAAGCCTTGGCGAGGAACGCATCAAACAGATTACCATTGATGATATTTACATTAAAAATATTAGTAACATCAATATTCAAACCAAAAATCAACATCTGGAGAGTCTGACACGGCTGCGGCAGGACGCGCAGCACACACGGCTGCGCGCCTCAGCCTTCAAATCATCGCGCACAATGGCGGAGATCCTGAACCGGTATGCCCTTCTTTATGAGCGGCGGCTGCATGAGTTTGAGGATATTGCTTTGGACGGGCAGTTGCTATACACGAAAGAACGTCTGAAAGCCTTGTTTTTAGAAAATAAGGCCAATCTCCCGGCGGCGGCGCGGCTTAAGCGCATACGCGACAGGGTAAAGGCCGACGCGGAACCTGTTTTTGACGGGCTGCGCATTAAGCTAAAAGAAATCGTTCTTGAAAAAACATATGACAAATGGGCCTTTGAAGTAGATAACCGGGTTGCGGTTCTTCTCAACCAGATTAAAAATAGGTTTTATGAAAAATTACGCGGACAAACCAGTATTAACCCGGTGCGCTTATATATGAAATTAACCGGCGACAGATATTTACTATGCAGAGCGTCAAAAGGTCTGCGTTTGCCTGACGATGCTGCAGCACTGATTGGGTACGGGCGGAGTAAGATGAAACAGGGCTTGCTGCCTTTCGCCGATGCGGGGGCCGTGCTGTACCTGACTGAACGGCTTTGCGGAATTAAGAACTATGCAAATTACCGGCATGTTGTTATTGACGAGGCGCAGGATTACGGCGTGGTCAATTACCTTACTTTCAAGCGAATGTTCCCCAACGCGCGGTATACGATTCTGGGCGATACGAACCAAGCCGTCGGGCTTAGCGTTTCCCGCGATTTTTTTAGGCGTATCAGTTTGCACATGGGCGTGCCGAAGACCGCAACCCTGGCCTTGCGCAAAAGTTACCGTTCGTCCGTGGAGATACAGGATTTTTGCAACCGTATACTCGGGCGCAAAGATTCCGAGGTTTTCCAGCGTTCCGGCCACGCCCCGGAAATTATGACCGGAACACGCCTTGAATTGCTTGATCATGTGAATAAAGCCATTAAAGCATACGGGGATGGGATTGTTTCGGCAATTCTTACCAAAACGGCTGATGAAGCCGCCGAACTGGCTCATCATATCGAAACAGAGCATAAATCCCTCATTACAGCCCAAAACGAAAAACTTTCAAAACATTTGAATATCATGCCCGTTTACATGTCTAAAGGGTTGGAATTTGACTTTGTAATTGTCTGGGACGCGGGGGACGCGCGGTATAACACGCCTTACGACCGCAATCTGTTGTACGTGGCCTGCACAAGGGCACTCCACAGGCTGCATATCTGCGCGGAGGGCGCGGTATCGAGGTTTTTGCGTTAGGATTGTTGTAAATTTATCAACCACAAAAATCACAAAAAAACACAAAAAAGGACTGATAACATCATGAACGCAAAGGACGGCATGAACTACGCGCCCAAACCCAAACCCGCGCCTGTGGTAAAACCGGGTGAGTTTGTTTTTTCGGCTGTAGGTATGGATCACGGTCATATCTATGGCATGTGCGAGGGGCTTATCGGCGCGGGTGGCGTTTTGAAATGGGCTTATGACCCTGACGCGAAAAAGCTGGATAACTTTTTATCACGTTTCCCCGGTACAAAACGCGCCAGGGACGAGGCGGAGGTGCTGAGCGACCCAGAAGCGCGCCTTGTGGCGGGCGCGGCTGTGACAAGCGAACGCTGCGCGCTGGGGATTCGCGTTATGGACGCGGGTAAGGATTATTTTACTGATAAAGCGCCCCTTACAACTCTGGAGCAACTGGACGCGGCAAAGGCCGCCGTAAAACGCACTGGACGCAAGTATGCGGTCTACTACAGCGAACGCCTGCATGTGGAAACCGCCGTGTTTGCGGGCCAGCTTATAGAACAGGGGGCAATAGGAAAAGTAGTGCAAGTCATCGGCCTTGGCCCGCACAGGCTGAACGCGCCGTCGCGCCCGGATTGGTTCTTTAAAAAAGAAAAATACGGCGGGATACTGTGCGATATCGGCAGCCATCAAGTGGAGCAGATATTATTCTATACGGGCGCGAAAGACGCCACTGTTGTCCGCAGCCAAACCGCTAATTATAACAATCCGGATTACCCGGAGCTGGACGATTTCGGCGATGCCATGCTTGTGACCGATAACGGCGCGGCGGGTTATTTCCGCGTAGACTGGTTTACGCCGGATGGGTTGCAAACGTGGGGCGACGGACGTAGTTTTATTCTGGGAACAGAGGGTTTTATCGAACAGCGCAAATATATGAACATAGGCACAAATGACGGCCCCTCGCATCTATTTTTGGCAAACGGGCGCGAAGAAACATATTTTAACGTTGACGGTAAAATCGGGTATCCGTATTTCGGGAAGCTAATCCTTGATTCATTGAACCGTACCGAAAACGCTATGACTCAGGAGCATGCCTTCAAGGCCGCCGAATTATGCGTAAAGGCGCAGATGCAGGCGGTTAAAATTACGTAAGGTTTATATACCTACAATCCAATGCGTACGGTGTGATCGCCCGTGACACATCCAAAATCCCCCGCATAAAATATAATATATAAAGCAGGGGCTAACTAAACCATGAGCGAAAATCTTATCAAGTTAATAGTAGAATGCGATATTTGCGATCATTCCGAGGCGGTAATCTCAAAGTTATGCCGCGTAAAATATTGCCTGCCGGATTTGGGTTATTATATCGTCGAGGTTCCGGAAGCGGATTATCCGCGCCTGGAGCGGCTTACGGGCATACGAGCCGTTCATGCCACAGCCGCCATAGCCGCCCAGAGCCGCGAGCCGCCTACGGTAGCTAACGAGTCCCGTTTTACCGGCCAAGGCCTGTCCATCGCTTTTCTTGACACGGGTATAAGTCCGGTGCGTGATTTTATCGAACCGGAAAACCGCATCATTGCCTTCAAGGATTTTGTTAACGGGTTCAAAGAGCCCTATGACGACAACGCGCACGGTACCCATGTCGCCGGTATAGCAACGGGAAACGGCGCGGCATCGAACGGGAGATACGTTGGTGTGGCGCCGGGCTGCGGCTTAGTCGGCGTAAAAATACTGGACGACAAAGGCAGAGGGGATACGGCGGAATTTTTGGCGGGCATACAGTGGACGATAACGAATAAGGATAAATACAATATACGCGTCGCCAATATGTCCGTCGGCACGTCCAATGTCAGCGGCGAGCCGCTTGTCAGGGCGGTTGAGGCCGCCTGGGACAAGGGTATTGTGGTGTGCGCGGCGGCAGGCAATGGCGGGCCGGGACCTTCCACCATCACCTCCCCCGGTACCAGCCGCAAAGTAATTACAGTGGGTTCATCGGATGATGATAAGGTGAAATGGTTACAATTTAATAAAATTTACCACGGCTTTTTCGCCATCCCAGATGATGTCTTTGATTATTTTCCTCAGGATATTACGTTTTTCAAGGGTGTCCGGGATGGACGCAAAGCCGCCTGACAAGATGAAAGCGCTAAGACTGGTTATGTCCGCATCCGGTTGGCTGCCGGCCCGTTTGATTTTATCGGCTTCAAGGACGCGTAACAGATTCTTGGATTCCGCTATTTCCGATTCCAATTTAGCGATGTGTTCCTCAACACGTTTTAATGCTATCTCGTTTGTTAAATTGGCAAGCCGTAAAATCAAATTCCCAACCAGTTTCTCGTTTGAATGAATTAATTTCTTCACGGCGGAAATGTCTTTTTGCGTTGAATTTATTTTTTCAAAAGATGCAAACGGTATACCGGCGAATTGTGCCGCAACATCATTTTTATCCAGCAAAAGCCCTTGAACGTAATTAATAATCAACACATCGGCTTTATGAGAAAGATTTTTCACCGCGCACAAACCCATGCGGCTTTTTTCCTTTAAAATACATTTGTAATAGAACACGCCGTTTTTTCTGATGCTGGTGGGCTTTAACGGGCTGCCGCAATGAGCGCAGCGCAGCAGGCCGTTAAAAACACCGTAATTGCCCGTGGGTTTCCTGAGGCTTATGCCTATGGATTTTCTTTCGTTTATTATGCGCTGCACCGCGATCCAATCCGCCGACGGAATAATCCCCTCATGCTCGCCAACGCTTATTACAAGCCGCTCCGGCGGGCTTTGGTAAGCGGGGGTACTCTTCCCCTTCTGAACGCGTCTGTAAACCATAATGCCGTGAAGGCCATTAAAGGCTTCGGCAGGTGAATAGATGAGCGCGCCCATGTCCTTGAAATAATCATGGGCCGCGCGGTCCGCCGTTGCGTAAAGCTGATGCCTTAACGCGCGTGATATCCAATCGGTTCCGATTGTATTGCCGTTTTTGCTCCTGATGTTGTTTTGCAGGCAGTATGTCTCGATTTTTGTCAGGCTGTGCCATTTTAGGTAAAGGTTATAAATCAGCCTGATTTTATCCGCCTCTTCCGGTACAGCCTCAAGAATGTTATATTGTTTGCCGCATATGTTCGATATACGCTTTTTCCGAAAACCCTCAGGCGGCTTTCCAATAAGATACCGCCCCGTTTTAGCCAACTCCGAAAAATTATCAACAATGCGCTGCGCTGTCGTGTCCCGCTCAAGCTGAGCAAACACCGAGGCAATGTACATCATGGCCTTGCCCATGGGCGTGGTTGTGTCGAACCGCTCCGTTACCGATACAAAACCGATGCCATTTGCCTCCATAAGCTCCAGCGTAGTTGAAAAATCCAGTATATTGCGGCTTAACCGGTCAAGGCGGTAGCATACCAGCACATCAAACAATCGTTTTCCCGCGTCATTCAACAGCCTTTTAAACATGGGCCGCTCCGCGTTCCCGCCGGAAAATCCCTCGTCTTCATAAACAATAAACTCACAGTCCGAAAAATGCGACCTTGCGTAATCCTTACATATATTTATTTGGTTTTTAATGCTGTCGCCGGTTTCGGTTTGCTTGGACTTCCTTGAATAAACGGCTATTTTCATAGAATTGCATTCCTTTTCATTCTACAGCAATTATACTCTCTTACGCGTTATCATAGGACATTTTTTATCCGGCATAAGAAATAATCCGGGGTGATGTAATGGCCAAAGAATTTATTCTTGAAATCGAAAGCAATTATGACGGGCTTTTACCGGAGGAAAAGGCGGAGCTGAAGCAAATCTGGGCCGATGCGGAAACGCGGCGCATAGCGGACGAGGTCAGGAAACTGTTTCCGGAAATTCAAATACTTGTTTATCGGCATATGAAGGAATTGTTGTGCCGGGATTGCTCTATGTGATATTTATATAAGTGGACGAAATTTATTTATCATGGTATATTAACAACATGAAATGAAATAAGCTCATATCCCATAGGAGTGAAGAATATCTATGCTGACTTATAATACGGCCGCGGAAACATGGACCGACGCCCTGCCGCTGGGCAACGGAAGCTTGGGTTCCATGGTTTTTGACGGGATAGGGCAGGAATTGATTCAATTAAATGAGGAGACCCTGTGGTCGGGTTTTAAAACCGACTGGAATAATCCCGACGGTCCGGAGATACTGCCGCAAATGCGGGAAGCCGTGAGGAACGGGAATTACGCTCTCGCGGATGCCCTGAGTAAAAAAATAATGGGGCCGTACACCCAAACATACCTGCCCCTTGGTGATATCGCCCTAACCTTCGGCTGTGCGGGCAGCGTTGAAAATTACTCCAGAAAGCTTGATATAGAAACAGCCGTCTGTTCAGTAACTTATAAAACAGGTGAAACGGTTTACATACGCGAAGCTTTCTGCTCTCACTCCGATAATGTATTGGTTCTGCGTCTGACCGCTAACAATGCCTTTAACTTCACCGCCGCGCTTACCAGTCCGCTGCGGCATACGGTATCCGCAGCCGGAAGCGAAATAAATCTGTCAGGCATGGCGCCCGAAGCGGTGAAGCACCGCGATTATTACGATCTGAACCCCCCGATATACGGGGACGCGGAAACCACCCGCGCGCTATCCTTCGGAGTGAAGTTGAGGATTATCTCTGCAAGCAGCCAATTATCGTGCAATGATACTAAAATTATAGTTGAGGGCGCGACCGAAGCGGTTATACTGCTTTCCGCCGCAACCAGTTACAAGTTTAACGAACCGGGGCATAATCGCCGCATGGCGGAAATAGAGCAAATTCTGGCTAAACGGCTGGATAACGCCGTAGATTTAGGATATGAAGGGTTAAAGAAACGCCATGTCATGGATTATACCGCCATCTACAACCGGGCGCAGATTGACCTTGGGGAAAAAGCCGCTCGCTTTAACCAAATGGACACCCGCACACGCATAATAAAATATGAGCCTGCTGACACCGGCCTTATTGAACTGCTGTTCCAATACGGGCGATACCTGATGATAGCGTCTTCCCGCCCGGGATGCGCGCCCGGAAACCTCCAGGGCATTTGGAACAAGGAAATGTATCCCCCATGGCAAAGCAATTACACCATAAATATTAACACCCAGATGAATTATTGGCCCGCCTTGACCGCTAATATGACGGAGTGCCATCTACCGCTGCTGGACTTCATCGGCAAGCTGGCGGAAAATGGGGAAAAAACCGCGCGGGTGAATTATAATGCCGAAGGCTGGGCGGCCCATCACAACAGTGACATCTGGGGCCAGACCGCTCCCGTGGGCGGGTTTGGTCACGGCCAGCCGATTTGGGCGCTTTGGCCCATGGGGGGCGCGTGGTTATGCGCGCATCTTTGGGAGCATTTCGCCTTCACACGGGATATTGAGTATCTGCGGAACCATGCCTACCCCATTATGAAAGGAGCGGCGCAATTCTGCCTGTCGTGGCTTACAGAGGACGGGGACGGTTTTCTTATAACCTCGCCGTCCACCTCGCCCGAACATCTGTTCCGCTGTAATAATGGGCTTTACGCCGTCAGCTCCGCCGCGACATGCGATATGATGTTAATTTGGGATTTGTTTACTAATTGTATCGAATCGGCGGAAATATTAGGCATTGACCCGGACTTCACGCAAACATTATCGGCGGCGAAGGAGCGTTTGCATCCCATAAAAATCGGCGCAAGAGGGCAAATACAGGAATGGAGCCGGGATTTTGACGACGAAGACGAACAGCACCGCCATCTCTCGCATCTGTACGGACTTTTCCCCGGGAGGCAGATTGACGGAAACAACAAAGCCCTCATAGCCGCCGCGAGAAAAACAATGGATATAAGGGGAGACATCAGTACGGGCTGGGGTTTGGCGTGGCGCGCATGTTTATGGGCAAGGCTGAGGGACGGCAACAGGACGCTGTCCGTTTTTGAGCGTTTCTTCAATCTTGTTTATGAATCCGCGGATTATCCCCAAACAGGCGGCCTTTACGCCAATCTTTTCGATGCCCACCCGCCTTTTCAAATCGACGGCAATTTCGGAGCCACGGCCTGTGTCGCAGAGATGCTTTTGCAATCCCATCAGGGCTTTATCGACCTGCTTCCCGCCCTGCCGGATGCCTGGCACAGCGGAGAGTTTAACGGCTTAATGGCGCGCGGAGGATTTGAGGTTGATTTATTATGGCGGAAAAACATGCCCGTATCCGCTACAATCCGTTCCAACGCGGGGGAACGTTGCGTTATTTTCCACGAACATAAAGAATTATGCGCCTTTGACACCGAAAAGGGTATGGTATACAATATTGATTTTGCACGGGGAGTGAAAATATCAAAGGCTGAGACGGCACGGAATTCCCCGTCGGGTTGAAAAAATTGAATCAGACAAATTACCCTGCCGTATGTATATATACCATAGTCTGAATAATAAACGGAGGTACTATGGATATAGCCGATTTCCCCGCAAACAGTATAAAACTAATGGACGCCCGTTACGCGGGCATTATCAAAAAAGCGGTTAAAATATTGATTCAGCATCCCAAATCCGCTGCCGCCATGATGAAGGTTTCCGCACACGAATCAAGGGCAAAGAAGCAGCGGGGAAAATGGCAAGAGGCAGGCGTAAGCGTGCCGCCGGTTTTGATAGTCAGCGCCACCGATAATTGCAATTTGGCCTGTAAGGAGTGCTATTCGGCAAACGTATGCCGTGAAAAAACACCAGAACTGACAAAGGAACGGATTGCCGGGCTGTTGGATGAAGCTAGCGCGGCTGGTTGTTCAACCGTACTTCTAGCTGGCGGAGAGCCTCTTCTGGCGCGAGATTGGGTGTATTCCGTTGCGGAACATAAGGAGCTGCTGGGATTGGTGTTCACTAACGGCCAGCTTTTTGACGGGGAGTGGTACGGCTTCTTTTCCGCCAACCGGAATATAGTTCCGCTGTTAAGCATAGAGGGTTCGCCCGAAAGAACGGATAACCGCAGGGGCGGCGGTGTGACGGAAAAGATAAAATCGGTGATGGCTGAGCTGCGCAAACGAAAAATCCCCTTTGGTATATCCGTAACCACCGGAGCGCATAACATCGGCGAAGTTACGGCAGGGGATTTTGTTGATACATACATAGAACTTGGTTGTAGGCTTGTAATCCATGTCGAATATGTTCCCATGGGTGAAAGCGATGAATTTCTGCCGCTGTCAGAAAACGATAAACAGCGTTTATCGGCATATTGCTGCGCAAATACAAACGATGAAAACGCTATTTTCATCGCTTTCCCCGGAAACGAAGCCCAATACGGGGGCTGCCTTGCCGCAGGCAGGGGGTTTGCGCATATCGCCGCTTCCGGGGTGTTGGAACCATGCCCCTTCGCTCCGTATTCAGACAGGGATTTAAACAGCCTGTCTTTTATAGAGGCGTTGAAATCACCGTTGTTTGCCGCGCTGCGAGCCGACGCAAGTTCGTTGCATGAAGGCGCCGGCGGCTGCTCGCTTAGAAACAAGGAAGCGTGGATACGCGAAATAATCGGTTAGATACCAAGCTTACCGCATCCCCATTGCGCCGTTTCGCTCACGCGTTTATCCTCGTGATCGCAGTATTTCTTTATCAGACCATGATATCCCGTTTCGCCGGAGTTAACCATACTGCGCAGGGCATTGCATTTCCACAGCCACAACCCCTCCTTGCCCATGTACCAAAAACGCGGATATATGATGTTTAAATATGTATCCTCATCCATTTCCAATATGGTTTCAAGCTTCAGGTATTCCCCAATTTCCGAAAGCAGCGGAAATTCCGCGGTATCCGTGAATTTATACTTATTCAGGGGGCAAGCGTCCTGACAGGCGTCACAACCGTACAGCCATTGCCCCATCCTCGCCATGGTTTTATCATCCGGCCTGTCCTTGCCGCTGCATTGGAGCTGGGTAACGCATCTGCCAAAATCCATCGATAGGCTGCCGCACAACGCCTTCGTCGGGCAGGCCCGGATGCATTTATGGCAGTTGTCATTGCACGCGTTTACGTAGATATCATCCGCCAGAGCGTCATAATCCAGCTCTTTATCCGTAACCCATGTGTCAATCCAAATATAAGAGCCGTGTTCCGGGTGGTAGATAAAGTTATTACGCCCGAATTTCCCCAAGCCCGCTTTAGCCGCGGCAAGCCTATCCGGAACAGGGCATTCCAGCGCGCGGAT
>WRAC01000002.1 GCA_009780415.1 Defluviitaleaceae bacterium | reverse complement strand
GATATACTAGAATACGTACCAGACCTCCAACCCTCAACTAAAAACAAGATTTGATCTCAATTTGACATTACTAAAATACAAATTTTAGAACACTGTTTAGTGAACGTTTACAAAAAAGTCTGCCGCCTTTTTCGGGCGGCATTTTTGCATTTGTTTTTGCCATTCTTCATGAACATTTTTGCCATTCTTCGTGGCCGCTTACATTGATTAACCATCGCTTTACGTGTATAATATAGCATAAACGAAATATAAGGAGCAGATATATGAAGCTGCATTTTACAGGGGATTTGCGGAACATTTGCGCCGGGCTTGAAATATTGGGTAAACGGCTGGGCTTGCAATTTGGCGCGGAAGGCAAGGAGGTTACTGTTACGAAGCGTCAAGGGGATTTAGAGGTTAAAGCGGGAAAAAGCGGAATATCAATACAATATCAGGAAAGCGCGCATTTTTACCGGGCGCTGGGCCATTTGGCCGAAAGAATAGGCAACGGCTGTGAGGAATTTCATATAACAGAGACGCAACGGTTCAAAACAAACGGCATAATGGCAGATTGCTCAAGGAACGCGGTTTTAAGCGTGGAAAGCGTAAAGGATATTATTGAGCTGATGGCCGTGATGGGGCTTAACATGCTGATGCTTTACACCGAGGATACATATGAGATTGAACCGTATCCCTATTTTGGATATATGCGCGGAAGATATACCTTTGAGGAGCTAAAGGAGTGTGACGATTACGCTGATTTATTCGGCATAAGCATTATACCCTGTATCCAGACCCTTGCCCATCTGTCCGCCGCGCTGAAATGGGATTATGCCGACGGAATGCGGGATACGGATGATATTCTGCTTGCCGGGGAGCCTGACGTATACGATTTTATTGAGGAAATGATAAAGGCCGCCTCAGCGCCGTTCAGAAGCAAAAGGATACATATTGGTATGGATGAGGCGCATTTCATCGGGCTGGGCAAATATTTATCCAAAAACGGCTACAAAAACAGGTTCGGCATTATGAACGGGCATCTGGAAAAAGTGTGCGCCATAGCAAGGAAATACGCGTTGGAGCCTATGATTTGGAGCGATATGTATTTCCGTCTGGCCTCAAAAGCCGGAGATTATTATGATAACGCCGAAATTCCCCAAAACGTAAGGGACAGTATACCCAAAGGCGCGCAAATGGTGTATTGGGATTATTATCATACCGCAGAGGAAGGGTATAAGAGGCTTATCAAGCGGCACAGGGAACTTGGGCCAGCTATGCTGTTCGCCGGAGGGATCTGGACGTGGAATGGCATAAGCGTTAATTACGACATGACCTTCGCGGCTACTAACGCCGCTTTAAAGGCATGTAAAGACGAAGGCGTTGACGAGGTCTTTGCCACCATGTGGGGCGACAACGGCGCGGAAACCAATATTTTCGCGGCGCTTCCGGGAATGCAGCTTTTCGCTGAACACGGGTATTCGCAGGCGGTAGATAACGAAACGTTAAAAACCCGCTTTAAAGCCTGCACAGGGCAGAACATGAACGATTTCCTCAAACTCAATGATTTTGACAGATTGGGGCAGGAAATAAACACTGCCGCGTCAAATCCCTCGAAGTGGCTGCTATGGCAGGATATCCTAATCGGCCTGTTCGACAGGCACGTAGAAAATATTGACTTGCAAGGGCATTACACGTCTCTTGCCGTGTATATGAAAGACGCCGCCGCCAGTTCGGGAAGGTACGGTTTTATTTTTGAGGCGGCTCAGAAACTGGCCCAAGCCCTTTCAATTAAGGCCGGAATCGGGGTAAGGCTGAAAACCGCCTATGACGCTAATGACAAGGCAGAGCTTGCCCGTATCTCAAACGATATACTTCCAATGCTGCGCGGATTTATGGAAGAATTGCGGCTTGCGTATATGCGGCAGTGGTTCGCCACTAACAAGCCCTTTGGCTGGGAAGTGCTGGATATGAGGTTTGGCGGAATTTTAACCAGAATAGACACGGCGATCTGCCGCATAAATCAATTTTTGACCGGAGAAATCAACGGTATCCCGGAATTAACCGAAAAGCGGCTCTATTTCAACGGGGAAGATAAGGGGAAACGTGCTGTACCACGGGTTAACAACTACAGCCGTATCGCTTCGGCTTCGGTTATGATGTAATTATGGAAGGCTGAGAATATCCGTGAGCTTTACGCGAGATTACCGAAATATCCAGGATGCCGCCTTTATTGTGGTATAACGAGTGTTATGGGAAGTTAGGTAAGAGATGAGCCAAAATACAATAAAAATTGTAGAAATATCACGCGGCACTACGCACGACGGCCCCGGTCTGCGCACAACCGTCTTTACAAAGGGCTGCGTTCTTGCCTGCCGGTGGTGTCAGAATCCCGAAAGCATCAGCCCCAATCATGAGGTATGGTATGAAAAAACGCGGTGTATCGGCTGCCTCTTGTGCGTTGGGGCATGTCCTCATAATGCTCTGGATTCCGGTAAATTGGGTATTGGAATACACCGTGGGCAATGTACCGCCTGCGGCACTTGCGCCGGGATTTGCCCCGCAAAGGCATTGACGCTTACGGGTATGGAATGGAGTATGGATGACCTTGTCCGCGAGGTTATTAAGGATAAACCTTATTACGGCGAGTTTGGCGGCGGCGTTACCGTCTCCGGCGGGGAACCGTTGATTCATGGGGCTTTTCTTTCCGGGTTTTTCGCAAAGCTCAGAGAGCATGGCATACATGTGGCATTAGACACCTGCGCATGTCTTCCGGAAGAGGATTTGATCGGCATACTGCCCCTTGTTGACGCGGTTCTGTATGATATAAAACTGATGGACACGGTAAAGCATATGGAGCTGACCGGACGTGAAAATCAATTGATTTTGAATAATCTGCTAGCTGTCGCGGCTTATATCCGCAAGGGAGCAAAACCCCTGTTGTGGATACGCACCCCGCTTATCCCCGGAGCGACCGCCACGGAAGATAATATCGGGCGAATTGCTGATTTCATCACGGGAAACATATTAGATGTAATCGAACGTTGGGAACTCTGCGCGTTTAATCCGGCCTGCGCCATTAAATACAACAAAATGCAAAAACCATGGATGTATGAAGGCGTTGGGGCGATGAAGCGCGGTGAGACGGACATCTTGCAAAGGATAGCTTTGTCGCGCGGCATTCCCGAGACGAAATTGATTGTATCCGGTATCATCACACAAGATAAGAAATAAGGAGATTTTATGGGAACCGTTAAATTGGATTTTAAGCCTAAGTTTGAACAGTCAGCACGTATCGCCGCATTAAATGAGCGCAACCGCGCCTTAGCGCTGGCGGGGAAACGCAGACTAGGAGGCTGGGGGGATTCCGCGGATAACGACGGCATTACGTTCGGCGATCACGCCTGCTGGATCGATATCGGTAAATTTCCCGATTTAGATGAGCTTCCTTCACGAAAAGACGGGTATGTAATGTCCGGTGAAAGCTGGGGTAAGGATTACGCGTTCCTGCTTGACCATACGCCCGCCAATATATTTCCGCATGAACGTATTGTAGGGGAGATATATTGGGAAATGCACATGCTGCGGAGGTATGACTGGAACGATACGGGGGATGAGGCAAGGCGGCGCCAGCGCATTTCCGAAGAACTGGGCGCGGGCGGCATAAGCAGCGGGCATACCTGCCCGGATTTGATGATCGGCTTGACGCAAGGTTATAACCGCGTTCTTGAACGCGTAAGGGAGAGCCTTGCGCTATACGAAAAACTGGATAATCCGCGCAAAGCAGGATATCTGAGGGGTCTTGAGGCGGTTTGTATGAGTTGTATCCGCTTCATTCAACGTTATGCGGCGCTGGCTGATAAAATGGCCATGGAGACTGAGGATGCGCCCGAACAGGCGCGTTTCATGCAGATTGCCCGTTGCTGCCGTCACATAGCCACAGAGCCGCCGCGTGATTATTACGAAGCGGTACAGTGGATCCAATTCGCGGTATTGTTTGACCGCACAGTCGGGCATGGCAACGGTTATGGCAGCATCGACCAGTATCTTATTAGTTTTTATAAGGAAGGTATCGCCGATGGCACGCTGACCCGGGCGCTGGCTCGCGAATATGTCGCCGAAATGTACATGAAGCTGCGCGGGCATTTCTTTTGCATGGGAGGGCGTGACGAAAACGGCGGCGACGCGACGAACGAGATGAGTTGGGTTGCGTTGGAGGCTTATGACCTTGTGGGGGATTATACAATCTGGGCGTGATGTGGCATCCTGACATGGATTCTGATTTTTACAATTACGCCTGTGATGTGCTGGCTAGACACGGCGAAAGCATCCCCGTGCTGGCGAATTATGATTTGATGTACGAATCTGAGCTGCGGAGCGGGATACCGCATGAACACGCATGGAGGGTCGCCTATTGCGGCTGCCAGTGGTTCTGCATCCCCGGGCGCGAATATTGCGATCAGGATGTGAATTCGCTTGCCGCAATAAAGCCGATGAACCGGGCTATTGCGCGCGGAGTGAAAGATGGGGCGGATGATTTTGAGACTTTATATGGTTATTTTCAACAGGAGGTCGCTGTAACGGCGAAGGCGTTCCGCGGCCTTAAACGCGTGCATGACGAATTTCTCGGGGACATCTGGCCGGAGATGTTTACATCTCTCCTGGCTCACGGGCCTATTGAACGGGGTATTGATATAGTCGCGCCCAGGGGGGTCGATTACCAGTATACCTCGGTGAATGTGCTGGGTATTCCTAATGTTTCGGACTCGTTATACGCAATCCGCTCACTTGTCTATGAAAAGAAGCTTTACACCCTCGAACAGGTTAAGGAAGCCGCGGAGCGGGATTGGGAAGGCAATGAGCCCATGCGCCTGCGGTTTTTAAACGTGGATAAATACGGTAACGACATTGACGCGGCGGACGCCCTCTATGTACGCGTATGCGATACGCTATGCGATGAGCTGGAACGGCTTTATAATCAAAAAGGGCAGCAGTTCCGCCCATCGTTGTTCCACTTTCAGGGCCATTTGGACGGCGCGAAATTCGGCGCAACGCCGGATGGGCGGCGCGCGGTTGATTATCTGGCGCATGGGGTGAATCCCACGGGTGGTTTTAATACCAGGGGATTAATTCCTACGGCTAACTCCCTCGCGTCGGTCAAATCTTATAAATTCCAGGGAGCACCGTTGCAAGTGGATTTACAACCTAAGTTTTTCGACGGTAAAGAAGAAATCTGGAAGTATATCAGGAATTTCTCCGCGGCGTTTTTTAAACGGGGTGGGATGCAAATTAATTTACATATTATGGATTTGCAACGGCTTGCCGATGCTATCGAAAACCCGGAAAATCCGGAATATCAAAACATCATCGTTCGTGTGACGGGATATGCGGCCCGGTTTATTTCATTATCACGGGAATATCAGGAGGAGTTTGTCTCGCGGATGAATTACGAATTTATATAATGTGCGGGCGGGACGCCCGCGCTCCCAGGTACGTACACGCATAGATATGAGCAATTTTGATAGTCATAAATATTTGGTTAATTCTTTTATCCATCCATCGACAAAAGCGTCCAGCCATTTTCTGCCTTCACCTTCCGCGGACTGATCCGCGTCCAGCAGCCATTCTGGGAGTGTGCCTTCATAGGCCTTTAGCGCCGCCATATCCACCGTCTCCGGGTAGGCGGCCATCATTATTTGCGTTTCACCCTTGCCGCCGTGGCCAAATGGGAACGGTTCGGAATGGGAATCGTTCCACACGGCATAAGAAGCCGGGTGGGCGATTATAATCAAGCTGAATATATCCGGGTTCGGAAGATCGGCGTGCTTACCGCGTCCCCACGAATGTCCCCATCTTAACGCGGTTTGCCGGATAACCTCCGCCGCCGCCCTGCGCAGGGTTAAATAGGGTATCCCTTCCGGGCCTTGGTGGTGCTGCACCACATATATTCTTTTGAATCCCATATTAGTTAATTGCGTAAACAGTTCTAGCGCGTAAACATACAGCGCGTCCGGCGAAAAATCAACGTCCCCTTCGGTAACATGCCCGGCCCATTGCATTGTAGAGGAAAACGGGAGCGGCGGCGCAACGACGCAGCCTTTTGGCATGCGTTTTTCAATGCCTTGCACCACTGCCTCCGCAATTAAATAATCCGTTCCGATAGGGTTTTGCGGACCGTGGTACTCTATACTGCCGGCGGCTAAGATTACGGGTATGTTTCTTGCGACGGCCGTTTTTAATTCATCGGGGCGCAAATGGATTAGATGCATTGGGTCCCTCGTTTTAAAGGTATTTGGGAAAGGGCAGGAGCGGAGACAAGCCCCGCTCCTGCGAATTTAGTTAATAACCGGCAAGCCATGCAGCCCAGTCAGTTGGGTAAACATCTCGCATAAGCTGTTCGGCTTCGCGGAGGGCTTCCTCAGTGAGGCCGTTTTGCTCCGCAAAATCTACCATCCTTTGAAACAGCGTTTCAAATTCCTCATCGGTGCTTGCGGTCAGTATACGGGTCATTGCCGGCTCGAAGCCCGCGTCCCTTACATCCCAGAACTGCCGGAGACTGGGTACCTCGTCGAAAAAGCTCCAGATATCGGGGCTTTTCCTTATGGGGTACTGGGAATATGTTTGCAAGTCAAACAGACCGGCATGGAAGAATAAGTTCACCATACCCGGGTCACGCGGGAATTGCGTCATGTCATAGACGTATTTCGGGTAATAGATACCTCCGAGTGTCAGGCCGCCGAAGGGGATATGCGGCCACGCGCCGCCTTGGGCGCTGCCGACATGGTCGGCTCCCTGCAGGTTGTAACGCACATCGATACCGTTCTGTACGCCGAATACGGCCATCTGAACCAAGTCATCCTGCGTGAAGCGCCGCCCGTCCGGCGTGTCCTCGAATAATCCGGCGGATCTTGGGCCCCACATGTTCAGCTTCATACCCGCGTCGCTGTGCATGAAATCAAGCCACATGAGTAATTGGGGAAGCTGATCCTCTGAGACCGCATCCTTGAAGATGGAGATGCCGCCGACGGGTTGGACAGCCTCCTTCGGGTTAAGGGCAAAGGATGTGTCCTGCTCAATGTCGAAGAATACCCTTCTGTAGCGGTAGGGCTTTCCGGCCGCTTCCAAAACGGTCTGGTTGGGGATATTCCACGCGTATGTAATGGCGTATTGGCCGTTGTTCAGTTTATTTGTGAATGTGTCGCCGTCGTCAATCAAGGAAGCCCGCGGAGCCACGCCGTCTCTGAGGAACATGTTGAACCTGAGCATGTCCTCTTTAAACCAATCGTCGGTGAACAGGCGCTGGAGCGACTGTGTCTGTGTGTTCCAGTAGGTGAAGTAGTTTACGTTGGGCAATCCGTTGATGCCGGTAAGGAAGCTTGCCAGCAGCGCCCAGTTGTCGCCGCCGGAGCCAAGATATGTGGCGTATACGGGAAGCCCGTTCTCCGTGATATTATGCTCCTTTATGACCTCCGCGATTTTATAGAAGAAATCGAAAACATCCTCTTTGCTTGTGCCGGGGATGTCATAGAGATCTTCGCGGTCAAAGTAACCTTTTTCCATGAATAGGGCTTCGAGCTCGTCCTGGGTCCTTGCATCGGGGAACGCCAGCTTCAGGATGTCGTCACGCACCATAATCTCCGTGTTCCAGCCAAGGCGCGGAGGCGGGGCCTCAACATACATAAAGCGGTTCATATCCACATCGGGATGCAGAACGGGCACGCTGTTAACCCTGGGCCTGTAATCAACGGGGAACTCGAACCAGCGCCCGGTGTTCTGCCAGCCGCCAAGGTCGCCTTCACGGGGCGGGTGCAGGGCATTCATAACGCGGTACGTATTGGGCGCGTAAATGGGGATGAGATCCGTTAAATCCCATAATATGCCGGCGTTGACCAAATCCTCGGACTGCACATTGTAGCCGAGATGGGGCCAATCGTTGGTAGCCGCCAGGATTGCCGTCCTGGACGGTAAATCCAAACCGGTGTTGTCGATTGAGTTTCCGATGTCGATGGTTATTCCGGTAACGCGGGAGACCTCGGGCCAAACAACGTCATGGGACGAGGTGGGGCGGGTTGCGCGCCCGGTGCCGTGGCCGTCCCAATAACGCAGCGTTAACTGAGGGCCGGCCCAGTCGGGCATGTCCGACACATCCTCCGCGGTGGCAAGCATAGCTGAAAACTCCTGTACGAGGCTGATCACATCGCCCGGCGTTTCCGGCGGCGCTTGCGTCTGGTTTTGGCTGGCGGCGCCGTCACAAGCCGAAAATACCGCAAGTGTGAGCGCGCCGGCCAAAAGCATCGCGAAAAGTTTCTTGAACATAAAATACCTCCTTTTTTAATCTATTCTTTTACTCCGCCGATCATCAGACCCTTGATAAAATAGCGTTGAAGGAACGGGTAGATCATGATGATTGGCAGGCTTACTACAATTATTTGGGCGTTCCGCACGCCTTGGGTGGTGGTTGCGCCCATTCCGGCGAGGGTTACCTGGCCCTGCCTGATGGCCTCCTGTATCAGCGCCTGCAACCGGGCGCGTTCCATCAAAACGCGGTAAAGCTCGTAAGAAATGGTGTTTAAGCGGTCGTGGGTCATGAAATACAGGTTGTCAGTCCAGTTGTTCCAGGTTTCCACCGTTATCAGCAGTGCCAGTGTGGCGATCATCGGTTTGCATAGGGGCAGATAAATTCGGGTCATTATCTTAAACTCGCCGGCCCCGTCCATCCGCGCCGATTCCTCCAAACTGTCCGGTATGGTGCCTAAGTAGGTACGCAGTAATATAAAATAATAAAATATAAAACCGGCCGGCAGCACATAAACCATGAAATTATTCAAAAGCCCCAGCGACGAGTATAGTATGAAGCGGGGAATTAAGCCGCTGGAAATGAAGAAGGGTATGAAGAAGAACATGACGATGGTTTTCTTATACGGCAGGTCTTTCCGGGTCAGGGCGTACGCCGCCATAAAGTTTAAGGAAATCTGATAGATTAAAACCAAAACGATGCGGGACACCGTAATGAATAATGCCCGCATTATACTGTCATTGCCGAAGAGCGTCTGATAATTGACCAGCGTAAATGCGCTGGGCCATAGCATCAGCCCGGTGACGGTGGATGTTGCGTTGTCGTTCAAGGAGACCATCAGGACATGGATGTAGGGGAATATGATGACGGCGCACAGTATGAGTAAAAAGAGGATGTTGAAAGAATCGAAGATACGCTCGCTTATGGATTTTGAAATTTCCTTCGGTTTCATCACCGCCGTCTCCCTTTCTTATCTTTGTTAGGTCTTTATATAATAGACAACCCGATAGTCTTTTTTGATATTTGATTTGCGCCAAGCGTAAGCAAAATGGCTATCACGCCGCGTACCAGCCCCAGAGCGGTGGCGGCGGCATAATCGCGCCCCATCAGACCCCTTCTGTAGATTACGGTGTCGATTACCTCGAAATCAATAAACGGGTTTTGAAGGCCGAAGACCAGTTCAAAGTTGCTGCTTAAAATGGCGCCTACAGACAGCACAAGCAGCAGTATTGCAATGGTATACAGGCCCGGAAGGGTGATATGTATGCACTGCTTGAACCTGCCCGCGCCGTCAACTTTGGCCGCTTCATATAGCTGAGGGTCGATTCCCGCGATGGTGGCGATAAAAACAATGGATTGAAAGCCCATGGTTTTCCATAGGTTCAATCCCACCAAAAAAGGCACGAACAGTCTTTGCTCCGCAAGGTATAGCTGTCTTGTATGATTGGAGTTGAGTGTTCCAAGGATATCATTAACTGGGCCGTATTCGGCAAAGAAAACCGTAATTAACCCGATAACGGATATCCAGGAAAGGAAATGGGGCATGTAGCTGATGGTCTGTACAGTCTTTTTGAAGGGGCCGAGCCTGAGTTCGTTAATTAATATCGCAAGAAGGATGGGCGCGGGAAAACCGATTATCATATTCAAGAGGCTAAGTTTTAAGGTGTTCCATATTGAAGCGCGCAGGAACTCATTTTGAATAACGCCTATGATGTGCTTAAAGCCGAATTGATCCGCCCAGGGGCTTGCCCAAAATCCCGCGAAGATATCGTAGTCCTTAAAGGCGACGACTAAGCCGCCAAGCGGGATATACAAAAAAATAACCGCGGATATAAAAGCAGGTAAAATGAGCATGTACACCGGAAAATAACGTTTGAATCTAGCGGTTTTGTTCAACGCATTCACTCTCCCGCATATTATGGCGGAAATATTTACAACATTTGCTTGCAAAAATCATATCACATTGTTAGAATAAAATCAATGTAAAAATTGAGCTTATCTGACAAAAAAACGCGAAGCACTCTATTGTTGGATAGGCTCTCAGGGAGGATAATATGGAGATAGGTGTGGTATTGAATTATAATGAAACCGTTGACGAGCTGTTTAGGTGGTGCGCTGAGAACGAAATCCCCACTTGCCAGCTTTCGGTAAGGCCGGAGCTCCAAACACAGGAAACAGCTGCCTCCATAAAAAAATGGTGCGGTGTTTATGGCATGCGCATAACGGCGCTGGTCGGCGCGTGGACCGGCCCCAACGAATGGAATTTTACCAAAGGCCCGTTTACGCTTGGCATTATACCGCCCGCGTACCGCGCCATGCGGATGGCTGAGCTGGAAAGCTGCGCGCGGTTCGCGCAAATGCTGGGCGTTGGCGATATCTGCACACATCTGGGGTTTATACCGGAATGCCCCTGCGATTCGCTGTACGCTGACTTTATTGCCGCTCTCCGTTATTTATTGCAATACTATAAAGACATGGGTATACGTTTAAATATGGAGACGGGGCAGGAAACGCCGGTAACCTTATTAAGGGTTATAAATGATGTGCAGTCCGATAATATAGGGATCAACTTTGACCCCGCCAATTTACTGATGTACGGAAAAGCAAACCCCATAGACGCTTTATCAATAATAGGAAAATACGTAAACGGCGTACACGCCAAAGACGGCGAATATCCCACCGACGGCGTATCCTTGGGTGAAGAAAAGCCGCTTGGCGCAGGGCGCGTCAACATACCGCTGTTTGTCGAAACCTTGCATAACCTGGGTTATACGGGCGCGTTGACAATAGAGCGGGAGATATCCGGCGAGCGGCAAAGGCGCGATATTGTTGCCGCCAAGGATTTGCTTCGTAAACTCGTCGCGTCGTTGCGGAGTTGACCCGCAATCCCATATAAAGGAGGAACCGCAGTGAAAGTCGCGATAATAGGTTTGGGCGGCATGGGCAGCACACATTACAACCTGATCCGGGACATGGACGACGCGGAGATTGTAGCTTTGGTGGACGCGGAAGAGTCAAGGATACTGGAAAAAGCGTCCCAATGCGGAGCGCGGCCCTATACGGATATACATGAAATGCTGGCAAAGGAAAAACCGGATTTTGCGGATATATGCACCCCAAGCTATCTTCATTTCCAACACGCGGTTGCGGTTATGGAAAAAGGCGTGCATGTATTGACGGAAAAGCCGGCGGCATTGTGCGCTGACGATGTTAAGGCGATGTTAAAATGTGCCGGCGACAACAATGTCATGTTTATGGCGGCGCATGTGCTGCGTTTCTGGCCCGAATATATATGGCTTAAAAACGCGGTTGACGGCGGCGATTACGGTAAACTTCTGGATTTAAATATGTGGCGCCTGGGGCAGCGCCCGATGTCAAGCTGGCGGAATTGGATGATGGATAAGGAAAAAAGCGGCCTGGTACCCTTCGACCTGCATATCCACGACATTGATTTTATGGTTTGGCTGCTGGGCGCGCCGGGGAAAAGCGACTATTATGAAATAACCGGAAGCGCCGGGCATTTTGTGGAAACCGCTTGCCATTACGAAGGAACCCGAGTCCGGGCAAAGGCGGCTTGGTTCAACAACGCGATGCCTTTCCAAATGGGTTACGAAGCCCTGTTTGAGAGGGGATTTGCGGACTTTAGCAGGGACACGCTGACATTGTACCCCAACGGCGGGGAGCCTGTAATCCCCGTTATGACAGCGAATTTTGAAGGCTCCGAAATCAATGTGGCGAACACATCCGGCTATTATAACGAAATCCGCTATTTTATGGACTGTATAAGAAAGAACGAAAAGCCATCCATTATTTCCGGGGATGAGTTAATAACCACACTCAATCTTTTAAGAAAGGGGCCCTAACATGTTAAAGCTGATCGATGTCTATATATCCGCGCATTTGCTCAGCCCGAGGGATTGCTTATTTATCACGGGAAATTGGCAGAACACGGCGGAGGGGTGCCCGGATCAGGAGACTTTCCCCTTCCTGGATTTTGAGTTCGGGTACCAGCGCATCCCGGAGAATATTTGCAAAAAGAAACGTCTGATAGGCGAATACGCGCCGCAAATCAACCGGTTAAGTAAAAATGAGACTGCACCCGTTACTTTTTTATACAAAGCGCCCGCCGCCGATTATTGGGCGGGCGAGTTCGGTCTGTATTTGGGTTTCTGCGATAAAGACGGCGTGCCTGTCAGATTCTTGGGTGAAAATGAAACGGCGGTTTACAGGCAATATATAGGTTCTATAGATATTAGCTGGGGCTGGGGAAGGGCCGTTGTCGATTTGCTTCAAAAACCCTTTACCGTATCCGTTAACAAGGCAGCCCCCTTTGATTTTGCATCGAAGAACGCTTCTTCCCGCGATATCGTATCTATTGGAGATAAAATTCAGGTTTCCCTGCACAAGGAAATGCCCGCAGCCGTCGCATACGCTTACAAAGACTTCAAAACGGAGTTCGATCCCGTTCCGCCCGAAATAATGCTGCGGGATTACGGTTCCGATACAAGGTATTACAGTTATATGAAAAATGTGGAGGTTAGCTATAAACTTAAAACTGTTACAGACGGCAGTGCGGTATATCTGTGTGAGGTCTCCGTTAACGCCGCGGTTGCCGCCGAATTTGAGATAAGCTTCACAGTCCGGCAAAATACGGCGTATATAAATGTGGATAGATATCAGGAGTACGGTAATTTTGAATTGATTGAAATAAGGTATTACAGCCTTGCCTGTCTAAGCGGTAACGAGGCGCGAATGGCCGACTTAGCGGGCGGCGGGCGCGAGGTTGCGGCGCATGGCAATCACCCCGCGCGGTACGCAAAGAATTACGATGTGCATAACGCAGCCGCGCTTTATGATTCCAGGGGCGTGGTTATACTGGAGGATTTTTGCCTGGATAATAAAATATACAGCGCGGTGGAGGGTTATGGGGATAATAAATACCTTTCCATGGGTTCCGGTATAGCCATAAAGGTTTGCGGGGCTGGCAACATAAAATCCATTACCGTTCCCCAAAGCCCCATCGAGGTTTCCGTTTTTGCCGGCGAATACGGGAAACCGGGCTGGCTCTCCTTTTGCAAGTATATCAGGCGGAATCTTAAAAGAAGCAAATACCGGGATATACATAAGCAAGCCATTCATTACACCGTTTACAGCACACAAGGGCCGGAGCCGCACGAATGGCAGATCAGCGAGGAATCACCCTACGAAATCACGCGCTTGTCTAAAGGCGTCAAAACCAAAAATATATTAGCGGAGATAAAAAAACTGTACAACATCACGGACGGCTACCGTCAAATACCGTTCCTGTACGGTTACCACAGGCAAAGCGATGAGAGCAAAAACCTCTGCTTCGATGTGTTTACAGTTGATCCCCGGGCCGGTACGCTGAACGAGTTGCGCAGGGTCATACAAGACGCCCCCGCGTACAACACGGACATATCTTTATATGAAAATTACGACGACATTTACGATACAACAACCGTAGACATGAAGTTCGCAGCTCTTGATATGTACGGAAAGCCGTGGAAGGGTTGGATTTGGGCGGATGGCGAGTCCGTGGCGGTAGGCCAGAGGAATTACAATGAGAGCGGCGAAATGCGGAAACGCGTTAAGAAAATGATGGAAACCTACGGCGCGCGGCGGACGGGTTATATTGACGTAATGTCGTCGGAGGTGCTGAGGTGGGATTTTAACCCGGCGTACCCGTCATCGGCGCATACGTCTTGTTCCTATAAGCATAAGATTATCGAGGAATATAATAAATACGGTATGGATGTATACAGCGAGTCGCTGGTGCAGCCATATGTTGGCATTATGGGATACGCGGTCAGTACGCGGACTGAAATGGGCAGTATATATTATGAAAACGAGCGTTTTTTCCCCATGATGAACGCCCTGTACCACGGCACCATCGGCTATTGCAGTTTGAATTGCACAAGCCGCGCGTCTTTTTTAAAAAGCCTGCTTACCGCCGGCGGATACCGTTTTGAATATGACGACGCGCTTCCCTATGAATTCATTAAATGGCTGTATCTTATGCAAATGCCGCTGGGGTTATTTGAGGACGAGTACCTTGAGGATTATATCGAAGAAAACGGCGCAATTACCCTTGTGTATACAAACGACTGCCGTATAACCGTTAACGAGGGCAAAATGGAATACGAAATAATAGCCCACGGTACGACGGTAGCGAAGGATTGGACCACATTTGCGCCCAGCCCGAAAGGGGACGGATACTTGGCATATTCCCTAAACGGCGGAGCCATGAAATATAAATGCGCAACCGATTTAAAGATAATCCGCGCGAATGTGCTGACCTTTGAAGGCGAAGGCGAAGAATTGGAAAACGCAGAAATGAAAGACGGGCATTTAATTATAAACATGCCAGCCGATAAACCGGTAAAAATCCACGCGGATATTATTAATTAGATACGTATACACCTAAGAAAGCGCGCCGTTATCAAAATAATTGCGGACGAATCGGATTTATGATATAATTATAATCATTTTAAAAGGGAGCGTTTATTATGTCCAATGTTGTTATGTTTATATCGTTTAATCTTGCGGATGGAGCATCCGAGCAAGAATTTCTTCTTGCGTCGGAAAAATTGCACAGTGAGTTTATATCCAAACAAAAGGGATTTATCTCGTGGAAACAGCTTATTGAAGGCGGGTTGTGGGCTGATTTGCTTACTTGGGAATCAATGGACGACGCTAACAACGCGTTTGAAGCAAGCGGCACGAGCGCGCTTACCCGCGAATTCTTCTCTTTCATTGACGAAAAAAGCGTTAAGACACATCTTTTTACTGTTAAGAAAGAATTTTAATTTGGTATTTGAGTGAGGTTGTTATGAAAACCGGATTATCGAAGTATATGGACATTAAACGCATTGAATTCATTGTCACCTGGCAATGCGGGGGCAAATGCAAGCACTGCCAGATTGGCGGCGAGATAAATAAGCCCGGTTCGCATCATCATGTCCTTTCCGATTACGCTGCCGAGGCGGTAAGGAAACTTAGCGCCGCTTATGATATAACATCCGTTATGACCTTTGGCGGCGAACCGCTCTATTATCCCGAGGTAACGGCTGCAATACATAAAACCGCCGCGGTGTGCGGAATAAACGCGCGCCAGATTATAACCAACGGGTACTTCACCAACAGTGCGGAGAAGAGCGGGCTTGTCGCCCGTGCCTTGGCTGATGCGGGCGTTAATAACATAATGCTTTCCGTTGACGCGTTTCATCAGGAACATATTCCCATTGAACCGGTTTACCAATTTGCAAAGGATATAACCGAAGCGCAAATTCCCGGCGTGTTCCTGCATCCGGCGTGGCTTGTGGATGAGGAACATGAGAATCCGTACAACGCCGGGACAAAGGAGATCCTTGAAAGATTCTCCGGTTTAAACATCGCGGCAGGGCAGGGCAACAATGTCTTTCTTGGAGGTAACTCGGCGCGTTATTTACGGGAGTACTTCGATGTATCGGAAATAAACCTTGGCTTAAAATGCGGCTTCGCTCCTCACACGGAGCCTTTAACCGAAATATCGTCGCTCACAATCGTTCCAAACGGTGATGTCATGATTTGCGGTTTTTCAATCGGCAATATCTATATAGAAGATATCATGGATGTGGTTTTACGTTATAATCCCTATGAACACTGTGGTATGCGCGCCGTCATTAACGGCGGTGTTTCAGAATTGCTGAACTGCGCGGCGGCGAATGAAATAATGATAGATACATCGGGTTATTACAGTGCCTGCGACATTTGCCATGCTGTAGCCAAGTGTTTTAACAGGGGATGACGCAATTAAGGGACTGTAAGGAAATAATGGAGAGAGAGCATGTATACGAAACAAGATTTATTGAATCAATTGGCAAAAATGGGCATAGACCCGCGCGGGACGCTGAAGGTACACCTGTCATATAAGGCAATCGGCGAGGTTGAAGGGCGCGGGGACGCGGTTTTGGATGCTTTGATGGAGTATATGGAACCGGGGTTGCTGGTGCTGCCCAGCCACACATGGGATAGGGATATCGTAAACGATAAAAACCCTGTCATGGATGTCTTGCATACCCAAAGCTGTGTCGGCGCGCTGACGGAGATGTTCCGCAAACGCCCGGGCGTTTGCCGTTCCTTGCATTCCAGCCATTCTGTAGCGGCTTTCGGAGTAGGCGCGGAGGAATTTGTGTCCGGTGAGGAGCGCATCGCCTCACCCTGCGGCGTAGAAGGAGCTTATTACAAATTATGGGAGCGGAATGCGCAGATCCTGCTGATCGGCGTAAACTTTTCGCGGAATACGTTTATTCACGGCTGCGAGGAATGGGACGGCGCGGAGGGCTCGCTTTCCCCGGACAAAAGGGACAGGTATGTGATAAATCAAGAGGGATACCGGCTGTACACCCCTCAGCATTACCACATAGCGCGGTTGGGCTCGGAAACCTTCGTCAAGCTGGAAGCCCCGGCCCTGTCGCAAGGTATTCTTGCCATGGGAGCTTTCGGTGACGCCGCGGCCCGCTTGATGCGCGCCGCACCCCTACGCAAAATGATCGCCGGATTTTTGCAGGACGATGCCCGGTATCTGTTAAGGTATTAAAATGAATATACAATATAAAGATAATATAATGACGCCGGGCGATTACCTTATGTTTATGGATAAGATGGCTCAGGACGAAACAACAAAGGAACAGGCGGAGCGGGCTGTCGGAGGCTCCCTGTATTGCGTTTCAGCCATACAGGACGGCGGTCATATCGGTATGGCAAGGTTGATTGGCGACGGGGCGATATTCTGGTGTATTGTTGATGTTTTTGTTTTGCCGGAATATCAAGGCAAGGGCATCGGCAGGACTTTGGTTGAAAAACTTATCGCGTATATAAAGGAAAATGGCCCCAAGGGTTACCATTCCCTCTTTCTTATGTGCGCCCAGGGCAAGGAAGGCTTTTACGAAAAGCTGGGGTTTGCGCAGCGGCCGCATAAGTGGGAAGGCGCGGGGATGGAAATGGAGATTGAAAATAAATAAAAGTTAAAGCTGGGCGGCAGGAAACCAGATGCGGATTGCTTCCGCCCCGGCGGTTTTTGCTAGCTGCTCCGATATCTGCCGGGACATTGCTGGCCAGCCGGCGGAGGTTTTATACAGAACTCTTGCGAAACAACGGTTACGCCGCAAGAGTTTTTTGTTTTCAGAAAACTATTGACATTGACGCTGCGTCAACATGTATAATACTCTCGAGGTGGTTTTTTGGGATTAACTAAAATAAATGATGTTGCCGGAAGCTTCGGTATATCCAGCAGGACGCTGAGATATTATGAGGAGATGGGGATTTTATGGAGCAGCCGGCTTGACAATAAGGCGCTTAGGTATTATGATGCCGACGCTCTGGAGCGGCTGAAGCAGATTATTGTCCTGCGCAAGTTGCAAATACCCGTTAAGGATATAGCCGCTATCTTTAAGAGCGAGAGTACAGCGGCGCTGATTCAAGCGTTTGTGGACAAGCTTGAGTCGCTGGACACGGAAATTTCTGCGTTATCCGAATTAAGGCGGCTTGTGGATGATTTTCTTCATAAAATGCTGATAAGCGGCATTAAAAAAATATCAGCCATAACCCTATTGTACGAAGAGACGGAAAAGAGGCTTGTTTCAGCGGATAAAAACGAGCCGGTCACGTACGATAAGCTGTCGGAAATCAGCCGTGAAGCACTGGGATTGCACGATGTGCGGATTATCCGGCTGCCGGCAATGCGTATGCTGACCTCCCGCTTTAAAACAGGGCAGGCGGAAAATCTGGACGCGGATAAAATGCAGAATTTATTTGCGGGATATGGATTTTTACCAAACCCCGGACTGCGGAATTGCTTTTACCGCAAGGAGCCGGGGGATGAGTGGGTCATGCTTATTAAAATCCCTTGGGATTATGAGAACGCGACGGTATATGCCGATGAAATTCTTGCGGGCGGGTTATACGCCGTCGCCAGCTCATATGTGGAATATATGGACGACATATTTATTCTGCTGAGGGATTGGATTAACGGAAGCGGGGAGTATAAACTTGACGCTGACGCGGAAGGTAAATTGAACCGCGATGAAATGATCGAGGAAATCCTGCCTTGGGATATCGCCGTTAAACAAGACCGATACCAGCAGGATATATTTATACCGATACGGATAACTAATGAAAAGGAGAAGGTGCAAAATGGCTGAACTGCCCGAAATCGCGAAGCTTGCGGGACAAATGAAAGAAACCCTGTACGGAAAGACAATCCAAACGGTCACATTGCTGCAGGAAAAATGCGCGAATATCCCGGCCGAAGAATTTCAAAAACGCACCGGGTACGCGCGGATTACCGGCACCCGGAACAAAGGAAAATGGATTATTACGTCCCTTGACAACGGCGAAAATATACTGTTGTCCCTAGGCATGGGCGCGGATATTTTATTCTTTGAGAATGAGGAAAACGAGCCTGAGAAATATCAGATTAAGGTGCTCTTTACCGATGGAGGAGGGTATACCGCCCGTTTTTGGTGGTTCGGTAAATTTTTACTCGCATCGGACATAGAACTTGAGTCGGAGCCTAATACAGGCGGTATAGCGATGGATCCATTTGACGAAGGATTTACGCTTGACTATTTCACCTCCATTTTAAAAGGCAAGAAGACGCAGATCAAGGCTTTCCTTATGAACCAGAAGAATGTCGGCGGCATCGGCAATATGTATATGCACGATATACTTTTCAAGGCCCGTCTGCATCCGCAAAAGAAAATCTCAGATATGAGCGGGGATGAAATTAAGCTGTTGTATGGCAGCATTACGGAGCTGCTTAACTTCTCGCGCGATTTGGGCTCGTTTTCCTACGAGAACGATTTTTTCGGGGAGAAAGGCGGGTTCACAACCGATCATTTCCTTGTGGGATATAAGGAAAACCAGCCCTGCCCGGTTTGCGGAGAAATGATTGTTTCAATAAAAACAGGCAGCACGTCTACATTTATATGTCCTGCCTGCCAAAAAGCTTAACGGGAGGATATTTTATGACAACTTTATTTTCTGTAGACGGGAGAATACTGACACCGCCGAAGCATCTGGAACCACTGCTGAAGGGCGCGTACCCGGCGTTTTTCAAAGCTCTCGGGCATATCCGGTTTTTCTATGTGGCGGACGAAATCTGGGACGGGAAGGCGACGCTTGTTTTTAAATCCGGTGATGAAAAATTAGCCGCCATCACCCTTGACGACGGCGTTTTTCATATGAGCGCAGCGGGGTATGATTTCCGGATAACCGGCGATCACGCGTTAAACGATGTTTTCGATGCACTGGATAAAACCGCCGCTGCCGGTATGCGCCGCCCTAAGGAACAGCTTGACGCAGACCTTGACGAATACCCAAGCGGCATCCGCTGTGATTTGTGTCTGGTAAATAAGGTACATAACAGGAATGATTTCTCGGGCAGCGAAAAATTCAATGTTATGACCCGCCACTGTTACTATACGGGCGATGAGGATTGGGGCGATACGGATTATTCAAAAGGCGTTTGTGAGGGAAAGCAGGGTTGTTATAAAAAAACTTTTATCTGCTTTGAGGAAAAGGGCTTTAAAAATTGCTTGGAATGCGGCGAATACCGCACATGCGGCAACTGCGGCGTGGGGCATGACCCAGGCGAATGCAACCTTGGGATAACCGCCGAGGAGGTCACAAACCTGATTATTCCTTATTGCGAGATGGAGCGTTTGGATTTATTACAAAAAAGCGGAAATGCTTGAAAATAGTCGAATTGCCTGCAGGGAAACCAGCGGGCTTTTTTTATTCGTAGATATAATATCTCTTTTGCAAAAATCGTATGCTGGACAACTCCTGATGATAATGGTATAATAATTCAATGCGGTGAAAGCTGAAGAGGGGATTGGGGATCGGGATGAAAACAATTTTCGTGGTTGACGACAACAGCGTAAACCTGTTAGCGGCGGAGGAGACATTATCGGACCGGTATAATGTGATAACCCTTGCGTCCGCTCCAATCATGTTCGAGCTCCTCGAAAATGTTGCGCCCGATCTGATATTACTGGACATATTGATGCCGGGGGTTGACGGGTTTGATGCTTTGCAGCAGCTAAAAAACGACAAGCGGTATGAAGAAATCCCCGTTATATTTCTGACAAGTAAGATCGACGCCGCTACGGAGGCCCTTGGCTTTGAGATGGGCGTGGTGGATTTTATCGCGAAGCCCTTTTCCGGCCCGGTACTTCTTAACCGCATAAAAACACATTTGGATATGGAAAATATAATACGCGAACGGACTACAATGCTTGAACTGCGGACCCAAAAACTTTTAAGGCTGCAAAACAGCATGGCGTCCGTACTGGCAAATATGGTGGAAAACCGGGACAAGCTTACAGGCCGGCATATACAACGCACCGCCGCGTATCTCAAGATACTGTTAAATACCATGTGTGAACGGAGCATGTATTGTGACGAACTGAAGAAATGGGATTTTGATGTCGTCATTTCGGCGGCCCGTTTGCATGATTTGGGCAAAATCGTTGTTTCGGACCTAATACTTAATAAGCCCGGTAAATTATCCGCGGAGGAATTTGATATAATAAAGACCCACACTATTGAGGGAGAAAAAATAATTGACGATATAATAAACGAATCAGGTGATGAATCTTTTTTGCAAAATGCCAAGCTTTTCACCGGAAACCACCATGAACGCTGGGACGGTACGGGCTATCCGCGCGGCTTGAAGGGAAACGAAATTCCGATGCAAGGACGCATGATGGCGATTGCCGACGTTTATGACGCGCTTGTATCGGACAGGCCGTACAAAAAAGCGTTTACCCACGAGAACGCGGTTGAAATCATCAAAAACGGAAGCGGTACGCAATTTGATCCTGAGTTTGTTAATATATTCCTTAATTGTGAAAGTGAGTTTAAAAATATCGTGGCGGAGTGTGACTGTAAAAATACATAAATAATACATAAATATTAAACCGGGAGGAAGAACGAGATGCTAAGGTTTTGGAAAATAATTAGTATGACGCTTGCCGCCATACTGTTATTGGCAATTTTTTCAAGCTGCGCGCAAAATTCCGGGAGTATAAGCGGAGCTCCCGTTTCTGAATCCCCGTTCAGTTCTTTCCGGGATATACCGGGAATTACAACGCAGGAAATCGCGGCCATCGAAACGCTGCAAGGAGAACGCGGCTCTTTTTCTTACGGAATGATATTGACCACCGAAGCCTTTGAAAATGAAAAGGGCGAGGTCAGCGGATATGCCGCACTTGTTTGCGAATGGCTGACCGGACTGTTCGATGTCACCTTTACGCCCCATATTTACCCGCCATTTGAGCTGTTTGCAAGATTAAGCAGCGGAGAGCTTGATTTTTCGGGCAATGTAATGCCCACCGAAGAACGTATGCTGATGTATAATATGACCGACACCATCGCCGAGCGGCAGTTCGTAACGGTGCGGCTCAAAGGCAGCCGCGGTTTCGATGAAATCCTGCAGGAGCGCCCGCTAAGGTACGTTTTTATAGAAAATACCCCCTTGAAGGATTTTGCCGACACGGTTTTGGAACCCGGTACATATGAGCCCGTGTGGGCAAGGAATGACGCGGAGGCTTATCAAATCATGAAGCGCGGGGAAGCCGACGCTTATATCACTACAAGCGTAGCGGACATATATTTTATCGAATACGGCGATGTAATTTTTGAGGATTTTTTCCCGCTTCTTTTCAATCCGGTTTCTGTGGCGACGGCAAACCCGGATCTGGAGCCAATTATTTCTGTTATAAAAAAAGCGCAGAGAAACGGCGCTATGCCCTATTTGAACTATTTATACAATAAGGGGTACCAGGATTACAGGAGATACGCGATGTCTTTGCTGCTTAACGAAACCGAGCGCGCGTACATCGCCAGCAATCCCGTTATACCGATAGCGGCTTTTAATACAAATTACCCCCTCAGCTTTTGGGATTCGCGTAAAAACGAGTGGCAGGGCGTGTTTTTTGATGTGTTGGATGAGATAACCGCGCTTACAGGGTTGTCCTTTGCGGTTGCTCACGACGAAACCGCGAACATGCAGGTTATATATCAAATGCTTGAGGACGGGGACGCTTTGCTTCTGCCTAACCTTGCCTGGGCGATAGAACGTGAGGAGCAATTTATCTGGTCGGAGCATGTCTTGCTGGATGATAATCTAGCCCTCATATCCAAATCGGATTTCCGCAATGTTACGTTGAATGAGATACTGCATGTGAAGGTGGGTGTGGCACGGGGTACGATTCATTATAATTTGTTTAACCAGTGGTTTCCCAACCACATGAACACCGTTGTATTCGACGGCATTGATGAAGCCCTTGAAGCGCTGATACGCGACGAGGTGGATATGGTAATGACGGGGCAGCGCAGGGTTCTGCATCTGACCCATTTTCAGGAGCTTCCGGGTTATAAGGCGAACATGGTGTTTAACCACCCCCTGGTAAGCAGGATAACTTTTGCCGGGGATCAGGCCGTTCTTAGCTCAATTGTTGACAAAGCCCTGCGTATGACTGATATTGACGGAATCGCTATGCAATGGATTCAAAGGACATATGATTACCGCGCTATAATAGCGGAGGGGCAGCGTCCATGGCTGATAGGCGGCATTATTTTATCAACGGCTGTTTTGGTTTTATTAGCGATGTTCCTTTACAGAAACCGCAGGATGACGGCTCAGATAAACCGGCAAAACGATTTGCTTGAAGACGCGGCCATGGAATACGAGCTGCAGCTTGCGAAATTAAATATGGTGGTTAAATCCACGAAAATCGGTTTGTGGGACATGGAGGTTGTGAAAGACGACCCGATGAATCCGCGAAACCATGCCGAGTCCTCCTCCGAGTTCAAGCAAATGCTGGGATTTACGGATGAAAACGATTTCCCGAATCTGTTAGGCAGCTGGAGCGACCGTCTGCATCCCGACGACAAGGAGAATGCGGTTACGGAATTTTATAATCATCTGATTGACAAGACAGGGGAATCTACTTTTGACATTGAACACCGGCTGTTAAAGAAAAACGGCGAATATGCCTATTACCGCGGTACCGGCGAGACAATCCGCGACGAGGACGGCAATCCCGTACATATTTCGGGCGCGTTGATTGATATATCGGAAACGAAGGATTCGATATTTAAGAACGAGCTGCAGCTAATGAAGCAGGATTTGATGATTAAAGCCACAAAGATCGGCTTATGGGATATGGAGGTCGTTAGAGACGACCCCGTTAACCCGAAAAATGCCTTTACATGGTCTGATGAATTAAGACATATGCTGGGCTATACCGGCATAAATGATTTCCCAAACATACTCAGCAGCTGGACTGACTGTATCCATCCCGACGATGCCGGTAAAATCGTTGATTGCTTTGAAAGACATATAATGGACAAGACCGGGCAAACCCCTTACGATATAGAATACAGAATGTACAAGAAAAACGGCGAATACGCGTATTTCCGCGACTGCGGCGATACTATACGGGATGAAAACGGCGAACCCATTCACGTTGCGGGCGCATTAATCGACATGACGGAAATTAATAACCTGATTAACGAGGCGGAAAGGCGCAGGAAAGAAGCCGAAGCCGCCGGCGCGGAAAATGAGCTTCAGCTTTTTAAATTGAATCTGGTGATGAAGGCCGCGAATATTGGTATGGTGGACATGGATTTAAGCGGGGATAACCCCCTTGATCCCGCAAATCCCGCCGTATTGTCCGAAGAATATTTAAACCTTCTGGGAATAGAGGATGGTGATGCGGTGCCAAACAGCCTTGGCAGCTGGGGTTCTTTGGTGCATCCCGACGATCAGGAGAGAACCTTTAAAATTTTTTCAGAGCATATGTTTGATAAGACCGGAGAGTCTTCGCTGGACACGGAACTGCGGGTGAGAAGGAAAGACGGCGAATATGTCTATTTACACACCATAGGCAAAGCGATACGGGATGAGGACGGCAATGCCATGCGCTTCCTGAACTGCGCAATTGATATGACGGAAACAAAGAACCTGATAAACGATTTGACAGACGCGGTAGACGAAGCGCAGGAAGCGACAAAAGTTAAAAATAACTCTCTCAGTACATTGGAGAATATACTTAACAATATCGACGGGCAAATCTACACCACTGCCCCCGGAACCAGCAGGATCCTCTTTATTAATGACCAATTAAAGAGTTTCTTTGGCATTGAGGGAGATTCCGCGCTCGGGCAGCATTGCTATAAGGTTTTCCGCGGCCGTGACAGTATGTGCTATAATTGCCCGTGCATTGAGCTTGAAAAAAACCCGGATCAAACTGTTGTTTGGGAGGAGTACCTGCCTGAATTGGACCGGTATGTCCGCCATTCCGATAGGTATATCGACTGGCCCGACGGTAAAAAGGTACATCTGCAGCTTGCCGTTGATATAACCGAACTGGTCAGCGCGAAGGAACAGGCGGAAAACCAGCGCATGGAAGCCGAAGCCGCCAATAAAACCAAAAGCGAATTTCTGTCGCATATAAGCCATGAGATAAGGACGCCTATGAACGCGGTGATTGGGACGGCTGAAATTCAATTGCAAAAAGACGGCAATTCACCGGAGACGGAGGAAGCGTTCAACACGATATATACCTCGGGGAATTTACTGCTCAATATTATAAACGATATACTGGACCTTTCCAAAATCGAAGCCGGCAAGCTGGAGCTTATGCCTGCCCATTATGATATTCCGAGTCTTTTATACGATACGATGCAGCTGAACCTCCTGCGGTACGAAAGCAAGCCCATTGAATTCAATCTAAAGATTGATGAGCGGACGCCGCTTGATATGTACGGTGACGAGATGCGCATCAAGCAGGTATTGAATAATATTCTTTCCAACGCGTTTAAGTATACCGAAAAAGGCGAGGTAGAGCTGTCGGTTTCCGCGGAGATTTTGGAAGAGCCATCCGCAACGGAATCTAAAGCGCATACGGGCTGTATCCTTATTTTAAAAGTGCGCGACACCGGGCAGGGGATGTCGGCGAAAGAGATTAACGAGCTGTTTGAGGAGTACACGCGCTTTAATATTGATTTCAACCGCGACATTGTCGGCACGGGCCTGGGTATGAGCATTACGAAAAGGCTGCTTGATACGATGGGCGGCGAGATCTTCGTTGAGAGTGAGCTGGGTAAAGGTTCTGTATTTACCGTACGCCTTCCGCAGAAGCGGATCGGTTCGGCCGTGTGCGGTGTTGAACTTGCCGAAAGGCTGCGCAGCAGCCGTTTCAAAAATACCATTAAATTGAATAGGGCGCAGATTGTACATGAATATATGCCATACGGCAGCGTCCTGATCGTAGATGATGTTGAATCCAATTTGTACGTGGCGAAAGGCATGATGCTGCCCTATGGCCTGAAAATCGAAACGGCGGCAAGCGGTTACGAAGCTGTGGATAAGGTCAGGAACGGCGGTACGTATGACATTATTTTCATGGATCATATTATGCCTAAAATGAACGGGGTTGAGACAACGGGATTGCTTCGCGTTATGGGGTATAAGCGCCCTATCGTGGCGCTGACGGCAAATGCCGTGGCTGGGTCGGCGGAGATGTTTCTGTCTAACGGTTTTGACGGCTATATATCAAAGCCGATTGATATCCGTGAGCTGAATGCTTCCTTGAACCGTTTGATACGAGACAAACAACCATTGGAGGTAGTCGAGGCGGTGCGGCGGGAAATGAGCAGGCAAACCGCGTCGGGTCAAAAAATAATACATAATAAAGCGGCGCATGATGAGCTGGCGGCGGCGGTTGTGCTGGATATTGAAAATGCGCTGAATGTATTGGACGAAGTAATGATTAACCTGAATAGCACCGGAGATGCTGATATGGATTTGTTCGCGACAACGGTTCACGGCATGAAAAGCGCTCTTAATAATATAGGCGAAACGGAGCTTTCAGGCACCGCGTTCAAATTAGAGCAGGCAGGCGATAATGGAGAGGTATCCGTAATATTATCCGAAACCCCGGCCTTTATGGACGAGCTTAAATTATTAATCAAGAGATTTAAGCGGGCGGAGGCAGATGCTCCCATCGAAGTTTCCCAAGACGATATGGCTTATCTGCGTGTTAAATTGAATGAAATAAAAGCGGCATGTGAAGTGTTTAATAAAAAAACCGCAAAAACAGCGCTGGACGATTTAAAACAAAAAATATGGCCCCATGCGGCAAACAGCCTTTTGGATGAAATCTCCGTATATCTATTGCGAGGGGAATTTAAAAAGGTGGTTACGGCAGTAGACAAATATTAGAATATTCGAGGTGCGCCGCGTGCGATTACGAACATTATTCTCCGCCAAGGACATGACGGTTGGCAAGCCTTGGAAAAATCTGTTGATTTTTACCGTGCCGATGCTGATTGGCAACATCGTCCAGCAGCTTTACAGTACAGTTGACGCAATCGTCGTGGGCCATTATATTGGAGACGACGCTCTGTCCGCCGTGGGCGGCACTATGGCTTTGTTTTTTATGCTGTTGGTTTTATTTATCGGCGTCTCGTCCGGTGCGGGCATAATGGTTTCCCAATATTTTGGGGCAAAACGCCGCGAGGATTTGTCGCACACCGTCGGAGCCTGTATCACGCTCACAATTATTGTTGTGGCATTTCTGTCGGTTTTCGCCCCTCTGGGCACAAGGCCGCTATTACGCCTGTTGAACACCCCCGAGGGAATCATTGACTGGAGCGTTACATACATAAACATTATGCTGTGGGGCAGCATCGGCGTTGCTTCATACAATATTCTCTCCGGAATACTCCGCGGTTTGGGGGATTCCTTTTCGCCCTTCATCTACCTTGTAATAGCCTCCGTGACAAGCGCGGTTTTAAATGTGCTTTTTGTTGGCTTCTTTGGCTGGGGAGTTGCCGGAGCGGCTGTTTCGACGGTAATATGCCAGCTTTTGTCCGGTTTGCTCTGTCTGCGCCGACTGATGAAAATGCAGGACGTTTTCGACATGGGGTTCAAATACCTTATACCAACTAAAAAATACGTTATGCAGGTAGTAAGGCTGGGGCTTCCGGTCGGCGCGTCACACGCTGTTTTTTCGGTAGCGATGATAATGCTGCAATCGCTTATAAATAGCTTTGGCGCGAGTTTTATGGCCGCCAATACCATTGTCATGAAGATTGACGGTTATGTAATAATGCCCGCATTCTCGTTCAGTAACGCGATTATGGCGTTTACGGGGCAAAATATGGGTGCGGGTAAGCCTGACCGGGTAAAACAGGCCACAAGGCAATGCGCGTTTATCTCTGTAGGCACCTGCGTTGTTGTTGTGGCGGCTATATTGATTTTCGGCAGGCAATTGTCAAGCCTTTTCACCAGCACCGAGGAAATCATGGATACGAGCGTATCGATTTTACGCATCTTGTCCATCGGATATATAACGCTTGCTTTCGCGAATGTATACTGGGGCGTTCTTCGCGGCGCGGGCGACACCATGACGCCGATGTGGGCGTCGTTTATTACCACTATAGCCATACGCGTACCCGTCGCTTATCTCTTTGTCCACTACACAGGAAGGCCCGAAGGTATTTTCTATGGTACGCTCGTCGCTTGGTTCAGCCTGGGGGTTTATGGCTTTTGCGCATATAAATTCGGCAAATGGCGGACGAAAGGAATAATAAGAATATAACGGTATCAACATCCCCTCTGTCCGCGCAGAGGGGTTTTTGTTTTCTTTTGTCAAAAAACGTATGTAAGTTTAACTTGATTTTATTAACATAAATGTATATTATTGGAATAAGATATTATTTTGGAGGGTCAGCATGGAAATCATTTTTTCAGAACGGGATAGGTATTTGATAGCCGCGCCCGTAGGCGAGATCGACCACCATACGTCGCTGGGCATACGGCAAAAAATAGAAAAGGCTTTCGCGCGCAGCAAGGCGCGAAATTTGATTTTTGACTTTTCCCGCGTCGAATTCATGGATAGCTCGGGCATCGGCATATTGATAGGGCGGTACAGGGAGCTTAGCAAGCTGGGCGGCAAGGTTTACGCCATAAATATAAGCGGCGAGATTGGGCGGATATTCGGAGTCTCGGGTCTGGCGCGTATAATCCCTTGTTACGCCAGCGTTGAGGATGTTTTGCAAAATGCGGAGGGTCAATAAAAACAATGGATAATGATAAGCATATGCTGAATAATGAAATGCAGCTGAGTTTCCGGGCGATTTCAGCAAACGAGAGTTTTGCGCGCACAGTGGCCGCCGCCTTTGTTACGGGCCTTAACCCGACTATTTCTGAGATAATGGAAATAAAGACCGCCGTTTCCGAGGCCGTTACCAACGCCATCATACACGGGTACGAAAACAAGGGCCTGGACGAGTTTGTCCACCTGAACTGCCGCCTGAACGGGCGTGAACTGTACATAGAGGTGGTAGACAACGGTATCGGCATACAGGATATAGCGCAGGCCATGGAACCGCTCTACACCTCCAAGCCGGAACAGGAACGCAGCGGCATGGGCTTCGCGGTAATGGAAAACTTCATGGATTACATACACGTAACCTCGGCCCCAGGGCAGGGGACTACCGTTGTGATGATGAAGAAGCTGCCCGAATAGGGGCATGGGGGTAAGCGCCGTTTATGAACACTGACGATACGTTTGAGCTTGTGCGCATGGCGCAGGCCGGAGATTTGGAAGCCAAGGAGAGCCTTGTGAAAAGAAACGCCGGGTTGATTTGGAGTATCGCCAGGCGTTTTTCCGGGCGCGGCTGTGATCTGGATGACCTTTACCAGATTGGCGCTATAGGGCTTATCAAATGTATTGACAAGTTTGATACGGAGTATGGCGTTAAGTTCTCCACATATGCCGTTCCGATGATTTTGGGTGAGATAAAACGTTTCTTGCGTGACGACGGTATAATAAAGGTTTCCCGCCCGCTTAAAGAAATGGCTATGAAGGCGCGTTATACGCATTTGATGCTTCAGCAAAAGCTGGGGAAGCCGCCGACTATTGATGAGCTTGCGGCGGCAATGGAGACGGATTCCGAGGAATTGGTGCTGGCTATGGAATCCGGTTTTGAGATTGAGTCGCTGCACAGTGTGATAGGGCAGGGCGACGGTTCGCCTATTTACCTAATCGACAGATTGGGCAGTGATTCCGGCGGCGATGACAATATGGTTGATATCATCGCGTTGAAACAAATTATAAGCGAATTGGATAAGAAGGACAGGACAGTCATTGTAATGCGTTATTTCCAGGACAAGACCCAGACTGAAGTAGCGCGGGCGATAGGGGTGTCTCAGGTACAGATATCGCGTATTGAGAAGCGCGTGCTGGGGATGATAAGGGAGAAAATGTCGGTTAGATAAGGTTGGTGTAATGTTTTGATGCGGTTATGACGATAAATCTACTGATAACGGATTGGAATAACTATATGGATGTAGAAACCACCGGAGGCTTATCATGCGCGTAACCAACCAGATGTCAATGAACAGGATGCTTTTAAATATCAACAGGAACGCCCGGAAAGTCGATTTTATGTACCAGCAGCTCGCCTCGGGGAAAAAGATTCAAAACCCGTCGGACAACCCGATCATAGCCAGCCGGGCGTTGAAATTCCGCGCTAACATTTCGGATACGGAGCAGTACATGCGTAACGCGGCGCAGGCCAAATCATGGATGAGCGTTACGGAAGAAAGCTTCAAGAATATGCAGAACCTGATGGATTCCATACGCGAACGCCTTGTGCAGGGCGTAACGGATACGCTGACCATCGAAGACAGGGACAAGATAGTAACGGAAATGCGTACTTTCGCTGAACAAATTGGCGGTGAGATGAATGTGTCGTATGCGGGGAGGTATGTTTTCTCCGGTTACCGCACGGATATGCCGCCCATTATGATCCAGGACGATCCGAAAGCCAGATTTAACATAACGCAAACCTTGAACTGGACGGCTGTGAACGAAACAAAGGCATATGTAAAAGACAACCCTGTAGGACAGCCTAAGATTCATAATATCACAAAGATAGACCTTCCGTATACAAGCGCTAATAATATAAATAATCTTAGCGTTACTATAACGGGTACGTCGCCGCCCGCGTTTACGTTAGTCACTCCGCCGGATGCCACGCAGGTGCCGCCTGTAACCCTTGAAGACCGGTACAGCCCCGCTCCGGATCAGATTTTCTTTATTGAGGAAACGGGCGAACTTGTCCTGGGAGACGATGTTAAAAGTTATCTTCTGGGTAACCCCAATGCGGCTATTACCGTGAATTATAACATTGAGGGTCTTAAAACCGGGGATTTAAACCCCAAGGTATATTTTGAGTCCGAGGAATATCTGGATTTTGGCAAATTGTCCTTGCCTGCCGGAACCTCAACGGTAAACCCTGACATACGCATTTTTGTCGGCCCTGATTATCTTCGTGACGAGGATGATAATGAGATTATTCTGAGACAGGGCACCGATTTTACAATAAACAACGGGCAGGTTGTCCTTCTCCGTGATTTGTCGCAGCCCCCGTTTAATGTTAATTTTGACGGAACTGCGCCTTATCCGGTATTTGTAAGCAAACCCGATCCGGGCGACCCCGCCACTTTTGTCCATACCGGGCTGCTTACCCCGTTAACGGCTCCGACGACAAAGACCTTCAGCATGGAGGGGCAGCATCTTAAATTTGAATTTGGCGTAAATACGCAGGTGCAGATAAACAGCCTTGCCAAGGATGTCTTCACCCCCACATTATACGCCGAGATTATGAACTTCACTAAAATGATAGAAAACGTGACTTTATCATCCGAATCGGCGCTTTTGTTGCACTATGGGCCGATGTTTGCCGCCGGATATCCGGGGCCGCCGCCCATGCCGCCGCTTACCCCAGGCACCCCGGAGTATGCCAAGGCATTAAATGACAGGGTTGCGGCACATTTATCCGATGAGAAGAAAAAATTCACGGATTATATGCATGACGCGTTCAGCGCGATGCTGGGCAGGTTTGACGAGCATCAGGCGGCGGTAATGAGGGAAGACACCGCGTTGGGCAGCCGTATCATCCGGGTAGACCTTACAACCGAACGGCTGGAGTCGAACCGCTTGAGCTACAGGGCTTTGATGTCAGATAACGAAAACATAGACTATCTGGAGGTTATAATGAACATGACCGCCATGGAGGCCGTGTATCAGGCTTCGATGATGGCGGGTTCGCGTATACAGCAAATGACCCTGGCGGACTTTATAAGATAACGTTATGCTGCAGCAGGATACGTATACCCATCAAAATAAGCGCCGCGCCCCCGGCAACTTCGGCCAGGGCGCGGTTTTTCGCGCCGAAAACTCCGCCAAGACGCACGCCTATGGCCGAAAGGAAAAATGTTGTTGCGCCGATAATAGCCGCCGCCGGTAAGATGCTCACATCAACTAATGCGAAACTGAGCCCTATGGCAAGGGCATCAATGCTGGTGGCGACGGCGAGAGGCAGCATTGTTTTAAATGGCGGCATTCCGGAGCCTATTGCAAAAAATGGCTCCGTTTTTTTGCCGCGGATGCCGTTTACGCCGGAGCAAACCATCTTGCCGCCAAGAAACGCAAGCAGGGCAAAGGCGATTATATGGTCATATTGTACAATAAAACCCGTCAAATTGTATCCGGCATAAAAACCGATAATCGGCATTATCGCCTGGAAAATGCCAAAATAAAGCCCCGCTATTATCATGTTCTTAATAGTCGGGCGGGAAGAAAGCCCTATGCATACAGCTATCGCGAACGCGTCCATGGACAGCCCCGCCGCGATAATCAATAATTCAATTATGCTCATGTAAACCTCTTTTTAAAGCCTTGACTTACTTGGCTCTATTAGATATATTAATACAGATAGCTGGAATTGTAAAGAAAAAAGGGGTGTCGGGAATGAGAGAAACCGTATTGGTTCTTAATTTTGGCGGAAATGCGAAGGATATCGCCCGCAGCATCAGACAAGCGGGTGTGTATTCCGTAATAAAGCCGGAGACGATAAAAGGGCAGGCTGTAAAAGACATAAGCCCAATTGGCATAGTTATTGCGGCAGCAACGGATGACGCGCAGGATTTGAACCCTGATATTACAAAGCTCGGCATACCGTTGCTGAAAATCAATGATGGCGCGGATATAGAATCATGTATCCTTAACAATTTTTTATTTGATATATGCAAAGCCACAGGAAATTATAACATAGAGAATTATATCGCGGAGCAAATCGACATCGTACGCGCACAAACAGGCGGTGAGCGGGTGCTGCTCGCTTTATCCGGCGGGGTGGACTCATCGGTGTGCGCGGCGCTTTTGTCGCGCGCCATACCCGGGCGTACGGTTTGTGTTTTTGTTGATCATGGGCTTATGAGGTTGAATGAGGGCGATGAAGTGGAGTCCGCTTTCAAGCGTATGGATTTGACAATGATCCGCGTAAACGCGCGTGAACGGTTTTTGTCTAAGCTCAAACACGTTATTGATCCTGAAGAAAAACGTAAGCTTGTCGGCGCCGAGTTTATTGCCGTGTTCCGCGAGGAGGCGGCAAAGCTGAACATCCCGTTCCTTGCGCAGGGGACAAACTATGCCGATATTATAGAATCAGGTGCGGACGGCTCAAATCTTGTCAAAAGCCACCACAATGTCGGCGGGTTGCCAAAAAATATGGGGTTTAAAGAACTTGTGGAGCCGCTTTCGATGCTTTTCAAAGACGAGGTACGGGATGCGGGTCGTAAACTCGGGTTGGCAAAGGCATACATAAACAGACAGCCTTTCCCCGGCCCCGGTCTTAGCGTGCGCGTACTGGGCGAGGTAACGGAAGAAAAGCTCGAAACCCTGCGCCTTGCGGATGCCATCTTTTGCCACGAAGTCTCGCGCCTTCGCCGCCGCCCCGACCAGTATTTCGCCGTACACACAGGTCTCCGCGCGGTCGGTGTTTTCGCCGGCAAACGCTCATACGCAACGGTCATCGCCCTCCGCGCCGTTTACTCGCAAGACTTCATGTCCGCCGCCTATTGCCCCCTTTCACATAAAACCCTAGCTACCGCCGCCTCCCGCATAATAAATGAAATACCGGGTGTTGGGCGTGTCGTATACGACATTACCGCGAAGCCGCCGGGTACAGTGGAGTGGGAATGACATTTTAAATTTCACGCCGTTTCACGACTTGCCGCTAACTCTCACAACACCGCGCTTTATGCCCTTCGACCATTGCGTATCATTTCATCATTTTTCATTTGTACACAAAATTTTTCATATCTTTTTGAGTACAAATTTGTGTACACGAATAAACAGAAATACCCAACAAATATTTAAGCCCCTGCCATAATCGGCAAGGGCTTATTTTATTCTATGTGGATTAATTTATTACTGCTCCATTGATAATACGTTCTGCTAACGTGTAAAGAAAATTACCAAATGCGTCACACGCTTCTTCATTATCGACCATTACCCTATTTGCTTCATATTCGGGATTTATGCTGAAAAGTTTTGCAAAAGGCTTATTTGAAACATTGGTAAATATTTGATGTGCTAATTCATGTGCAAGAACATTGGAAGCTCCAATTTCTGTGTATATATCATCATGGCAATTTGGTGTTCCGAAATACTTCCCGAATTGGATATATATTTCGTTGTTGGTGTACATTTGGATAGAACTTTCTCCGTATTCGTCTGGGAGAGTATATGCGGCGTTTTCTTCATTTTCACGCACTTTGTATCGAATCTTATAACCGCAACATTCAACCCATGAAGCAATTAGTTTGTAAACTTCGTTTTCAGCATATTCGGGTTGCATACTGCCCCTCCTTATTTTATTAGTAGGACTTTACTCGGTACATGGTTTTCAGTTAATGTCGCGAATGAAGCCCCTACAACGTCCATAGCGGCGGCGCGGCGTTCCGCGAAGCTGTGTGCGTAGTGTTTGTTAATAATCTCAATCGTATCACCTGCAAGGGCGGCAACCGTTACTAAGTCAAGCCCATTTGAGATAAGCAGGGATATAAAACTGTGGCGCAATGAATGAGCATGAAGTTTTCGGGGTAACTCCTTTCTTGCGGTCAAGATACGTTTAACTGCTTTGTTGGGCGTAGACTTTGCCATTAACCCGCCTGTTGTGTTCGGGCATATAACACCATTATCCTGCCATATTGAACCGAGCGAACGGGAGTATTCGTTCAACCGCTTGTTATGCTCAATTAAAATATCGTGAAGTATGGGCGATAACGGGAGCTTGCGCCGGGAGCGTTTCGTTTTTAGGTCGGTCAATGCTAATCCGTCAAAGGTATCACCGCAATTTTTTTCAATGCTGACAATCCCCGTATTGAAATCAACATCTACCCAACGAAGCCCGCGAGCTTCGCCACTACGCAAGCCGAGCATTAACATTAAGGTCAAGGAAACACGGATTGAGTTATCAATATCAAGCTCGCCGAGCGCGTCAAGGAATATCGGTATTTGCGTGTTGTCAAGGTATGCAGGTATGTCTTTTTCGCCGATACGTGGCTTTGTGGCGTTCATAACAGGATTTTGAAATAAAACGCCATTCTTGACGCAAGCCGTAAACAGAGCAGACAATGTATATGTGATTTTTGATACATATAGTGCCGAAAGAGGTTTTGTAGTGGTTTTCTTTTCAAATGCCGTTAGAAGTGGAACGCCGTAATACTTTGCTACCTTTTCCGCGATTTCCTTGTCACAGTTCTCCCCGTACCTTACACGTATGAACGTATTGTCTTTGCCGATGTTAATTTCCCGCGCTACTTTATTAAACCCGCCGTCCGTCCGTTTGGGTTTGGTGTCGTACATCAGTTTAATAAATTCTTCGCGAGCGGCGTATAACGCCCGACCACCGCCGCCGCCCTTTTCGAGCAGTTCCGCAAGTAGTTTCGTAATCATCGGGGAGGTAATCTCGCGGAGCTTATAAGGTGCAAGGCGCGGAATAAGGTAATGTTCAAATATAAAGTTGTCTGCAAGCTGTGTACTCTCCCGTATATCGAGTTTACGCATTTCGGTGAACCATTCAACCGCTTGTGCGAATGTGTTTTTATCGGTAATGTCGCTATTTTTAAGTGTGCCGCGTTCAGCGCGTTCCTTGAAAGCGTCGAACACCTTTTGTAATTCGCTTTGTAATTTCTTTTTGCTTGTTTCGGCTGTGCGGTAGTATTCGGTGAACTGCTGTCCGTTTATCATAACTCGAAGCATATACAATCCCGGACGATTAGCGCGAGCCGACACGCCGGAGGGCAAGCCGTTATTTGTTTTCTTTGCCATCGTCTGCCCCCCCTTTTTTTATGTGCGGGTTTCGTGCGTCATAAGCGGCTTGCGCTTTAATAACCGTTTCTGTGCTTGGTGGTTTTGCATAGCTGTATTTTTGCGGGTAAGTCGTATCTATCCCGGCGAGTTCAAGTCTTAAAGCCCTTAATTCGTCGTTAGCAAGGATTAACAACACTTCACGTTGTAAATCGTCTGCTACCATAGCGGTATCTAACCATGTCCCGCCGTCCGGTAAATCCCACGGAAGAATAAAGGCGGGTATGCTCTCTTTGCTTCTGTCGTCGAGGTTTGCGAAGTAATAACTCGTAAGAAGTTTGAGAGCTTTTTTACCATGTTCACTACTCAAAAGTAAGTTAAATATTGCGCGGTATGCCATTGTTTCGGCTTGCCTGCTCATTGCTTGCGCGTGTTCTGCTCCGAATGGCTTCTCCGATGTGGGCATATTCGATAATTCGTTTAGAGGTGTTTCAAATAGCCCGTAACGCTCGCTTACATCACGCGCCGTAGCGTCTGCACGGCTCATTTCCGTTAAGCCGAGTAAATAATCTGTTGACACATCAAGCACTTTTGCGATGTTTAATAGCTCTGTACTCTTGAAATCCCGAAAACCGCCCTCTAACTTAGTAAGTGTGTTGCGGGCGATGTTGAGTTTATCCGCGAGTATTTCTTGTGTCCAACCCTTACCCTTGCGTAATGTTTCAATGCGTTTTCCTATTTCTGCTAATTCTTTATCGTACATTTTATGCACCTCCGTTTTATTATGCACCTGCAATAGAATATATTCCATGTGATGTTCTTTTTCTATTGACGACAAGAAATAGATATGATAGAATTTATTTAGAACCTAACTCGGAATATGTTCTAATTCTTATTCTATCATAGGAAAAGAATTATGTCAAGGAGGGAAACCAAAAATGAACGAAAAAAGTTTAGCCGAACAAGCCGCCGAGAAACGCCGCGAATACAAGAAATATTGGAACGCAAAGAACCGCGACAAATGCCGCGAGCATACACGCCGTTATTGGGAACGGAAAGTCTTACAAGAGCAACAGGAGCAAGCCACGCAACAGGGGGTGAACCCGCATGACGGAAACAATGAATAATATATCGGATATGAAAACCATTCCAAAAACGGCGGCGAAATACCGTGAATATGGCATATCGGAACGGGCGATAAGACGGTGGGTTAAAGAAGAAATTCCTTTTTTTATCCGTGTAGGTGTGAAAGTCTTAATACATCAAGGTAAATTTGAATTGTTTTTACGGGGGGAGCTTACATGAAATTATTAGACCTTCTTCCGACTTCAAGCGAGGAAGCCTTGCCGTTCATTCGGGAACAACAATCGCGCATCAAGTCTGCAAAAATCGCCCTTAAAGCCGTCCATGACTACGTTCACGGAGCGAGCGACAGCGATATATAATCCGGCTCGTGTAAAAGGCAGGTGATAACATGACGGGTTGGGTCAAGATTTACCGCGAATTATTAGAAAAGCCGATATGGTGTAAATCATCAGCGGAGCAAAAAGCTGTATTGATAACGATATTACTTTTGGCAAGCCATACAGAAAAGGAATGGGAATGGCAAGGGAAAAAGTTTGCAATACAGCCCGGTCAATTTATTACGAGTTCAACGAGCCTTGCAAACGCCGCAGGTGTGAGTAGGCAAAATGTTAGAACTGCGTTAGTCCGATTTACTAAATACGAATTTCTAACCTACCAATCAACCAAGACGGGGTTGTTCATAAACATACTAAATTGGGGGATTTATCAAGGTTTTAACAATGCACCTAACCAACATGATAACCAAAGCCTAACCAACAGCCAACCAACAGCTAACCAAGACCTAACCACTATCAAGAATGTAAAGAATAATAAAGAATTAAAGAATGTAAAGAACAACCCCTCTATCGCCGCGAGCGGCGACGAGGACGCGCCGCAGGCGCGGGAGGTGTCGGTTCTCGAAGAACGCTTTAACGAGTTTTGGGCGATATATCCAAAGAAAACGGCAAAGAAAACGGCGTTTACTGCATGGAAAAAGGCGAAACCATCGGCAGAGCTTCATAAAAAGATAATCGAAGCGGTCGAAGCGGCAAAGCATAGCGATAAATGGCAACGCGATAATGGGCAATATATCCCGAACCCCGCAACATGGATTAACGGCGGGTGTTGGGACGACGATATAACACCGACCGCGAGCCTTAACCAACCTACCCCGTCAAACGAGCCGATATACGGTATTGAAATAAATTAACATGGAGGTTCTTTCAATGCAGGATAAATTAACACCTTTCTCGGAGTTGTTACGAAATATGCAAACTATGCCGCAAACGCCTTATGACATCGGGGAGCTTGCTCGCCGTCGCATTGAATCAATAAATAAATCCGTCGGGGATTTGACTGGGTATGACTGTTTATTCTGCTTGAATCGGGGTTATATTGCAATTTTACGCGAAGATAATCACGAAGTTATGCAGACTTGTTCGTGCATGGAAACGCGCAAAAATTTACGTCAAATTGAGCGGAGCGGGTTAAGCGAGCTTATGACGCGCTATACCTTTGATTTATATTTAACCCCTAATGCTTGGCAACGGAAGATAAAAGAAATAGCGCGGGCTTTTTTGGCTGAATCCATCGGTAAATGGTTTTAAGCAGGAGGTCAAGTCGGTGCGGGTAAAACTCACCTTTGTACTGCGATAGTTGGGGAATTGTTAAATCAAGGTATACCTGCTCGTTACATGGTATGGGATATGGAATCCAAGAAATTGAAAGCTCTCGTAAACGACGACGCAGATTATGACGCGGCAATCAAGGATTTGCGTGAAACGCAAGTGTTATATATCGACGATTTCCTTAAAACTAAAAAAGGCGCGTCCCCTACCGACGCAGATATTAAGCTCGCGTTTGAAATAATTAACTTTCGGTATAACAATTCTAAGCTCACGACTTTAATATCAAGCGAGTTCACCATAAACGAAGTAATCAATTTCGACGAAGCGACGGGAAGCCGCATATTAGAACGGTCGGGTAAATATGCGCTTGCAATCGGTAAAGATAGAACTAAAAACTGGCGTATTAACAGCGTTATAGAGCAAAATTTATAAATCTTAGTGGAAATAAGGAGGAAACACCATGAACAATACCGGGACAATAACGCCTGCCGAACTCAATCAAATCCATGAAAAAACCTTGCTTAGAATTACAACAAACCCCAAAGATTGGGGTATAGCCGCCGATGGTGGTTACGATATGCTTTTTTTTGAGGAAGCCAACGATTTCATCATAAACCGAGCGATTAACCAAATGAAACGCGAGGGGGTACACGCATGACCGAAAGCCGTCTGCTATATGAATGTATGCGGGAACTTGGGAGACACGGCGCGGTGTTTCGGACTCCGTCGCAGACGCGGCGGCGATATGTGGGGTTTCGTTAAATCCCGACCAGTAATAACCCGCAGGGACACCGCCGCAAGCGGTGCGGGAAAAGCGTTTTTCGTTTCAATCGAAAAATAACGGCAAATTTACCGGAGCAGAAAGGGGGGCGGTTTTATGGCTAAACAATGTACCGTGTGCGCTCATGCGGAAGCGAACGCGATTAACGAACAGCTTTTAGAGGGTGTCCCGCGACCGATTAGCAAAGGCGCACGGGCTTACAATATCGTCCTTGCAACGCCACAAGAAGCATATACCGTCGCAACTCTCCAAAGCGCAGGACGCGCAAAAAATCGCCGCCGCTGATAGTCTTATGGGACGTGTTTCTGCCTTGAACGCCAAAGCGGAGGATATTTACTCAAAAGCATTAAAAGCCGACAACCTCAACGCCGCTATTGCCGCTATACGGGAGCTTAGAGGGATAACGGAACTTTACGCCAAAATTACAGGAGAACTCCAATCGCAAACGGTCAACAACATAATTATCGCGCCGGAGTGGGTGAACCTACGTAACGTGATACTTGCCGCCCTTGAACCGTACCCGGAAGCGCGGCGGGCTGTCATTGAAGCGGTGGGGAGGGTTGAAACGTGATACATCAAGATTTAATCCGCGCCCTTGACCCGGTAGAGTTTTCCCGCTACATAGGCATAGAGCCGGACGAATGGCAAGCGGAGGTTTTGCGGTATGAGGGCAAGCGGTTATTACTTAACTGTTCGCGGCAGTCGGGCAAAAGCACCACGACCGCGACAAAAGCATTGCACACAGGCATATACCGCCCAAAGTCTTTGATACTGCTTGTTTCGCCGTCGTTGCGGCAGTCGCAGGAACTTTTCCGCAAGGTCAAAGAGGGTTATGAGTGTATGGACACGCGCCCCGCGTTACTCGAAGATAACCGCCTGTCAATGGTGTTAGAGAACGGAAGCCGCATAATATCGTTGCCGAGCAATCAAGCGACGGTTAGGGGTTTTTCCGGCGTTAATCTGATTTTAGAGGACGAATCGGCGCAGGTGGACGACGAATTTTACAAAGCCGTAATGCCTATGTTGATAATAAATAACGGGACGTTTATAGCCATGACAACGCCCTACGGCAAGCGTGGACACTTCTTTCAAGAGTGGCAGGACGGCGGCGAGGACTGGCACAGGGTAGAAATACCCGCTACAAAATGCCCGCGCATATCGCCGGAAGAACTGGAACGGCAACGCCAGAGCTTAGGCAGTATGTTTTTTCGTCAAGAGTTTTGTTGTGAGTTTGTCGAAACGGTTGACACGGTATTTAATTATGACATGGTGCAGGCGGCATTTGACGATAATGTAAAGCCATTGATTTTATAGGAGGGGTATACATGGGAGAATATTTTATATCAGCAGACTTGGCGCAAATAAGCGATTTTACCGCGATAACCATTATTGAAAGTTTTCTTACAGATGAAAAGGGAGCGGAATATCATTTACGGCGTATCGAACGCCCGGAGCGCGGCACACCGTACCCCAAAATTGTTGACCGCTTAAAAGAGATTGCAGAAAGCCCGCAAATTAAGCAACAACACAAAACCGTTGCCATTGATATTACTGGTGTCGGTCGTCCTGTGTGGGATTTATTGAAACAAAATTTTCGTGGAACATGGGCGAATCTGCGAGGGGTTTTAATAACGGGCGGGAACGAAGTCACGGAGGACGGCAAAATATACCGCGTACCGAAGCGGGATTTAATATCTGCCCTGCAAGTAGCTTTCCAAAACGAACAGTTAAAAATTGCGCGGGATTTAGAGGGAGCGGACACACTTGTTAAGGAGCTAACTAATTTCAAGGTGAAAATAAATCTCAACGGTCACGACCAGTACGAAGCGTGGCGCGAGGGGGTACACGACGATATTGTACTGTCGGCGGCAATGGGTGTGTGGCTTGCGACCCGTCGCTATAATTCACGCAACTGGTTGAAATCATTAATTACATAACAAGGGTGTACAAAATGGGTAAACCGTTAAGTAAAAAAGAAATGAATAACCGTATAGACAAAGTAACGGATAAGCTCGAACCCACATTTGCAAAGAAAAAACGACCTTACTCTTGCGACCTTAGACGAATTAGTGATTGCGTCAAAGTTAAGTGTTGCTTTGCAAATGTCACCATATAGGTATTTTAGATTCACCGATGAAGAAATAACGGAGGTTGAGCGGCAAGCGGATTTATTTATATATCTACGCTCGAAAAACTACCCTGTGCCGGACGACGAACATCAAAAAGGAGGTGTACCATAGTTACATAATAATAAAGTTAGTACAGGCGAGCTTATGACCGCAGAAAACACCCAACAGGGCAGTAAAAATCGTTGGCTATAAATGCCAAACCACAAAAATAAGAAAAGAGGGATTTTATTATGGCACGGACAATCTCTAAAACAATCACAATCGAGGAACGCAACTTTATCGTCAAAAAATACCCGGCAATGGACGGGCTGAAAGTCGTAAAGGTTTTTATTGCGAAAATCCTACCCGTATTTCAGAACTTTATGCCGCTTGTCGCGGAAGCGCAAAAAAGCGGGGTACACGCGGAAGCGGTATTGTCGAACTTGGGGGACTACCTCTCGCTCGACACCATAGCGGAAACGCTCGACAAGGTAGCACCCGCAGACTTCGATTACATCATGCAGAAGTCTTTACAGAACGCCTTTGAACTGCTCCCTGCGGGTGAAGCCCGCGTCCTTAACCCGGACGGGACATACGGCGTACTGGACGTGGAACACGACCCGTTGCTCGTCCTGCGCTTGCTCTGCGAGGTAATTATGTGGAGTATCGGCGATTTTTTCGATGGAAAACGCTTGACTTCAATTATGTCGCCCCTATCTTCTTCCTTTCCGCGCACACAACCATATACGGAACGCGAATAAAGCCTAATCGGAAGCGAGGTGAGATTCTTGGTATTGAATGAATTTTTAGTTGCTCTTGGCTTGAAAGACAACATGACAAAGCAACTCGAAAAAGCCACAAAGGACGCAGAAAGAAAAACAAACAAACTGGCTAACTCTTTTGTCAAGGATTTCGCCAAAGCGGGACTGGCGGTTACGGGCTTCGTGTCCGTAGCCGCCGCAGGGCTTTTGAAATTTACGAGCAACCTTTCAAGAGCGGACGACGAATTAACGAGATTTGCCCGAAACATGGGTCTGCCGCGTGAGGAAGCGTACAAAGTAAAATCCGCGCTCGACATTATGGGTAAGAGCATGGAGGAAATTGCGCTCGACCCGCGATTGTTGAAAGAATTTGAGCAGTTAAAGAGGAACGCGGAAACACTCAAAATGCCCGATATGTCGGAAGCACTCGAACCGTTCCGCGAAATGGCGACAGCTTTCAAGGAGATAAAACAAACAGCGTCGAACGCCTTGCAATGGGTAGGCTATCATTTTCTTAAATACGTCCAAACTCCTATGGAGAATTTAAGGAAGCTGTTTAACGGATTCAACGAAACGCTGAAAAAAAATATACCTAACTGGACATCGAACATTGCGAAAGCCCTTGCATGGTTGGTACAACTCGGCGGCACAATCATACGCGGCGCGGGGATTATATTTAACGTAATTAAGCGCGTGTTTGATATGATTCCCACAGAAGTAAAGGGCGTTATGGCAATATTGTCGGCTTTAGCATTTTTCATTAAATCCGGGTTTGTAGGTAAACTTATTATGATATTTTCGGCTCTGATGTTGCTTGCGGAGGATTTTTTCACATATTTGGACGGCGGGGACGCGCTTCTCGGCGGGTTTTGGCAATGGCTTATAGATATATGGACAGAACTTAACAAGCAGGGCGGCGTAATCGAAAAACTTAAACAGGGATTCGAGAGAGCAATGGACGCTATAAGGCTTAGTATCTTGCGCGTCATATCATGGGTACGCAACTTTTGGAACACGCTCCAAGAAAGTGGTGCGATTGACAACTTCAAAGCCACCTTTGAAAAAGTAGGCGGCGCGATTAAAAGCATATTTGCCGCAATCGGTACTGTTTTGTCAACGCTGTTTGGCGGCTTTATGGACGGAGCGGACATCTTATCGCCTTTTTTAACTTGGCTTATCAGCGACGCATTACCCGGCGCGATAGGGCTATTGGCTGATGTTGCGACCAAAGTTGCCAACGCAGTCACATGGTTCATTCAGTTAAAGGGCGCGAAAGAGGTTGTATTTGCATTAGTCGGCGCAATAATCGCGTACAAAACGGCTATAACGGCTGTAAAAGCCGTCAAGACGGCTCTCACCACCGCGCAATGGCTTCTTAACGCGGCTATGAACGCAAACCCTATCGGCATTATCATAGGGCTTATCGCCGCGCTTGTCGCCGGATTCATTCTGCTATGGAACAATAGCGAGGGCTTCCGAAATTTCTTCATAAATGTGTGGGAGAACATAAAGAAAGCCATATCTAAATTCGTCGATTGGGTCAAGGGCATATGGGAAGCGATACCGGGCTTCTTTTCCGATGTTTGGGAGGGCATAAAAAATATATTCTCAACCGTCGGCACATGGTTTACCGACATTTTTTCTAAGGCTTGGGACGGCATAAAAGGCGCGTTCTCGGCAGTCGGTGAATTTTTCGGAGGTATCTGGGACGGCATAAAAGAAAAATTCCCAAACGTCGCCGGGTGGTTTGAAGATACTTTTACATCAGCATGGAATGGTATCAAGGGAGTTTTCGCCGCCGTCGGAGATTTTTTCAAGGGTATATGGGACAGCATTATCGGTGCTTTCAAGGGCGAAAATACAATCCAAGACATCTTTATAACCGCATGGGAGGGCATTAAAGGTATCTGGGACGCGGTTGGCGCGTACTTCTCTGGAATATGGGAAAGCATATCAGCCGCGTTTACGGGTGTAGCGACATGGTTCTCCGAAAAGTTCAGCGGAGCGTGGGAGGGTATCTCCGGCGCATAGGCGACCGCCGCCGCGTTTTTTACCCGGATATGGGATAAAATATCCGAATTGTTTTCTGGCGTTGCGGAATGGTTTACGGGTTTGTTTACTGGCGCATGGGACGGAATCACGGGCGCGTTTGCCGCCGTCGGAGAGTTTTTCGGCGGCGTTTGGCAGGGGATAAAAGAGAAGTTCCCCAACGTAGCCGAATGGTTTGAGGACTTGTTCAGCGGTGCGTGGGAGGGCATTAAGGGCATTTTCGCCGCCGTTGGCGAGTTCTTTACTGGCGTTTGGAACAGTATCATAGGAGCGTTCTCCGGCGAAAACACGATAGGTGATATATTTTCTACTGCTTGGGACGGAATAGTCGGCATTTGGAACGCGGTCGGGGACTACTTCGTAGGCATTTGGAACAGTATAATGAGCGCGTTTTCGGGCGTGGCAGAATGGTTCTCCGGGCTGTTCTCTGGTGCTTGGGAGGGCATAAAAACCGCTTTCGCGGCTGTTGGCGAGTTCTTTGGCGGTATTTGGGACAAAATCAAGGGAATGTTTCCCGATGTCGCCGGGTGGTTCGAGGGATTATTCGGCGCGGCATGGGAGGGTATCAAAGGCATATTCTCCGCTGTCGGTGATTTTTTCTCTGGTATATGGGATAGCATAATCGGCGCGTTTAGCGGCGAGAACACAATTCAAGATATTTTCAAAAACGCATGGGAGGGTATCAAGGGCATTTGGAACGCGGTCGGTGATTACTTTGCCGGGATATGGGACAGTATAAAAGCCCCGTTTATTGGAATCGCAGACTGGTTCATAGGTATATTTTCCGGCGCATGGCAGGGTGTCAAGGACGTATTTTCAAAGGGTGGCGAAATATTCAGCGGAATAGGGAACGGAATACTGGAAGCCTTTAAGAATATTGTAAATGGCATTATTCGCGGAATCAATACCGTTATCACTCTCCCCTTTGACGGAATTAATGCGGCATTACAAAAAATCAAAGACATTAGCATATTTGGTCTTAAACCGTTTGACTGGATGCCTATTATCAATACGCCGCAAATCCCGGAACTGGCAAAGGGCGGCGTTCTTCGCAAGGGGCAGGTAGGACTTTTGGAAGGTACGGGCGCGGAAGCTGTCGTACCCCTTGAAAAGAATACCGAATGGATTAATAAAGTTTCCGACCAATTTAAGAAACAGGACGGCGGCGCGAGCATTGAGAAAGTCAGCGCGATATTGCAAAACATCAGCGGTTCAATCGCCCAAATCGTTGCCATTCTTGGAAAAGGCGCGGAAGCCGCGACCTCTACCGTCGGCGGCGTAGACCTCGCCGGACTGGGTGCGAAAATGGGTGAGTTTCTTGACAACGCGAACAGGGTAATGGGGCAAATGGGGCAAGCTACCCAAGCGTCATACACCACGTCAAACAACAATATTTCCTACGATAACCGTTCCTATGCCTACGACCAAAAATCCACGTTCAACATTAACGACACGTCGGGCGAACCCCGTGTCGTCGCGGATATGGTAGACAGGACGCAATCGTTAAGAATCCGTAACATGAGGGGGGCATTTTCATAATTCGGCGCAATGGAAAATGTAATTATCGGGGGTGAAATTGGTGTAATCATAAAACCATCGTGGGGTGGTAGCGGGTGTGAACGATAAAAACGAGCATTTCAGAAAATTGTATAGAGCGCATGACAAAATTGCCGCCGCAAATAAGCGGCTTTTGTCGCTTTACGCTTCCGCTACCGCAGGCAATCCCAAAATCGACGGTATGCCGAAATCACAGTTAAACCCGCACCGCTTCGATAATACAATGGTAAATATTATTGATATGCAAAAAAGCACAGATGATTTACTTAAACAACGCGCCGAATTTGATATGTTTTTATTTTCACTTTCCTATGAGCATATGCGATTATTAAATTTACGTTTTGAAAATTGTCTGACATGGAAAGAAATCGCATCGGAGCTTGACTTGTCAACCGATTCAGTAAAACGGATATACGGTGTAATATGCAAAAAAGCCGTAAAAGAGGGGTTGTTCGATAAGCTCGACGATTAACCCTCCTATATATAAACGACGCTTTAACGCGAAAATAGACCCGTTTTACGGGGTCTAATATTCGCGTTCTGCCTTTAATTTATAACTTCTATCGTTTTTGTTTTATAACCGTAGACTACGGTTGTGCCGCCGTCAAGGAACGCCCAGTATTTGCTTTCGTGCATAACCTTTTCGTCGATGATTTCAACATTTGGGAATGTTTCATCTAAAAATACTTGTACCGCTTCCTGCGCCCGTCTTAACTGGTTCATTGCGACTTTTACCAACACTTCATGCGCCCGCAGTCCTGCCGGGTTGTCTATGGGGATTACGATTCGCTCTTTACGCATACTGCATACCCCTTTCAACAACCTGTGCTAAATGATGATACGCAAAGTTGATATGACTGTACATACAACGATATTCCGCATAGCTTATAGGCTCATTCAATGCCCTTTCGACAACAGGTAGCCATTCCGCTACATTGCGCCGTATATGTCGATAAAACATCTTTTGGAAGTCCCGCTCGTCGTCGTCGAGATACTCAAACACGAAGTTACTCTCGTCGCAGTATTGCTCAATAATTCCCTGCATATCAATCAAGGTAAATAAATTAAAATGTTCCCTTTCGTGAGTTTCAGCGATAAACATTGTCAACGTAGGCGAAAGCAGATAGTCGCCTGTTATTGCGGGTCGCCAATAATTCCCGATATGGCTTAACTGGTTCAATGCGTCGGCGATTATTTGCGCTTGCCTATCGGTGAGGGATTCCATATCGCCCAACACGGCAAGCAAAAACGGCTTTTTAATGATTCCATTCATAGAGAGGGGGTCCGGGCTTACTCCGCAGAAACGCCGCCCTCCGATTCCGAACTCCGCTTTAAGATTTGGATACATAATTATTCCCCTTTCGGTTTTTGGTTTGCCGCGCCGAGCGGATAAGCTCCCGCCCGGCACGATTTTTATTAATGCTCACTTTCGGTTAATCGTAATGTTTCGGATTGTTAATCCCGTCATAGACGCAAGCGTGGTTAAGCTCCATATACTCATTTTGAGTTATTGCGCCCAACTCCCGCGCCATTGTGATACGCCCGTATTCGTGGTAAAGAGATTGACGCTTAAAAGTTGCGGTCTTGGCGTACTCGATTTCTTTTAACAATTTTTCAAACATCGCCGCCGCTTCCTTTCTTGGCTATCCATTCATCACGCGCCGCGCGGCACTCGTCAAGCGTCCGCTTAACGCATGAGAACAACTCGCCGTCGGTATGCCTGTAATCATATGCGTAGCGGGGTGCAATACCGCGCCCGGCGGGTTTATATTTCTCGTACTGCTCGCCGCCGTTCGGCAGGCTTTGAGGGTTCAACATAATTTCACGCTCCATTCATAATTATTTTATTGTAATTCGGAGCGGGGCTGTGCTATACTTGATTTACCCCGCTCCGGCGGTGGTGTTAAAGCTCTTATCATCGTTACTCTTGGTCGGGTGCTAATGTAAGGGCTTTTCCTATGCTACCGAGAACCGCTTGTAGGTTGTGACTTTCGTGTAGTCGGACAGGTCGCCCAAGTCTGCTTCCAATCTTTTCTTGTCGAGGGTTTCGCGTGTAGCTTCGGTGTAGGAGAGCTTATACTCACCGATTGTCATTTTGTCCTGTCCCGCTTCCTGCATTGCCGCTTTTAGTTCGTCTGCTATGCTGTCGGCGGCGGTTTGCGCTTCCTCTGCTAACCGCTTAAACTCGCGGTATTCTCTGATTTTTTCTTGTAAGTTTATCATGGTGGTGTACCTCCTGTTTTTTATTTGTGGAGAAGCGGGCTACTCATCTTCTTGACTATTGGGGTTCGTATGCGACCACTCACAAGGATATGGGGTAGGCTTTCCCGGTGCTTTCGGCTTGCCGCCGCTTCTCTCTACCTCTGAATATAGTATAACATGGTGTGTTAAGTATGTCAAGTGTTTTTTGAGAAATATTTTATTATTTTTGAAATTTCTTTTTTCTTGACATACTGTATTAAGTAGTATATAATAATGGTGCGGTTATTGATTATCCAAAAATAATATAAAAGTGGGTGGTTGTTATAACTGAAACGGATAAAAAGCGTAAAACCCATACGAGTACAGCCGTAAAAAACAAGTGGAATTCAAAGGCTTATGATACGCTTAACATTCGAGTAAAAAAAGGTCAGCGGGAAAGTATAAAGGATTATGCAACATCGAACGGCGAAAGCCTTAACGGTTTTGTCAATCGTGCCATTGATGAAGCTATGGAGAGAGGAAAGGGGGCGCAAAATGATTGATTACTCAAAATTGAACGAATTAAAGGCGCGGCTTGCCGTTTTACGTCCTCTTAATGCCGGAGAATTGAAACGGTTACGGAATGAATTTAACATCGAATTTACCTACGACACGAACGCCATAGAGGGAAGCACCTTAACCTTACGGGAAACCGCGCTCATTCTCCAAGAGGATATTACAATCGGCGAAAAGCCGCTCCGTATGCACCTTGACGCAATCGGACACCGTGACGCTTTCGAGTATGTTGTTAAAATCTCCGACACAGCAGACCCGTTGACAGAACGCCGGATAAAAGAGATTCACACGCTTGTATTGATGAGCGACGCAGAAAACAGGGGTATATATAGGAGCGTCCCGGTGATGATTCAAGGGGCTTTACACACACCGCCGCAACCGTACCTAATCGCGCCGCAAATGGAAGCCTTGCTCGCAGAATACGAGGATATGAAGCGCGGGCGGCACATCATAGAAGCGATAGCGGAGTTTCACCTCCGATTTGAGGGTATACACCCATTCATTGACGGCAACGGGCGTACAGGACGGTTGATAATCAACCTTGAATTGATAAAAGCGGGATTCCTGCCCGTCAACATAAAATTCACCGATAGGCGCAAATATTATGACTGCTTCGACAGCTACTACGGGAACGAACCGCACAAGCCGGACGCGCTTGCCGAACTGATAGCGGGGTACGAGGTCGGAGAACTGGAACGGTATATAAAAATTATTGAAAATAAAAACGGCTCGCTTTGAATTGAACGAACCTAAATAACCCCGTAGGACGCATACCATACAGAGGTGTATATATTGCCGCTGTAATCTTTTGCGTTTTGCGGGGCTTTTGCGTTTATGGGGTATCTCATAAAACGGCTGTGATAAAGCCGTATGATTATTATATCTCGTTACAATCTCGTAAAAGACCCCGATTCCGACGTTCTGCACGTTCGCAACCTTGACGCGCCGCTCTGCCCTCTCTGCGGCTCTTTATGTTCCGGCTATGATTCGCGCCCGCGCCGCGTTATCGTCAACGACGGAAATGCTACCGTCTACCTATTACGCCGCGTCCGCTGTCCTGTTTGCAAATCACTACACAGAGAAATACCCGACTTCATGCGCCCACGCAAGCATTACGCGGCGGCGGTCATTGATGATGTACTTAACGGCGGCGGCGCGGACTGCCCCGCCGATAATGCCACAATCTGGCGTTGGCGAAAAAATCACCCACCCAGTTTGCAATGATTTTTTGGTGAAATGGTTGTAGGATTAAACTATACCAAATTAAACCAAAGAAAACAGGAGGGGAAACCATGAAAAAGAGAATTGCGGTATTTATTGCCGCTATTATGTGTTTATCTGCGTTATTCGGACAGGTAAACGCCGTAGGGAACGAAAACGCCGGACTGGTTGTTACGAATTATGAGGAGTTCATAGAAGTATTTAACACGTCAAATATTATATACATTGGTGGGCGCATAGAAATTCCGAACGGCACACGATTGAACTTTTCCGGCAAAACAATAAAACGGCATAGCGGTTACATGGGTTCAATGTTCGTGCTTCTACCGGGGGATTCGCAAACGGGTATGATATATCTTCGCTTCGATGGTGGGGACACCTTCGGGGGCAGATTGATAACATCATATAGCAATGCTAATCTGGCTATGCTTAACATTATAAATCATCGGTCAGAAGAAAACGGAAGCGTAATTTATGCCGTAAACGGTAATATGAACCTTGAAAGCAGTTACTTTTTTAGAAACGTCAGTACAGACGGTGCTATATTCGCGGTAGAAGCGGGTGCGACTATTACTATTGACAGTTGCGATTTTTTGGATAATATCGGCGCGGTTGGGGGTGCGATACAAAACAACGGCGGGAGCATAACCATGACCCGCACGGGATTCAGCCAAAACATGGCACAAGTAAGGGGTGGAGCAATCGTTAATCTCGGCGGTTACGTCCGTGCGGCCGATTACGAGAATGTTTTTTCTCAAAACGTCGCTCGTATCGAAGCGTCTACCATTTACAACACGGGTATATTGCGTGTTATCTTGGATAATGATTTTTATAAAAGTATGTACGGGACAAGCTCCTCCGGGTTTTTCTATGATGAAACCGAAAACCGCTTAACACGCGATAATATCAGAGAATGTACTGAAGTACCCGACAATCAAGAAACAAGTATCGTTTTTATCGACATTCTCGACTATTATTTTCCTGTTCTCAACAGAATACCCGAGCCGTTAATACCTCCGGCAAAGCCCACCCCGACCCCTGTGCCGACCCCAGAACCCACGCCAACACCAGAGCCTACCCAAGAGCCAGAGCCGACCCCAGAACCCACATCAGAACCTACCCCAAAGCCTACGATAGAACCTACCCCAAAGCCTACGACAGAACCTACACCAGAGCCGGCACCAGAGCCTACGACAGAACCTACACCAGAGCCTACGACAGAACCTACACCGAGTTCTACGCCTACAACTGAACCAATACCAACAATAACACCAGAACCAACCCCCGAAATAGCACCAACGCCAGAACCTACGCTCACGCCAACTCAAACAATAGAGCCGTCAATCATGCATATACCTACGCCGAAAGTTGTGCCTACTCCACCGCCGATACAATCTACGCCAGAGCCTACGCCGGGTATTACTTCGTCGCCAGAGACAGAAAACACATGGGAATCTCAACCGACATATAGACCGTATACATCAAGCCCGAACCGTGACAGAGATATACATATCAATGCAATCACCCCCACACCGCCGCCAACTCCCACGCCAACAGCGACACCAACACCGATACAGACACAAGCTCCTAAACTCCTAATGCGTGGCGGTGCTGTGCTTGATACAAGCCAAAAGGCTTATTTACAAGGATATGCTGACGGTCAAACTTTACCGAATCAATTAATTAACAGGGCTGAAATGGCTATGATTATATACCGTTTATTAACAAATGAGAGCCGTATTTCCGTTTATACTAGAACAAGCAGATTTTATGACGTACCTTACAATGCGTGGTTTACGGAAGCCGTATCAACATTAGCAAATTGCGGTGTTGTAAACGGGTGGAATGGCGGTTATCACCCATACGAATTTTTATCGTGGGCGGAGCTTATAACGCTTTTTTGCCAATTCGTTGAACTTGATAATACCGTCCCGTTACATTATATTAATATCGCAGGGCATTGGAGTGAAATATTTATCCGTACCGCAGTTGGTCAAGGTTGGATAAATGATGATGTGTTATTTCTCCCAGACGTAAAAGTTACACGGGGCGAAATGGTGACATTTGTAAACCGTATATTCGAGATGTACAATTCAACCCAATAACGACGCATAATAACCATAAAAGACGCTTATTATAATTAGGAAACAAGGTTATAAGCAAAACGGACAAACCGCGCAAACCTTAAAAAAAGGGCGCGGTTTTGTTATCCATCGGTTGTCCGTCGGACACTTTTGTTTATGATGAATTTTTCCGCAGGCTTGAAAATAGCATATCTTTATGATATAATGGTGTTGTGTAGGGATTTATTATCTCGTCCCTACTCTGTTATAAAATATACAAAACGAACCGAAACCAACGCGAACGTCGGCGAAATATTTTCCTCTCGAAACTGTGAAAAAATGTAGATGAAAAATGTTTTTGAGTACAAATTTGTGTACAAATTATCTTTGTGAGTTTATCAACCCCGATATTACGGGATTTATAGACAGCTTGTACCTATTGAGTGGGAGTAATTAAACGAACCCCGAAAAGCTAGGTAAATCAGGCTTTTCGGGGTGTTTTTATGTGAATTGATAACGATTTGATAACATAAGTACCTATGGGGTCTATTCTTTGCGCCATTGCTTCTTTGGCTCAAATTTACCGCAATCATCACAAGTTTGCGGCCAGTTGACCTTCCGTTCCATATATTCGGCCTTGCTAATTACACCATCGGCAAGGTCTTTTTTACGTTGCCGCCACTCTCTAAGAAGGTCGCTCATAAGTTTTGAACCGAAACTAACCGTTAAATGATTGGAGTTGTCTGTCTCATGTATTTGCATAAATAGATGGTGCCGGCACCGAGTTTTAATTCGGTGTGCATGACGAAGTCTTCTGTTCCGGGTGGCGGTTGGTATCCTTCGGCTGGCGGCGAGTCACTGTATTTCACGACTTCGCACGCTTTGACTCCGAAGGCCTTCTCGTATAACGCGAGGGCTTCCGCGCAATTTCCGTTGAACGCTAAATAAGGCATTACATTCATGTTGGTTCATTCCTTTCATATTGGTTTATTTTATTAGTTCTTCCGCTGTAACCCGCGGATTCCGGTACCGCCGCCTGCTTTGTGTTTTGTTGCCGTTCTCTATCGCCTTTGCCGGACACCAGCATATGCAAGCTACGCAGAGTTCACAGCGGTGAAGCCATTGCGGTTTGCCGTTATCTATCCGTATGTTACGCACCGGGCAGATTTTTTCGCAGAGACCGCAGCCTGTACAGCTATCCCCCGCTGTATAACCGGCATCCAGCGTTTCGATGTTCTTGAAATGGTTATGCAAAATAAACGGATGGGAATTGACCTTTTGCATCCTCGCCTTTATATCTGCGGCAACTGTCCGAAGGAGTTTGTCTGTCTTATCCAGCGTATTGCCGCTCTTGCTCGGATCGGCGGGGTTATACAACAGCATGTTGTTCGCGGGCATTTTTATGCCCCTGCCGTAGTCCAGCCGCAGCCCTTTTGCTTTCAGCAATTTACTCATCGCGGCTACGCTTCCCTGTCCGACAGCGCCCATCGTAACAATGGCGAAGATGTATGTATCGGGCTTGATTTCCAACTTCTCAACAAAAGCATGAACGGCACGGGGAATGTTGCAATAATAGGACGGGAACACAAAACCGACCTTTTTCCCTGTGCCGCCAACGGCAGTCGGGAGCGGCTCGTCCGTAATCTGCACAAGCTTCGCGTTGCCGAGTTCCTCGGACAGACGCTTTGCCGCGTAGAGCGAGTTGCCTGTGCCGGAAAACTAATATATACACGAATTGCAATCCATAAAGTCACCGCTCCCTCTTAATATACTTTGTGTTCTTTCCTACCCCGACTTTTTCAACCGTTCCACTCCTGACCATCGCGGCGAGAGCGGCTTCCACGGTCGTGGGGCTGACATCGGGCAGGACGTAGCAAACTTCCTGTTTCGAGATAGGCAAAAGGCTGTTAAGCACGGTCGCTTCCACCCGTTCCCGCTTATTTACCTTTTTGGCGTTAACCACGGCGAACCGCTTATCAAGCTCTTTGTAGCAATACAGCAGGGTGGTGACGAAATTTTCTATAAACGGAAAATAGCTGTTGGTGTTTTCATGCCATCCGTCAGAAGACAAACGCAGGGCTTCGTAGTAATTCCATTTGCCCTTATTGATTTGTTCCTCAAAGGAGATGTATTTCCCTGCGTCGAACCCGTTCTTGTATAGCAGGAGCAGGGAGAGCAAACGGCTCATTCTACCGTTGCCATCGGCAAACGGATGGATGCAGAGGAAATCAAGGACAAAACAAGGGATCAAGATAAGCTGGTTGACGTTATAACTGCTCCTTGCGTCCATAAAAGCAAGGACGAGTTGCTCCATTGCGGCGGCGGTTTCATTTGCCGGTGTCGGCGCAAACCGCACCTTTCGGGAGCCGGCCGAATCCACTTCCATTATGAAGTTGTCGTTCAGCTTGTATTCGCCGCCGTTCACGGGCGCGTAGGACAGCATAATTTCATGCAACCGGAGGATGTCACGTTCACGGATATCGAGGTCGGCGGATCCTGTATGGATTAAAGTGAGGGCATCACGGTATCCGGCGATTTCAGCTTCGTTGTGGTTGATCGGCGCGCTGTTCTGATTGACGATTTCATGGATGCGCTGTTCGGTGGTGACGATCCCTTCAATTTCATTTGACCCTTTGACGGATTGAACCTTTGCAATGCTTTCAAGCCGCGTGAAAACATCGGGGTAATTGTCTTTGAGTTGGTTTTCGCGCTCACGCAGTTCCGCAATGGCACTCACGATGTTTACAAGCCCCGCAGGGAGCATCCCGCTTTCCAAAAATGAATAATCAAAGCGTTTCAACACAAATCACCTCTTTTCGATTCTGCATATAGTGTAGCATATTATATGCAGGATTTCATTACTATTACGTTAAAATACTGCATATGTATTTTTTATTATATGCATCAACAATTAAACATTATGCAGAAAGGATGATTTTTCATGAAATTAGTTATTTGCGAAAAGCCCAGCCAAGCCGGAGCCTACGCACGCCAAACGCATGAACCCACATCTCAAGCAAAGAAACTCAGTCAGCTATTTTTTAGCGGGATAAGGGAAGGACATGAAAAAGAAACAATCCTAAATTAAATGTTCATGATATTTTCAAGAGGTCTTGATTCTCTCTATGTGTTTCAATATAATACTGCTTTCGCGATAATTTGCCGGATAACAATCAACGCCCAAGACAATCCCGTTCGCAGTATCGACGGTCATCTCGGATAGGCAGCCGATTCCTTGTTTGTGTTCTTGGCCGATATACCCGCAATCGGGGTAGGTTGCACTTTTGTACGCTTTCTTTTCCTCGGTTACGGAAACGGGTTCCTTGTATCAAACTTTCTTGCGCAACTCCTCGTCAAGGGCGTCGAGATAATGTACCACGGTCTATCCCGGCGTTGTGATCGGGGTTAAAGGCGATGCCGATGGTGTTTTCCTGACCGCCCGGCTTATGCTCGACAAATTGCAGCGCGACATACTCCAACTCCTCAAGGGTTGTGGGGCTTGAACACAAACGTGCATGAGAATTCCGCCGCGTCCAGCCTGTATTTTTCAAGCAGCTCCGGGCCGCAGCTATTGGAGCCAAGGCCGCTTTGCGCGTAATCGACGCACAGAACCGTATGCCCGCTGGGTACCAGTTCATAATTATGGGCTTTTGCGGTAAGTTCCTCCTGAGAATATTCGGAAACGTTGAAGCTAAACGGTTTTGCGGCGCTAATTTGCAGCTTGTAATTGTCCCGGGTCTCCAGGCTGATATAGCGGCATCCCCAATGGCCGCCGTTTTCCTGCGGTTTTAAATAGTCCTCGTGCATAGAAGCCGCCTCAGCGCGGAATTTGCCCAAATATGCGCCGTGGTGTTTGTCCGCATAGCTTTCCTGCGGCCCGTAACCGAAGTATTCAACCGTATCGTAGGAACGCGGCAGGAATAGGCGCAGCCCGAAGCGGGGCAGGAATGGCAGTGCGGTATCGCGTTTGCAATCAAGGCGTACCGTTACCGTTCCGTCGCCGCCGATTGTCCAAACGGCGCGGATATCAAGCAGCCTTTGCACATACACCGCCGTAAGTGCCAAGGCGCAGTCAATTTCAACGCACCCATCCCGTTCGCGGCACGTTACGCTGTAAACACGCGGAATCTGACGGTTATACCCGGCGGCTTCCCATTTATGGCGTATATTCCTGTCGTTATCGGTAGGCGCGCGCCAAATGTTGTATTCCACCGGCTTTTCAAGTAATTTGCCGTTGTTGTAAACCATGGATTCAAGCGCGCCTGTAAGCTTGTTAAATACATAGCGGAAATTTTCGCCTGTGATAATAATCGCGGTTGCGTTTTCTACAAAACAACAGTTTCCCGATGGCTTTGGCAGCTCCATCGGTTCCTCGCGCAGCATGATTTGATCATGCCCGAGAATGATACCCGGCGGTGAGAGCGGCAGTTCGGCGGTTTGCCTGTAGAACAGGTTAAGGAGGCATGTACCGCTTTCCGATACAGTGTGATCAATGGAAACAACCTGTGACGCGCCGGGAGCGATATCAGGCATAAACGTCCCCGCCTGCACTCTTTCGCCGTCCCTTGTAAGCTCATAATCAACGGTAATAAGGTCTTTAAGGTTCGTAAAATTCATCATATTCCGCAGCACGATTTTGCCGCCCTCATATACGGCGCGTGCGGGCCGTATGATGTTCGCATATTCTTTGAGGCCGGTATGAGGCCTGCGGTCTGGGTAAACAAGGCCGTCCATGCAGAAGTTGCCGTCATGCGGGTACTCCCCGAAGTCGCCGCCATACCAGTATTTCGGCTTGCCGTCGGCGGTTTTCCCCATATAAATGGCGTGATCGCACCATTCCCACACAAACCCGCCGCAAAACCCCGGGTATTTCTCCATCAGCTCAAAGTAATCCTCGCCGTCTCCGGGCCCGTTGCCCATTGCGTGGATGTATTCGCACAGAACCAGCGGCTTGGGGTTTTCTTTCTCAAAATACTTGATAACATCTGTAATTGGGGGATACATGCGGCTGTAAACATCCAGCATGGATGTATCGGTGCCGTAGCTCTCAGGCTCGTTAACGTGGCCTTCGTAGTGCAGCAGGCGCGCGGGATCGTATTCCTTCGTCCAGCGGCCCGCTTTTACAAGGTTTTCGCCGTATGCGCTCTCGTTGCCCAAAGACCACATAATAACGCTTGGGCAATTTTTGTCCCGAATGACATTGCGTTTCATGCGGTCAAGCACGGAATTTTCATAACGCGGATCGCGCGCAAGCATACTGAAGGATTCCCACGAGCCGCCGTAAATTGCGCCCCCGCCATGGGATTCAATATCCGCCTCGCCAATAACGTAAAAGCCGTATTCATCGCAAAGCTGCAAGAACCACGGGGCGCTTGGGTAGTGGCTTGTGCGGATGGCGTTGATGTTGTGCCGATTCATTATAGTCAGGTCTACAATGGCTTGTTCGCGGCTTATTGCGGGGCCGGTAAGCGGATCGCTGTCGTGCCGGTTTACACCCTTGAAGCGTATGGGCGTGCCGTTCAGCTCAACTACGCCGTTTTTCACGGCTATTTCGCGGATGCCCACTTTTTGGGAGATGCATTCATCATCGTTTTCAAGCAGCAGGGTATAAAGGGCAGGCGACTCCGCGTTCCATAAGATTGCGTTTTCAACATGGAAAACGGCGGAGTTTGCGCTGGTCGTTTGCTTGCCCAATTCGTTCCCGTCAGTGCCGAGAAGGGTAAGCGTAACCGGAAATTCCCCGTTCCGCTCAATAATTACCTCAATCTCCGCATTATTATTTAAAATACGCGTGTGTACAGTATAATCGCGTACATATTTTTCCGGACGCTCAATTAAATAAACATCGCGGAAAATACCCGACATGCGGAACTTGTCTTGATCCTCAAAATAACTGCCGTCGCACCATTTCAATACCAAAACGGCGATGTGGTTTTTACCGTCCGCGAGAAAATCCGTTACGTCAAATTCACTGGTGGAATGGGATACCTGACTATATCCAACGGATTTCCCGTTAATGTACAAATAGAAGCAACTGTCAACCCCTTCAAAATTAAGGAAATATTTCCTTGCCTCATGCTTCTTTGTATATAAATATCTTATATATAATCCGCAGGGATTCATTATGGGAGCGTACGGCGGATCGTAGGGGAAGGGGTATTTTACGTTGGTATAATGGTGGCTGTCGTATCCTTCCATTTGCCACGCCGACGGAACGGAAATCGGCTTGAAGCCGGAACGGTCAAAATCCGGCATAACCGCGTTTTCGGGAATGTCAAACGGGGTTGGATAGCAGCGGAAATTCCATGTGCCGGATAGCGTTGATACGCGGCTGCTATTTCCCGATAACGCTTCGTCGCGGCTTGAGCAGGGCAGATAGTACGCGCGTATTTCCTCGGTGTTTACATGCAGTGTCTCGACATTTTCATGATAGCCGGGCAGGTTCAATTTTCAACTCTCCATTCTCAATTTATTAAACATATCCTTAAAAATCGGGTTACGGTGAGCCATGTATGCAACGCGGACGGGATGGCGGCGCGGATCCCTGGCCCAATGCCTGCTGTCGGTTAAAAGGGGGCTTGAGGTTATAATGGTGGGCACCCACTCGGGGTTCAACAGATATGCGATAGCGGATATATCCCAAATCTCCTTTGCCCAGGCATATTCGCCCCGCCCATATTCAGCGAACAAATCGCAGAGGACGTCGCAAACGGGGTTCTTTCCGCGCAGACAACTCTCCATTTCAGGGACGGACGTAAGCAAATGGGACGCGACTCCCATACAGGGCACCAGCACAAGAGCGGCGCCGCTGTCCAGTACCGCCCTTGCGGCGTGGACATCCTGGGTCAGGTTGAACTCATCGGTGTGAGGATAATCCGGCGTGTTTCCGCCCAGCCACACAATGACAATCCGTTCGGCGATTGCGGGTTCCATAAGCAATGCGCTGGCGACGTTTGTTATCGCGCCGATAGCCGCGACATATAGCGGGTTTTCAGGCGTGTATTGCATGGACAGGCTGACAAGGTCACGGGCTGCGGGAGAATCCACGAAGGCCGCCGCTCCCGGCAGGTAGCTTTTTGACCCCTTAAACACGAAGCCGCCGCGGTAATGCCCCATGGTCTTTAACAGGCGGATTATTTCTTCGTAACTGCGCTCCATGCCGTCCTCGGGGCCGGAGGAGCGGTCATTGTAAAACGGCGCGGCGTATATACGCTTTACCCGCAGCTTCTCGGGTGAAAGCAAGCTATAGCACAACGCGAACTGGTCGTCCACCTCATTGTATGTATCGGTGTCCAGCACCATGTCCACAACGCCCGGCGAAGGCGACAAACGCGCGATTAAAGCCCCGTAATCGGGGATTTTCCAATTCATAACACACCACCCAACTTTAGATTTGCCGCCGTAACGGCGGATAATAACGGTATTGAATTTGCCGCGCCTTTCTGCGAAACCGCCAGGGCGGCGGCTTTGGAAGCGATATGCAGCGCGTGTTCCAAGCCCCCGCCATTTAATAATGCCGCCAAAAAGAATCCGGTAAAGGTATCTCCGGCGGCTGTGCTGTCTGCAACGGGTACTTCAAAAATCCCGTGGCGGTATTCTTTGCCTTTATTGCGGACGATGGCTCCATCCTCACCCAGCGTCAGAACAGTTAAGGCTTGCGGGTACGATTCTGCCATTACGCCGGGGATTTCCTGTACATTGTCACAGCCGGTAATTTGCTTTCCCTCGATTTCATTCAATATAAAAATTGAGACTTTTGTTAAATCGGAGGCTTTTATGCTATTGTCATAAGGCGAAGGGTTTAAGGCTATCTTCATTTTTTTGGCGTGTGCCATATCGATTATGTAATCGCCTAAATTTGTCTCGTTTTGCAATAAAACCATGGTTTCGGAGCCAAAGCCCTCCAAAACCCCGTCTATAAATTCTTTGGTAAAACATCTGTTTGCGCCGCCGTGAAGGACTATCGAGTTCTGCCCCGTTTTTGACAATTGGATGACCGCGTGTCCGGTCCGGTTGCCGGTTTGGCGTACAAACCGCGTATCCGCCTGATTTTCGTCCAGAAGCTTAACCAGCGATACGCCGTCGCTTCCAATCATCCCGGCGTGATAAACCTTCGCCCCGGCGCGGGCCAGCGCTATCGACTGGTTAAGCCCTTTCCCGCCGGCGAACACATCAAGGGCGTATGATGAAACGGTTTCACCCGGCGCCGCGATATGCCCGACGGAATATACGCAGTCTATATTCAAGGAACCGAAATTGATAATATCCATGTAAACCTCCGGTATGGGATATTATAACATATTAGTCAGACGCAGAAAACATAAAAAACCGGCTATTGAATGTTCCCGCCGGAAATGGTATTATCAGGGTGCGGAGAAATTAAATATATGGGGATGTGGCATAATGGATTTTCCAAGAACGCTTGTGGCAGGGGTTTCGCTGCCCCGGATGCTTATCGGAACCAACTGGATGCTGGGCTGGAGCCATACCAGCGCGTCTGCGGACAGAAGTATTAAGGAACGTTTTGCTAAGCCGGAGGATTTTTTTCCGGTACTGTCCGCTTTTCTTGAGTACGGCATAGACGCGGTTATGGGCCCGATTGCCAATGAACCGCTTATGCGGGACGCGATTGAGTACGCAAGGCAAAAAACCGGCAAGGACTTAATTATTATAGACACGCCGATTATTAATGTGTCGGATTCAACGGAAGCGCGCAGGGAAGCCGAAGCCGTTATCCGTAAATGCGCGGCGGGCGGCGCGGTTTTCTGCCTTCCGCACCATTCCAGCGTTGAGCAGCTTGTGAATAAGAATAAGGCCTCTATTGAGCGGATCGGCGATTACACGGCGATGATACGCGATGCGGGGATGATTCCCGGCCTGTCGGCTCACATGCCCGAGCTGGTTGTGTATTCCGACTCCAACGGGTACGATGTGGAGACTTACATACAGATTTATAACTGCGCCGGGTTTTTGATGCAGGTGGAAGTGGAGGCGGTGGCGGCAATTATCAACAGCGCAAAAAAACCCGTGATGACGATAAAACCCATGGCGGCGGGGCGGGTTACGCCTTATGTGGGGTTAAATTTCAGTTGGAGCACCATACGCGATTGCGATATGATAACGGTAGGATGTACCGCCGTTGACGAGGTTCATGAGGATGTGGAGATATCCGCCGCCGCGCTGGAAGGGCGGTTCCCTGATTTGGAACGCAGGTCAAGCCCAAACAATAATCAAGCGGCGTTTGGGAAATCACAATGATTTTTCCCAATCATTTTATCTCAATGAGCGGTTCCTATACCACAAGGGAATCCGCCGTACTTCGCCTGATTATGGAATAATTCCATAAGCGCTTCGATGTTTTCGGGCGGAACATCACCGGGTATGGAGTGTGTGGGCGCGGCTATGTATCCGCCGTCTTTTCCCATGATCCTCATGATTTCGGCGGCTTTCTTTATAACATTTTCAGGCGTTTCAAAGGGAAGCAGCCGCTGTGTGCTTAATCCGCCGAAAAAGGAAAGGCGGCTCCCCCAGCGGGTTTTGGCTTCCTGCAAGCCGTATATCTCGGGCTGGAAGGTTTCATAAACATCCAGTCCGATTTCGATGGCGTCGTCCAAAACTTCGCTGATATCTCCGCAGGAATGCTGGAACACGAATTTGCCATGCTCCTTAACCAGCGCGTACATCTGCGCCAAACGCGGCTTGATAAACGCGCGCCACAGATTCGGCCCCATAATCAACCCTTTCTGCTGGCCCCAGTCGTCGCCGAAATTTATGAAGTCAAAATCGTATTCAAGATAAACGCGGATAAGCTTAATGTTAAACACCGTGATTTCATCCAATAAATCGTGGACAAACTGAGGATCCGTCAGCATATACATCAGAATGTTCTCCATCCCCGCCAATGTCCACGCGCGTTCAAACAGCGAAAAACCCAGCGCCGCGCCCGTAAAGCAATCCCCGGCGGAAGCCAGCGCTTCCCCGCATATCTTACGCAGCATCGCGGCGGGCGGCTCGGGAAAGCGGTAGGAGCCGATAGCCGGCTCCGGCAGCGTGAGCTTGTCAATAACGCCGATATCCTTGTCCGCGCCCGTGCGGTTCCATATAACCCCGAAATCATCCCGGAAAAACCCCGGCTTTATCATGATGGGTTCCCCGGCGTAATATGCCCCGGCAAAGTGATTATTTATTTTATCCTCAAAACGCTCATCCGCGAAATAACGCACCGCCTTATCACGCGCCTGCTGGGTAAACCCCATGGAAAAAGGAATAAAATCTGTCTCCCGGCGCGTTATGGCCCTCAGCACACGTTCTTTTTTGGTCATTGCTACGCCTCCTTCTTTTATGATATTATAGAGCAAGAGTACATTCAAAACAATACCCCGGGGAGGTTATTATGAAAACGGATAGATTGATCCTGCGCGGCCTTGGCGAACGCTACGCGGAAATAGCGCAAAGCGGCGGTAACATTAAAAAGATGGATTTGTACCGAAAAATCAACGGATTAAAGCCGGAACGCCCGGTGGTTATGATTGACGAGGTGCCGTGGAACGAGTTCCGCGACCATGAAGAGTTGAAACTCCAATGCGGGGATGAAGTGAATAGGGGATACGAGTGGTTTCTCCGCAGATGGATTTTTTCACACAAGCATTTTCCGGCGGATAATGTTCTGGTTCCGTATATCCCTGTGCGGAAGAAGATTCAGGATACGGGAATCGGAATCAGGGTCAAGGAGGACACGGTTGATATCAACCAAGGCTCGGACGCGGCCGGCGGAATCATATCCCACGCTTACATTGACCAGCTCCAAAACAAGAAAAGCGTTGACGCGCTGCTGTTCCCGGCAATTACATATTTAAAGGGTGAAACGGAGGAGGAGCTTGAGCGCGTATGCGAAATCTTTGACGGTATTATAGAGGCGAGAGCGGAAGGTTTTTCGGGTATCGCATGGAATCCTTGGGACGATATATCGAGATACCGCGGTGTGGAGCCGCTTTTGACGGGACTTGCGGACGAGCCGGAGCTGATGCATTATACCATGGAAAAATTGCTTGCAATAATAGAACGACGGCTTGACCAGTACGAGGAGCTGGATTTGCTGCACAATCCGGCATACTACATCCACTGTACGGCGGGGCTTTGCGACGAGCTGCAGGCGGACGGCCCGGTAACTTTGAAAAACGTTTGGGGACGAGGCACCGCGCAGCTTTTCGGTTCCGTTTCAAGGGAAATGCACAACGAATTCGACACTCAGTATATGATAAAACTTATGAAGCGGTTCGGGCTGGTATATTACGGCTGCTGCGAGCCGTTGGATAATAAAATCGATATTATATCAAAAATACCGAATCTGCGGAAGATATCTATTTCCCCATGGGCAAAAATCGAGCCTGCCGCGGAAGCAATCGGAAGCAAGTATGTATTCGCGGCAAAGCCTAATCCGGCGTTTGTCGCGGATTCAAGCCTTGATGCCGCTGCCGTGCGCCAAGAAATTAACGCGGTACTGAGCGCCTGCCGGAAAAATGGAACCACCTGCGAATTTGTCCTGAAAGACATCAGCACATGCAAGGGCAAGCTGTCCAATTTGGCAGAATGGGAAAAAATTGCAATGGAATGTGTTTTGCAATGACCTCCCGCGAGCGGCTTCCGCTCTGTCTCATACCAAGTTGCAATCAAAGCAACACTTACTCCGGGCGGATGAGCCGGCCTGAGCGTGAGCGTACCGGATCATCCGCCCGGAGTTAGTGTGATTTAGATTGCAACTTGGTCTCAGGCGCGAACCCGTTGACAGGGTGCCGGTTTCCGCATACGAGTTTGCCGGCTGGAATGATAACGCCTGGGAAAACAGGGGGCCAAGCTACCGTAGTTTAATGGACTTCATACGCGCAAATTCGGACTGTTGGTACATGCTTTACACTGAATACCGTATTCCGCAAAATCACGGATAATATTTTAACAATGCCTGATTTGTGCGGAAGCAGCGCAATCGGCGCGGCCGGCGTAAGCAAATACGCCGCCGCGCCGATATTCGGATTCGCCAACTGTATGGGGCTGGGTATATTAAACTCCATACCGGTATTCATTACAGGCTTGAACATAGGCCTCCACATTCTCCCACGGAACCTCAGGCTCCAGCAAATGCGTAGGCGCGGGGAACAAACCGCCCTTCGGCCCGGCTATGCTTAAATATTCCCAAACCTTATCCTTGACTTCCCCCGGCGTTCCGAAAGGCATAACGGATTGTGTGCCTATCGCGCCATGGAAGGACAGTCTATCGCCGTATATCCCGCATATCTCCGTAAAATCCATAGATTCCGGTTGTACGGGGGTCAGCACATCTATCCCGGCTTTAATAAACAACGGGATAAAAGGCGTAACATACCCGCATGAGTGGTAGAAAACAATGATATCCGGCTTGACGGAGCGCGCCTCGTCAATCACAAGTTTGAGCCTGGGCCACAGCCATTTCCTGTACAACTCTTCGCTAATCATAATGCGGCTTTGCATACCCACATCGTCGCCCAGGGACAGAATATCCGCGCCCGCCGCCGCATACGCCCTTGCCCGTGAAACGGCGTTGCGCGTAACCGCGTCCAACAAATAGCTTGCCGTCGGGTTATCTTCCATCATATCCATCATCAGGTTTTCCATGCCGCGGATATACCACGCGGTTTCCCAAATGGTACAGGGCATATCGCCCACCGCCGCAAGCCCCCTTGCGTGGATTTCCTCCGCCTGTGCTTTTTGGTGCGCGGTTTCACCGCCCGGGAAATCGGGGAAAGGGTATTCCTTAATATCGGCAGCGTTTTTCACATGTTCCAGCGGATGGCGCATATACGTCATATGCATAGCAGCCTCGCTGCCCGGCTCATGCGCCACGCCGATGTGGTCTACATGCGTGCCTTTCTTATATCCCCCGGGATAATACCGCGCATATTTCTTCGCGTAATCCTCACCGGGCAGACGGATGTCCCCGATATTCCGCCAGGGAAATTGAAAATGCCCGTCATACCAGGGGCTGGCTCCCACCCGTTCAATATATTTCTTTTCCAGCGAAGGGCAGAGTGAAAAGCTGACGGGCACCCACTCCGGCCCTTCGCGGCGTATTAATGACAGAAGGTTTTCGCGGTGCGTCAAGCGGCGTTCACCTCACTTCTGGAACCATAATTTATAAGTCCTGATTTCAAACGGCTTCATTGTGATTTTGATAATATTCCCCTGCGCGGCTTCCTCCAAGCTATCCTCCAGCAGATTACACACGGCGTAAGCCTTCAATGGGAAATCGGAGGTTATTTCAATCTTGGCCTGCGCTCCGAAGCATTCATGAACGCGCAGTACAATGCAGTCCTCCCTATCCGATTTCTTAATCGCGTCAATGTTAACAGCTTGGGAATTGACCTTTACGATTCGCCTGCCGGGTTCCTTTAACGCGCCGGATACCACGGATACGGGCAGGTTGAATTTAACGCCCTCCTCAATCGTTGTCTTCCCGGCAAAACCGGCATGGGGCAATAACGCGTACGAGAAGGCATGTTTACCCATATCCGCTTCCGTGTCCGGGTATTTGCTGCTTTTGAGCAGCGTCAGGCGCATAACGCCGTCTTTAATGCTGTAGCCGTATTTGCAATCGTTAAGCAAGCTGACGCCATAATCCGTTTCGGATAAATCGGCCCATTTATGCCCCACAACCTCAAACCGCGCCCAGTCCCAGCTTGTATTAAAATGCGTTGGCCTCTCCACATGCCCGAACTGGATGTCATACGTGGCCTTCGTGGCGCGGATATCTACGGGGAACGCGGCTTTAAGCAGACGGTCGGATTCATGCCAATCAACACAAGTCTCAAAGTCAATCCTCGCGCTGCCCCTGTAAACAATAATATCCTGCGTTACGCCTGAGCGGTTATAAACATACCGGAAGCGGATAACCGCGCGCTCCGGGCCGTTCTCAACAAGCTCCGGCGCGCCTTCCAGGCGCATAACCTCGCGTTTTTGCGTATAGTAAATATCAATATCCCAGCAATCAAAATTAAGCGGCTTGTCCTCATAAACCTCAAGCACATTACCCGCGCCGGACAGCACCTGGCGACTGTTTTGCTTATCGTACAAGGAAACAAGATGCCCGCATTCATTCCATTCAATCGAATAGAAGCATGTTTCCAGCCTGCGGTTTGCCATATCCGCCGCGAAAGGCATTGCCTTTAATTCATAAGGGTTGTTTCCCGGCAAAAATTCAATTGTCCTGATGCCAAGCGCGGGCATGGGAATATTTACAAGCCAGCCGTCCTCGGTTTTTTGCGCGGGCAGTTCCGCGCCGTTTTCATCGTAAAATCTTCCGTCGGATTTCACCGGCAGCAGAACCAAATCGCTGCGCTCAAAGCTGCCGGAATGGTAAAGGGTAAATGACGCGGCATCCTTATTTATCAGGCAGTCAAGAGCGTTAATGGCAAGTGTTGTAACATTATCCCTTGTCTCCGCGTACGCCTTGTCCGAATCCTCGTACACCTCGCGTATTGACGAACCCGGGATAATATCGTGGAACTGGTGCGTCAAAACTGTCTCCCATGCATCACTTAATTCCTGCGCGGGATAAACGCCGTCAAGAAGGTAACGCATACTGCAAAGCCACTCCGCCCGGGCTATTTCATTCTCCAGCAAACGGTTCATTTTTTTATTATGCGCCTGAGACGTATATGTGCCGCGGTGATACTCCAGATAAAGCTCGCCGTCCCAGGTGTGGACATACCGCTCCGTGTTATCTACGCGTTCGCGGATACGCCGGAAGAACTCGCGCGCCGTGGTGGGCTTCACGTTCGGCAGGCCGGGCAAGCGGTCCATCGCCCGGCGCATTTTGAGCATGTTCCGGTTAACACCGCCGCCGCCGTCGCCGTAACCGTAACTGACCAGCGTCTCCGGCGAAAGGGCTTTATCCTTAAATTTATGCCAGCTTCCCAGTATGCTGCGCGGGGAGAGCATTCCATTATATGTAGAAAAACGCGAATCAATCGAATGCCCAACCTCGGGCGTGTTTATGAAATAAGTCAGAATCTCGGTTCCGTCGATGCCGCGCCATTTGAAGAGGTCGTTTGGGATTGTATTATATTGGTTCCAGCTTATTTTTGTGGTCATAAAGGTCTTTATGCCGGCTTGCGTCAAGATCTGCGGAAGCGCCCAGCTATATCCGAACACATCGGGCAGCCAGAGGAACTCGCATTTAACGCCGAATTCGTCGCGAAAGTAACCGATTCCGTGAATAAGCTGACGCACCAGGGCCTCGCCCGACGAGATGTTGCAATCGGCCTCAACCCACATGCCGCCGTCAGCTTCCCATTTGCCTTCATTAATGCGCTCTTTGATTCTTTCATATAAAGCGGGGCAGTCGTTTTTAATGTACTTATACAATTGCGGCTGGGTTTGCAGGAAGATATACTCGTCGAACTCCTCCATCAGCCGCAGCACGGTTGAGAATGAGCGCACGGACTTTTCCCGGGTGTGCTTCAGCCGCCACAGCCAGGCCACGTCAATATGCGTATGCCCGACGACGCCCACGGTAACCGCCGTTTTTTTCTCTATCCCGTCAATGCGCTCCAGAAGCAAGGCCAGCGCCGCGTCTACCGTGGAATGAAATTTATCCCCGTCCCAATTTATAAGCCCGTAGGCGGCATCAAGAGCGGCGGTAAGCTCATGCTTTTCCGCGCTGGTGTCCGGAAGAAGCTTTAAGGTTTTATATACAGCCTTTGAGAAATAATAAAATTCATCGGTAGCTTTGTGCAGATACCCAATGTGAGCTTGCTTTATCCGGTGCCGGAATGCGCGCCGCGGCCCGCCGCCCTCAAGACCCGTCCAAAGTAAAAATACCAGTTCAGCTTCCTGCCCGGCCAAAGCTTCAAATATAACGTCCATATGATTTGTATCGACGCCCTGATACGGCTCCCCGTTTACATACAGCAGCGACTCAAAGCCGCTGTTATGACCGCCTCCGGTATCCCCGAAATCAAACAGCCCGGCAACTTCGCAGCCCTCGCGTTTTTTGGGCAGGCACAGCTTTTTATGTACCCATAGATACCTGTCCCTGCCCGCAAACTCATCGTCCAGATTTAAGGCCGGCCCGGAAATCCGCTCCGGTATAATAACGTTAATGCCATCGAGGTCACCGTTCTCCTCCATGGAAATCATCGGCGTTACCGGCTCCATCTCAATAAAGCGGAACCTCTCAAGCTGCCTTGTTCTTGCTTCCAGTTTCTCAAGCGTTAAAAACATAATCCAACCTCCTATGCAGTTCCATTATAATGTTAGGGAGATTACGGGTCAAGCCCGCAATGACGGGGTTGATATAACCGCTGCGGCGCATTCGAGCGCTTTGGCAATCATTGCCACGGGCATGCTTGCCGTGCCGTCGGGCTTTTCCAAAACCTGAGCGGTATCATAGGGGACGTGGATAAAACCGCCCTGCATATGCGGATACTTCCGTTCTATGAAATACAGCAGACGGTACATAACGTGATTGCACACATAAGTGCCGGCGGTATATGAAATATTTGCGGGGATGCCGTTGCCGCGGATGTTCTTAACAATATCCTTTACGGGCAGCCTTGCAAAGTAAGCGTCGGGTCCGTCCCTGCGGATGGGCATATCCTCGGGTTTTTGCCCCGCGTTGTCGGCAATGCGGGCTTCGTCCAGGTTTATGGCGACTTTCTCAATAGTAACGCTTGATCTGCCGCCGGCTTGGCCCACACATAATACGGCGTCGGGTTTGTGGCGCTCTATCGCTTCCTCAAGGGCATCACCGCTTTTGCCAAACACCACGGGCAGTTCTTCCTTAACGATTTCCGCTCCGCCTATTTTGTCTGGAAGAAGCCTAACCGCCTCATAAGACGGGTTTACCGTTTCGCCTCCAAAGGGTTGGAAGCCTGTTATCAATATTTTCAAATCCGTCACTCCTTGCAGAAATAATTAGTTCCATTATACCACATAATACAATAAAGGACTTGACCTAATAGTATAAAACCCATATAATTTATATGGAATATGGAAAATGTTTCTAAATAGAGGAGGAAGTATTATGAGAATCAAATCTATCGTTGCCATTGTTATTGCGCTGGTTTTGGCGCTTTCGCTGGGCGTTGCGGCACATGCAGGGACAAGCTTCGGCAACACGGTTGGCGCGGCGCGGAACTTTACGCTTGCCATTGACGCTGACGGCGTGCTGTGGGCTTGGGGCGAAAACCAGTACGGGCAGCTTGGCGACGGCACCAATGTGTCACGGAACTCGCCCGTACAGGTTTTGGAAGACGTAATCCACGTCTCGGCGGGCAAGAGCCATGTGCTGGCTATTACGGCGGACAATACCTTGTGGGCCTGGGGTGACAACAGGGCAGGGCAGCTTGGCATCGGAAACCAATCAAACACAGGGCTTGCGCCGATTGCAATCATGGAAGATGTTGCCCACGCGAGCGCATTCGGAGATTTCTCATACGCCGTAAAGAAAGACGGAATCCTGTTTTTCTGGGGTCTGAACGAATATGAAAATGAAGCTGGCCCGTATTGGCTTGCAAACAGCAGGGATGAATATATCCGCTTGCCCAGGCAGGTATTTACCGAAGTTGCGTATGTAACGACAAACGGCGCGATAATGGCCGTTATACGCGATGACGGCGGGCTTTGGACATGGGGCAGCAATATTGACGGTATGCTCGGCGACGGCAGGATCACCACGCCGGAGTATGAAGCCACGGCGGCGATAGCGCAGCTTCCCAGGGTATTGACCGAAACCGATGACGAGGACGACGAAGATGATGAAGACGATGAGGACGACGGGGACGACGGGGATGACGAGGACGGCGAAGATGATCCGCCGGAAGCTGCGCCGGATCCGGAACCGACACCGGAATCTCCCGGCACGGTTACTGTACTTGCCGTAATTAATGACCGTCTTGCGCCCGAAAGGATAATGGGTAATATCGTTATGGTCGAGCTTGGCGAAAGGCATGTGCTGGCGCTTAACGGCAACGCGGATCTGTTTGCCTGGGGTTATAACGGATACGGTCAGGCTGGGGTGGATATGGACGATGATACGCACGTTCTTTCGCCGGTTCGCATAGCCCAAGGCATTAAAACCATGGCGGCGGGTAAAGATCACAGCCTTGCCGTGGACTACCACAATAATATGTATACTTGGGGATCGGGTACGCGCGGGCAGCTTGGCGACGGTTCCCACGACGATTACAGCGTAGATTTTGTGGCGAGATTGCAAGGCTTTGCCGAAGTGGACGAGGTTTGGGCAGTAAGCAGCCAGAGCGCGGCTATTGCGCGGGGCGCGTTATACCTTTGGGGCGAAAACAGCCATGCAAGCATCGGCGACGGCTCCAGCTCCGATAAAACCAGCCCCACGCGTATTCTGCCCGACGCGGTGTACGTATGGCCCATGGCGACGCATACCTTCGCCTTGAATGCGTCTGGCGAGCTGTTTGCATGGGGTAATAACGAGTTCGGGCAGCTTGGCACCGGCAACAGGAACGATCAGCGTACGCCTGCAAGAGTTATGGAATCCGCCGCGATACCTGGAGCGGAGGTGGATTTCGCTGCGGATGAGCCTGCGGAAACCGTAACTGACCCCGGCTATAATATAACGTTTGGTGACGTGAACAACCCGGCGTTTTACGCTATTGACTACTCACTCCTAGATGATATTACGAACGATGATGAGGCTCTTGCGGCTGTCAGGGAGGTCGTTCAGGGCATGTCGCCGGACCAGAAGGCCAACCGCGGCAATGCGGACGCCGTGGTGCGCTTCGCGGAACATGCCGTGATGAAGGCGCTGGAAGTAAATCACGACGCCAACCGCGTAAACCTGAACGGTGACTTCCTTTTCCAGTTCGAGGGAGCCGCAAGAAACCTTGCCGGTAGAGCACTTAACATTATCCGCGACAACGGCGTAAGGCCTGACCGTAAAGTTGATCATGCCCTGCGCATTAACATGCCCGCCGAAGCCGTGGATATCCATGTTGACCAAAGCATGAAGAATACTGATATTGACCGTGTTGTAGTCTCTGTAGGCGAGATTGACGTAATCGTTGACGTCAGGCAGGTCTTTGATAACTTCATAATAAGCGTCTCGGCGGAATCCGTTGCGGCAGCCGCCGCGAACGCCAACCCCGATCATACCGGGCTGCACGCGGGTGTTAGGTTTAATGTAAGCGGGATAAACAACAATTCCAAGTTCCGCGCGGGCGTACCGGCGGTGCACGGCGTGGCGGACGCCAACCAGACCGTCTTCAACGGCGATAACGCGAACATCGGCGGTATGGTCAACCCCAACACAAACAGGCTGGAGACGATGATCGACAGCACGGTAACCATGACGGCGGCCCGTGTAGACCACGGTTTCGTTGACATCTACACGCTCACCGCGGCCCAACAGGATATTATTCAATACCTCAGGAACAAGGGCCGCCTCGGGGGACGCGACAGCGCCGGCACCATCTTCGACCCGCTTTCGCCAATAAACCGCGTCGAGTTTGCCACAATGCTGCTCATGGCCCTGTCCGAAGCTGACCTATCACATGATAACGGCGGGTTCCCGGACGTTGACCCGGGCATATGGTACGCGCCATTTGCGGGTATGTCAAGGACAAGGGGTTATATCACCGGTTCGGCGGTTGATGATGAAATTCTGTTCCTGCCCATGATGCCCATACCGAAAGTGCAGCTCATCGCCATTGCCGGACGCGTCCTTACAATAAACAAGGATTACTTCCCTGTAGACGGCGCATCCTTCCTTTCCAGATACCAGGATTTCGGAGATATCGCGGAATGGGCGTTCCCTCCCATCGCCGTAATGGCTAGCGCCCAGTTATTTACCGACATAAACGCCGCTTTGTTCATGCCCGGCTACGAAATGACGAGGGGCGAAGCCGCCGTTATTATCGGCAATTTGTATAAGAGAATCTATTAAATAAACACAGAAGGGGCTGTCGCTTTGCGGCAGCCTCTTTTTATGGAAGACGAATTAATTGTTCAATGAATAAGTCGGAACGGGCAGGGTGCTTATTCCGCTTATAAACACCAAGCTGCAATCTAAATCACACTAACTCCGGGCGGATGATCCAGCACACTCACGCTCAGGCCGGCTCATCCGCCCGGAGTAAGTGTTGCTTTGATTGCAACTTGGTATAAGGGATGTGCTTGCTTCATTTTATAAACATCTGACAGTAGGCGGAATAATTGAAAGGGGGCAGACCTTATGTCTGCCCCCGCATCATGTGAACGCAATTCGCCCTTATAAATCCCCGTCCTCTTCATCAGCCTTTAGCAGCGCCGCAAACTCAGTTTCCGTATCCGGTTCAATATGTTCTGAGCCGGCTTCGGCTTCCAGTGGAAGCTCGTCTTCCATGCCCATCCACTCCGGCTCTTCATCCGCGGCCTCAAGCTCCGGTTCCAACTCCAACGCTTCCGTTTCCTCTGCCTCATCGGCCTCTGCGGGATCAAAGACAAGATCGAACTCCGGCTCGAATGCCGGTTCAAAAGGCGTTTCAATTTCCGTGGGCTCATCATCGGCTTCCGGCTCAAAATCCTCTTCTTCAACCGGGGCAGAGCTACGCGGCGGCTCCCACGCTTCCATTGCCGCGGCCTGTTCGTTTATGCGCCTTAGTTTCTTTGCAAGTGACCCGCTTTTGACGATCATGTTGCACGAGCCTGTAAACACCGCGCCGTCCTCAATGTTTATAGCCGTGCAGCAAATGTCGCCCGTAACACTCGCCGACGATTTCAAACTTGCGTATGACGTAAGCTGTATATTCCCTTCGACAATACCCGCGATAACCGCGAATGTGCTGACGATGTCGCCCTTGACATAACCCGTCTCGGTAACGATGACCTCGCCGTCAACGTTAATGTCGCCGAACACCAGCCCGCTGACCATAACGGAATTAGCGCCCTTTATAATACCGCCGCGGATCGTCACGCCCTCGCCAATTATCGTATTGGGGGTGAAATTCGGGTCTTCCCCATACTTTGGCCGTTTCTGTGAAAAGATAGTCATATACAATGCTCCTTTCGTTTTATATTTCCTTTATATAAAGTTTATTATGGTTCCGGGTGCATATGGTAGGAAATATCGTGAGACCACTGCCCGGGGATAAGGTATATGGCTGATTCGATTGTCGCGTATCCGGTCTTGGATAGGGTTATTACGCGGTTGCCCACTTCGCAGTCAAAGGTCAGCGTGTGCGTCGTCACGTTCCAGCCCTCGGGCGTCATGCCGACGTAATCGCCGTCCACGTAAACCTCCACCCCGCCTACGTTTGTGGTGATGCTTAGCCTTAGGGTCTGCACGCGCTCGGGTCTGGGCGTCGGAGTCGGCAAGGGGTTCATCAGCACCGTATAGTTCACAAGCGGGTCGCGCAGCTCAAAGGTCTGCTCATGCGCCAAATAGCCCATAGCCGTGCCGCGTATGGCGTACGTGCCGTATTCCAGGGTCAGCGGAGTGTCCATATCAACGGCGTGGTCGTTTACGGTGAGGTAAACGGGTGAATCTATATTCGTTGAAAAATAGATTACGCCGCGCCTGAACTGTGCGTCGCTAAGGTCGATAACTGAGGTTTCCTCATGCCGTACCATTACGTCGCGCATGATGTCTTCGATATTTTCACCTTTTATGATAACGCGGTGGATGCCCTCGGAAACGTTGAACTGGGCATCCTGATCAAGGCGGGAATATATATTTGTGCCGATGGCGATGTTGCCGCCCCGGATATGATCGTTAAACCGTACGTCAATAATACCGGTTCCCGAGGTTATCTCAATAAAAACGCAGACATGCCTGTAAACACGCATTGTGACCACATCCGCCGGCGAAAGCTGCGAGATGTCGTAGGGTTCGCCCTTGTAGAGGCTTATCAGCTCCTGCCCGAAGACGTATGTGGTGTTGCCGCGTGTAATCCGGCCCAGCAAGGGGTCGGTTGTGTCTACAATAAGGCCGTCCTGATTGGTGAATGTCAGGGCGTTTGGGCTTAACCGGATAGAGGTCAGGACGGGGTCGTTTTCGTTATAAACAACGTCAACAACATCGCCGGGCCTGAACTCTGCGAATACCAAATTGTTGCCGAAGCTGTCCTTCATATCGGTACTGCCCGCCGTCACCGCGTAATATGTTCGCCCCGTGCCTATCGAGTACAATGTGAATTGCCGCGTGCCGGGGTCAATGGCCTGTATCAGGCAGGTGTCCCGCACCTCGCGCCTGCTTTCGGGAACGCCGGCGTTCACGGCGGAAGCGCGCGGAGTGGGGGAAGGGCCGGAAGCGGAGGTGTTCTGCGCCAGGTTCCCGAAAATCAGCGTAAAAGCGGAGATACAGACTACAACGCCGGTAAAAATAATCGCGGCGTATAATATTCCGTAGCGTGATTTTTTTTGGGGTTTAGGCGCATATCTAGGGGAAGGCGCCGAAGGTTTTGGACGCGGGTGGGGCGCGTCGGGTTTTGCGGCCGTACCGTATGCCGTGCCGTAACGTCTTCCTGTTGACGGTCTTGATTCCGGCCTTGGCGGCGGTTCGGGAGGATAGCGGAGGTCAAGGCGCCCGCCGGTTTTACGGCTTGTGGTTTTACGTCCCGTATCCGCGGACGGGGTGACATACCGCGTTGTATAACCCTTTGGGTCGTCCGCGTTATACCCGGAGCCGCCCCCAACCCCTCGCCTGCCTTTTCTATCCATATTACCACTCCATTGTTTTATCCATCGTACGAAAACATCAAGGTATATATTAAACATGTACATTAAAGAAATCGTTGATTAAACGGAAACCGGCGTCATTTTGCCCGTTAAGCCCCTCGGCGGATATATTAAACGAAGCGGGCGTCCACGATCTCTTTTTAGAGTAATATTTTACGCATGTCTTGTAAAATTTATCCGGGAAGAGGAGAATGGCGTACAGAACCTTAATGCCGTGCGTATCCAGCGGGTTTTGGGAGCAGTAAGCCTGTAAAATTGCGGCAAGGCCCGATTGCGTCGGTTCGGCGGCGGTGCGTACATACCGTTTGATTAAAGAAGCCAGGTCAAAGAGATAATGATCCCCCGAGCATTCGTCGAAACCGGTTATGTATGTTTTACCCGCCAGTACCGTCAGGGTTTCTTCCTTAAGCATGTTATGCGAGAAGATCACTTTTTGCAGCGATTGTCCCGCTCCGGCCTGCGTTACCAGTTCACTGCCGCTTGTTACAAGGCGTTCGTACCCGTCGAAGTGTTTTAAGAAAAGCACGTCGAAATCCGACAGTCTGTTTCTCTTTTTCAGCATTTTTTTATAGCCTTGCATGGTCTTTAGATGATTCTCAAAGCCGCCGGTTGTGGTAAAGGCCGTGTACTCTTTACGGCGCGGCGTTTTTGACGGAAAATTGCAAAAGAATCCGTGTTTAGCCGCCAGATTATGCATCCGCGCGACGGTACGCGCGGCGGCGGCGACGGAAATCGCGTCATCAAAGCGGGTTTCCTTTAAATCCGAGCCGAGGGCAAGTACGGCGGTGTAAACATCCTCGCCGATCTCGCAAAACGGGCTGCCTGCGTCGGTGACGATAAACCTGTCCGTTTCCGCAAAACCGGCCTTGTGCAGGGATTCCTTCACATAATGCGCAAACAGGAGCTGCTCCTTGCTTCCTCTGGGTTTTTGTATTAAAACGGGGCCGCGGGCTGTGCTGAAGATATGCCCCGTCTTATCCCGGCGCAACTCCGTTCCGGTCAAGCCAAATTCCTTTAAAATTTTTGGGTAATTGCCCTTAAAACTCTCCATACGACACCATCCCGGAACAGATACTAGGCTTACATTTTCTAGTATATTTTTATGTCCCGGGTAATATGCCGTTAACGGTTAATCATTGTCCAAGGTTACGTCGGATTCTTCGGCATTTACAACGTCTTCGGCATCCGCGTCAGTTTCGGGTTCGGGTTCGCCCGGTATATTATTGTTGCCGTAAAAAATTTCCTGAACCAGATCGTAGGTCTTCAGCGCGTCAATGTAAACGTAAGAGCCGGGGTTGGGCATATGCGGCATTGTGTAGGTTTTGATATTTTCCGGCGTCAGGCGCCTGGCGTAGTTGACATACTTCAGCGCGTCTGTGATTTCGAGGTTTGTCTCGACATGCTCGTGGATAATCTCAATATAGGAGAATATATTGCGCACTATGTTATCCCGGTTAAGCACCTGTGGTATTACCTCGCGCATGAAGTTCTGCTGAACCTGGACGCGGCGCAGATCAGCGGCCGGGTAGCCCCTTGCAATGCTTTCGTCGCTGGAAGCGCGGTAACGCACCATATCCAACGCTTGCTTGCCGTTTAACATCTGTAAGCCGGGGTGCAGATTGATGCTGAACTCGATGCCGAATTCATCTTTTGGGAACACGTAATACATGCGCTGGGGTACGTTATACTCCACGCCGCCCACCGCGTCTATAATCTTAATGAAGCCGTCCAGCTCAACGGAAACCCAGTAATGTATGGTTATATCAAGTAATTCCTGTATTTGATTGACGACATAGGCCGGGCCGTAAACCGGGCCGAAGAAATGCCAGATTGCGTTTATTTTCATTTCTCTTTGTATGTTCGGCGCGCCGTTTCTGACGCTATGTCCGGGAAGATGCCGTGTGTTCAGGCCCGGTATGGTTTCACGCGTGCTATCGGAAAGCCTTATATGTGTGTCGCGCGGGATGGAAATAAGGCTCAGTTCGTTTGACGCGGTGTCAAAGGAACCGACCATTATTACGTCTGAACGGCTTGTTTGTCCCTCCCAGTCTATACCCATTATGACAAAGTTCGTACGCTGCGGTATGCTGCTTGTTATGTCCCGCCAAAAATTCTCTTCGGTTATCAAGTCATCAAGATCCAAAACCCGCATAGCTTCCTGGCGGCTTTCCCGTTGATCGTCATCCAGGTTGCTGTCGCTCATCATATATCCATAGACCCAAATGGCGGCGGTTGTAAGCAAAATAAGCGGGACAAAAACAGACAGCGTAACGACTAAGAACCTAAAAGCCGGGCCGCGCTTTTTCCTGCTTTTTTTGAACGGGCGCGTGGCCTTGGGCGGAATATATGGCTTGGGCCTTGGGCCGTTGTCTCTATACCCGTTGTTACCGTTATTCGACATTAAATTGCCTCCAAATCGATGAAAGTACGGGATTACATATTTATCCCATTATAGTATAACTTATAAAGGTGCGATTTGTCTAGTTTTATGTTAAAAATAACGTAAAAAACGCATAAATGTTCCATATGTAAACGGGCGAACACAGTTCGCCCGCGGAAATCTGTAAATATTACCCGCCGCTTTTTTCCTTGTAATCACGTATTGTGCGGCAGATATCGAATATTTCCTCAAGATCCGCGTCCGAGCGCGCATTGAAGATATTTTTGACAAACTTGATTTTGGCGTTTTGCATGAATTGGTTTTGCAAGCGTTCAAGCTCCTCGCTGTCGCGTGACAGGGCGGTAAGCAAGTAAGCCTCCAGACAGTCGTCCGATATCACCAATGGTATAAATGGTTCTATAGCCTCGATGATCTCTTTGAAGCTAAGACCTGTTTCGCCAGGCTCATACCCGATATCTATAAAACTGAAAAAACTTTCGGCATTTAAAAATATCATCTTTTTCAGCCGTCCGAAATCATATTCGCGGAAAAGATGTTTTATATCAGCCAAATAACTGTCCAGCACAGCGCCGGAAAGAAGAGTTTCTATATTAAATCCCCCCTTGTTTCACTTACATACTTCTATAGTATTACTTGAAATAAAAAATAAACACTGTATAATATATCTAATGATATTATATGAGACAACCAAGGAAGTTTCATTAATGCTAAACATTAATTTGAATTCTTTTTAGATGGCCAAAAAGAATTAAAAACAGGAAGGTGTATCGAAATGAAAACCATCGGCATTATTGGGGCAATGGATGAAGAGATAGCTGTTTTAAAACCTAAATTAGAAATGATATCGGCAAAAAGCATTGTCGGTACGGAATTTTACATGGGTAAGCTGCGTGATGTAAGCGCGGTCGTTGTCCGCTGCGGTATCGGGAAGGTGAATGCTGCCGTGTGCGTACAGGTGCTGTCTGACATGTACGGTGTGGATTGCATAATAAATACGGGCGTTGCCGGCGGCCTTGACCCGCGGCTTTCCGTATGTGATGTTGTTATTTCCAAAGATGTGGTTCAGCATGATTTCGACGCAACAATGTTCGGCTATGAGGCGGGTATAATTCCGCGTATGCCCGTAAGCTTTTTTGAAGCGGATTCGGAATTGGTGTCGGCGGCTGAAAAAGCCTGCGATGTGGTTTTGTCCGGGCATAAAGCCATTTTAGGCAGAATTGCCAGCGGTGATTTATTCGTTTCGCGTAAAGAAGATAAGGATCGCATAATCAATGTTTTTAGTGCAAGCTGTGTGGAAATGGAAGGCGCGGCAATCGGACATGCCTGTTATCTGAACAAGATACCCTTTGTGATCATCCGCGCTATGTCTGACACCGCAGACGGCGGCGCTACGGAAGATTTCAACAAGTTCGTCATAAAGGCGGCTGAGCAAAGCGGCGCGATTGTAGAGAGAATGCTTTTGAGTTTTTAAAGAGATATTCAACCACAGAAACCACAAAAAAACACAAAAAGTAATAAAGGCTTTTTGTGTTTTTTTGTGGTTTTTGTGGTTAAATAATATTTGTTTTATTCTTGATCCTTGTGGATGTGCGCCCAACATGCGTCCCCAATTACCGGGACTTTGATCAAAGCGCCTTTGTAGGCCATGAATGTTAAGAATAACCATGCGACGAAGGTTAGTGTCCTCGGTATCCAGGCCAGTAAATTGATTATCGGCAGCCAGCCCATTACCGTTGTCAGAATGCATAACCCGGCGAACAGTACCACTGATTGCAAGGCGTGGAAGCGGAGGGTTTTATTTTCCTTCTCCATTACAAGCACGATTATGCCCGTAACAAAAACCCCCACATAAGCAAACGCCGCCGCCATGTTCTCGCTCAATCCAAACAATGATTTTTTCATTTTTATTCCTCCTCAATATCTTTCTTTAACACATTATACGCTTGTGTTTTATTAAAGTCTGTTCTGTGAATAATATTCTTTTATCGCGGGGGATTGAAGCTGATAACCGCTTTCTGGGGCATGCCCCTCGCGCAGTTCATGAAACCCGCACGCAAGGAAAATTATGGCGTCGCGCCAATCGCGGTTGTCCAGGAGCCGTTCCGCGATATTCCAATTGAATCCGTCGTCCCCGATGCCCGTATACAGATGCAGGCGGTAGGCAATATGCCGGATAAATGCCCTGTATTCACGGGTATTGCGGTTTAGATGAAAAATGTCCAGAACACTTTGTTCCGTGTACATCTGGCAGCGCTCAAAAAAGCTGGCGATATCTTCCGAGCAGTACCACAGCGCTAACGTGTTCTCGTGCCCCGTGTACTCCCATAAATAAAACGACGCAAGCTTCGTCCGCTCAATCATCTCGGCGTTGCCGTGGTTAATTATGTTTTCCATATATGCCACCTTTGTCTACAATTTCTTTTTACCGGTTATTATTCCAAACAGCAGAAGGCATAATCCCAAACCGCAAAATAATCCCGAAAGGAAATCCGCGAAGCTTGAATTGCCAAAGAAACCTATAACGATCATCAGAGCGAATGAAAGAAGCCCGGCTTTTACATGCATGTTCAATGTCATTACCCCCTTTTTATTAGTTCCCCAACTGCCTGAGCCTGTTATTGGCATCTCTGTACTGGCTGGAGCTGGGGTATTTCGTTACGACAATATCATAATAATATATGGCTGTATCGGCATCGTTATTATGCTGGGCGACACGGCCCAGATAGTAGAACATGAGATCGGCGGTGGGGGAATCGCCCCGTGAGTAATACTCCGCCTGCTGAAGCAGGGAATGGGCCTGTTCGTAATTCCTTCTGTCGAAAGCAGCTTTGCCGTCGCGGTAAAAGCCCGCTTCAAGGTGTGCCGCGGAATTGCGCAGGAGCTGCGCGTGCTGCTGGGTCAGTTCAACGGAAAAACCCTCGGTTGAGGTTTGCGAGAGCGTGTTGTAGGATAGCTCCCAATCTCCGCCGTCGAAATAGTCCTGTGCTTCGCGGAGGGTTTTTTCCCTCTGTAAAATGGAAAGCTCCGCCGCGTTGGCATCACGAAGGGCCTCAAGCTGTGCGATACGCTCGTCAACATCGCGGTATTCCTCGGCTTTGCGTTCTACGGCTATTTCGGCGGCGGCGTGGAGCGTTGCTATGAACGCGTTCTGTTCGTCCAGGGCGGCGCGTAAATCCTGCTCCCTGTCCGGAAGTACCAGGAATATAAATACAGCGGCCGTGATCACGCAGCTGATTAAAACGCTCAGCACCTCGGATAACCGGAAATCCTGCGCAATGTTGCGCTTGTTATCCGGCTTGGCGTAACCGCTTACATCCATGAGGCTTGGACGGCCCGAACCCCTTACGCGCGGCGGGGGATTAACGCCGCCCGTCACAACCGCATAATAAGCCAGTGCCCGTGGGTTCGCCGGGTCTATCTGTAAAACCTTGCGTATATGCGGCTCGGCCTTTTTCGCGTGCCCGGCCATTATATAGGCCAGTGCCAGAAGGCATAGCCCGTCCGTAAAATTCGGGTTCAATTCAACGCATTTCTTCATGCGCATGATAGCCATATCGTTGCTTCCGCCGCGCAGGAATTCGAGAGCGGAGTTGTAAATGCCCAGACTGTGGTTGATTTTATCCATATAACGCTGGTCCGTACGAATATTTTCGAGATATCCGTTCGCGGGGTTATTTTCCTCGCGTTGGGATTCCGAAATAATCCAATGCCTCATCGCGTCGCCCAGGCGGCCTGTCTGGCAAAGACACAGACCCAGGAGGTTTCGCGCGGGAATGTTGTATTTATCAAACTCCAGTGATTTTTCCAAAGCTTCCATTGCGGGTGATAACTTGCCTGTCTGCGCGTACCGCAGCCCTTTATTGTACAGCGCGTCCGATATATTTATGACGCGGCCTAAAACCGCTTGTTCGTCAATCTGTTTCATTCCGATTCCCTCGTGGCTTCTCGCTGCTTTTACCGGTATCCTCGCGCAGGAGATAAATCAATATATCGGTAATATCCGTAATCTCCCCGGTTACGATGCCGTTATGCAAATCATCCAATTGCTGGGCCGGTTTATATTTTTGAATTTCCTTCTTAAAATCAATCAATCTTCGTCCTCCGGCAATTCGGGTGTGACGTCATCCAGATCGTCGTTTATACGGTTTTCCAAGTACATTTTTATGTCGCCGACAAGGTACAGGGAACCGGAAACAACGACGCATCCGTCTTCGCCGGCTAATTCCTTGGCGGTATCAACCGCTTCCCTGTAATCGTGGATAACGCCGGCGCTCTTGCTCTGGTCCGGCAGCGCGGCGAATAAGAACTCGGGCGGGCATGCCTTCACATTGTATTTGGGCTGGGTCAGTATAATTTGGTCGGCGGCTTCGGAAAACGGGCGCATTATCGCGCGGAAGTCCTTATCGTTCAGCACGCCGGCGACAAGAATGATTTTGCGGCCCTTTAAGTAATTCTGCATGAACCTTTTAACGCTTTCCGCGCCTTCCGGGTTATGCGCGCCGTCTACGATAACCATGGGATTCCGCGATATAATCTCAAGCCTCCCCGCCCAGCGGGTGTTCGTAAGACCGCGGCGCATAACGTCCTCGCTGATATTAAAGCCCAGCGCATTGAGCGTGTAAACCACGTTTATAACATTCGCGGCGTTATATGCCTGATAATCGCCGATCATGCCGAGTTTAACGTTTTCAACCACGATTTCATCTCCCATGAACGGGAAACGAGTATTAAACACTATGCCGTCCAGATCGGCGCTTAATATCTCCACGGTAAGACCCATTGGGTAAAAGATGGGAGCGTTGCGGATAAAACAGATGCCCTTGGTTACGTTATACACCTCTTTTGTTTGTGAAAAGAGGGCGACGGGCGTGTTTTTCTTTATTATACCGCATTTTTCCGCCGCTATTGTGACGATGGTTGAGCCGAGGCGGTCGGTATGATCCAGGCTGACTTTTGTCATCACGGACAAAAGCGGGTTGTCCAGGATGTTCGTCGCGTCGGTGCGCCCGCCCATACCGACCTCGATAATGGCGATATCCACTTTCTGGTCGTTGAAATACTTAAACGCCATCAAAGTCAGCAGCTCGTAATATGAAATGTTCACGCCGCTCCTGTTTGCCGCGGTAAAGGGCTCGCCTCCGTACAGATTTCTGAACACATTGACGATGTCGCCCGTAACGCGCGCGAAATCGTCATTGGAAATATCAGCCCCGCTGATGTTGAACCGCTCATTAAAGCGGCACAGGTGAGGGGAGGTAAACATACCCGTCCTATATCCGGCTTCGGTCAGAATCGTTTGTAAAAAAGCGCAGGTGGAGCCTTTGCCGTTGGTGCCCGTTACATGTATAACCTTAAGCTTCTTGTGGGGGTCTCCCAGCGCGGCAAGAATGTCCCCGCACACGTCGAACCCGCCTTTTGCGCCTTTGATATAACTGTTGATTACAACGTGTTCGGCTTCTATATAGGTCATTTATAAAACTCCTTTTGGGGGTGGTGCTGGCGAACGCGGTTCGCCCCTACAATTTGGAGATTTCTTCCGTTACTTTGCTTAACATATTTTTATATTCGTCTAATTTAGCCGCTTCGGCCGCCACCAACTCCGGTTTGGCTTTGTCAGTGAAACCTTTGTTCGCAAGCCTTGACTCGCAGCGAGTAACCTCGGATTCCAAGCGTACTTTTTCCTTGTTCAAGCGGGCCAGTTCCTTTTCCGCGTCGATCAGGTCGGAAAGCGGGATGTAAATTACGGCGTTTGTTATGACGACGGACAGGGCATTTTCCGGCACATTACATTTCGTACCGTCTATAAAAATTTCCTGAGCGGATGAAAGGGTTTTGAGGTAACTCAAACCGCGCGTGAATATCTCCCGCTGCTCCCGTGAATCGCTGACGATGAAAATCTGCACCTTACGCGACGGCGGAACGTCCTTTTCGGCGCGGATGGAGCGCACGGCTTTTACCGCCTCTTTCACGGCGGAAATCGCGTGTTCCTCTTCCGTGTGGTTATTTTCATCGTTGTAAACGGGCCAGGCGGAGCGCATGATGGTTTCCTCGTCCGATTGCAGGCTCTGGAAAACCTCTTCCGTAACGAAAGGCATGAAAGGGTGCAGAAGCCGGAGCGCGTCGAAGAACACCCTGCGCAGCGTCCAAAGCGCGGCCTTGTCTCCCGCAATCAGGCGCGGCTTAGCCATTTCGATGGCCCAGTCGCAGAATTCGTCCCATATAAAATCGTAAACCTTTGACGCCGCAAGCCCCAAATCGTAGGAATCCAGAAGGTTCGTTACATCACGCGACAGGCGGTTGCAATGCGAGATAAGCCATTTATCCGCGTCCGTAAGCTCGTAAGCGGCTTTTGCGTCAAAATCTTCCGGCGTATTCATAAGAATAAACCGCGCCGCGTTCCATATTTTGTTGCAGAAATTTCGGCAGCTTGTTATTTTTTCCTCACGGAAACGGAAGTCCGCTCCGGGCGTGTTGCCCGTGATCAGGGACAGGCGCAGGGCGTCGGTTCCGTATTTGGATATCATTTCAAGGGGGTCGATGCCGTTGCCCAGGGATTTGGACATTTTTACGCCATTTTGGTCGAGGACCATGCCGTGGATTATCATGTCTTTGAAGGGTAGGGCGCCTGTCAGCTCAATCCCCGAAAACACCATGCGCACACCCCAGAAGAAAAGTATCTCCCATCCCATGCTCATTACCGTTGTTGGGTAAAAGTAGTCAAAATCCGGGGTTTTGTCGGGCCATCCCAAGGTTGAGAAAGGCCACAGCGCCGACGAAAACCAGGTGTCGAGTATATCCTCTTCCTGATTCAGCGAAACCGAACCGCACATGGGGCAATTTTCCGGCGCAGTTCTTGCGACGGTTATTTCACCGCAAGCGCAGTACCATGCCGGTATGCGATGCCCCCACCACAACTGGCGTGAGACGCACCAATCCCGGATGTTTGTCAGCCAATGCAAGTATATCTTCGCGAAACGCTCGGGCTGTATACGCAGCTCGCCGGATTTAAAGGCTTCCAGGGCGGGCTTCGCAAGCTCCTCCATACGGACGAACCACTGTGTTTTAAGGCGCGGTTCAACCACGTCCTTGCATCGGTCATGGGTGCCGACGGAATGGTTAAGTTTCTCGCTTTTGACATAAAGCCCGAGGGCCTCGAGGTCTTTTAATATGCGCTCCCTGGCGGCTTTTACGGTTAGTCCTTCGTAGCAGCCGGTTTGTTCGTTTAAAGTGCCGTCGTCATTCAGGATGTTTATGCGTTCAAGGTTGTGGCGCTCTCCTACGGCAAAGTCGTTATGGTCGTGCCCGGGGGTTATTTTGACCGCGCCAGAGCCGTATTTCGCGTCGACATAATCATCCGCGATGATTTTGATTTCGCGGTTTGCGAAGGGAACCAGACAGGTTTTGCCGACAAGGCCAGCGTACCGTTCATCACACGGGTTCACCGCGACGGCGGTATCGGCGAGGATGGTTTCCGGGCGGGTCGTGGCAAATTGAATAAATTTATCCGTACCTTTTATTTGATATTGTAAATAGTAAAGGTGGGCCTCACGGTCGGTATGGTCAACCTCCGCGTCGGATATGGTGGTCTGGCAGTATGAGCACCAGTTGCAAAGCTTTTCCCCGCGGTAGATATATCCTTTTTCGTGCAGGCGCACAAAGAACTCGGTTACGGCTTTGCTCAGCCCGTCGTCCATGGTAAAGCGTAATTTGTCCCAATCGAAGCTGGAACCCATTTTTTTTAGCTGGGTAACTATACGAGAACCGTATTTATCATACCATTTCCAGGCGCGTTCCAAAAACCCCTCACGGCCTATATCTTCCTTGGTTAAACCCTCTTGCGCCATGGCTTTAATTATCATAACCTCGGTGGCGATGCTGGCGTGGTCGGTGCCGGGGATGCAAAGGGCTTCGCGGCCCTGCATGCGCTTGAAACGGATAAGGATATCCAGAATCGAGCAATCGAACGCGTGGCCCATATGAAGCTGAGATGTGATATTCGGCGGCGGGATGGCGATGGTGTACGGTTCCCTGCCCGAACCGGTTATGGCGCGGAAATAACCCTTTTCCAGCCAATCCGCGTATATGCGGTCCTCAACAACATGAGGATTGTATGATTTTTCCATTTCTTTTTTCAACGGTATCATCCCTAACATAATCATATTACTCCATTGATATTATGAAGGGATAAACCTTATTTGTCAATGGGTTACTCATTATTTGACAGACGAAAAAAGGAACACATAATCATACTTTTCCATAAGGTTTCGTAATATTTCTTTATCGTCACGCTATGCCGCTGATAATTCATACCAAGTTGCAATCAAAGCAACACTTACTCCGTGCGGAGTTAGTGTGATTTAGATTGCAACTTGGCATCAACTGTCATAATACCTCCGTTTTGCTAATAAAAAGTATACGGCGGCACCTCTTTACGGATGCCGCCGTTTGCTGCTATTTGCTTTCGTCATATAAAATCCCTGCCATCTCCAGAACCTTTGCGAAAAGATCCAAAGTCTTTTCCGGCGGAATCTCCCTTATTATTTCGTTAGTTTCGGTGTCTATAACCTTAACATGTATCCGGCTGGTTGCCTCATGGTACGAAGCATGAAGCGCGCGGTTCGCGAAAGCCAACTGTTTGTTTGCGGACTCAATAGCGGCTTGCAGCATTTTAGCGGACGCTTTTTCTTCTTTTCCGGCATCTTGTTTTTTAGGTGCCGCATCGGTATCAACCGCCGTTGTCCTGCTTGTGTCCGCAACGGGAGCGGAACCTGTGTCCGCCGGTTTGTCCGAAGCTTTTGGCGCAGGGGCTTTCGGCTGGGTAGCATTCACAGTCACCTGCACTGTTTTTAGAGCGTCAATTTCCATATTAATAACCTCCATCCGTGACTTGCTTATAATATAACGTTGCCAGGCAACATTGTACCGTGATTAATTAATTCTTATTATCCACCAAGTACCCGTCCGTTTCGCCATGCGCGCCGTATTTCAGGCTTATATTCCGCCCCTGGTTTATGCGGCGGATATTTTCGCGCATGTCCTTGTGCATTACCCGGCCCAATTCTATGTTACGTTTATCCAGCTCCATTAATTGCGTGAGCAGCTCTTCGGATTCGGCAAGAAGCTTTGAAACGGCCCCGTCGCCGGAGGACCGGGCAAGCGCGTAACCGTCTTGCCCAATCTCCTCATGAACCCCGTCAAGCTCCGCCAATACCGGCTCGCGATTATCGTAAAGCTCTGTGAAAATCACCGCGTCGGTCTCAGAGTCCTCAGGTTTGCCGCCAAACACAGCGCTCCTGGTCAGCTCCAGCAACTCGGTACAAAGTTCATTCCTGCGTTCCAAAAGTCCTTTAATACGTCCAAGCTCAGCCATAATAAACTCCGCCTTTATATTACATCATCCCTTGGCCAAACATCCCCATAATAGACGCCATCTGCGAGTCGGCCTTCATCATCGCGGCTTCCATTTTAGCGAACATACTAAAGTAGTAATCCTCTTTCTTCCGTAAAACATCCAGCATTTGCGCCAACCTGTTGTTCTGCTCGGATATTTCGCGGTACATTCTGTTAGTTTTTTCGGAAGCTGTGTGGGCTTCGCTGCCTGCCAAGCGGGTTAAAGTGCCGCCGCTGCTGACTGCGCCGTGTACAATATCGTTCAGCCTGTCGCCAAGGCCCTTCGCCGCGCCGTCCCCGGACTGTGTAAACAAGGCCCTTACGTCGTCCGGGCGCTCCCTGAGCATCTGGTCAAGCTTCTCCTCGTTTATTTCCAAAATACCGCCGTCGGCATGATTGTTTGTGGTAGTTATACCCAGCATCGAGAGCGATATCCTTGTCACATTGCCGTCAGCGTCGCGTATTTCAACGGGGTTCATAAGCGCCATGCGCATGTCGCGCTGAAGCTTCTCAAGAATAGGATCCCTGTGCAGTACGCCTTCCCGTGCTTTTTCCTCCCATTTCTGGATCTCGGTTTCCGTCATACCCCTCTTTTCCTCGTCCGTCAGCGGCTCGAAGAATTCGCCGGTTACGGATTTTGGGCGGGGCGTGCGCTGGAGGTCGTTAAGGGTTTTAACAAGCTTATTATACTCATCCACGAAGTTTGTAATCATATTCTTGAGCTGCGTGGTGTCGCTTGTGACTTCTATTTGGAATTCGGAGTTTGTTGTGGCGTTGACACCGACTCCGAGCGTGATGGACATACCCTGGTGGTTCAGGACATTGTTGCTGCTCGTAACCCTTTCGTCGTTGATAAAGGCGACGGTGTCCTGCGCCGCTTGGAAGGTGGGGCCTCCGGGCGGCGGCGCGCCTGGCCCTGTGTGAAATCCCAGCGCTCCCATGATAACGTCACGATCCTCGCCGCCCAGATTAAGGGCGCCGTTCGCGCCGACCTGATTACCTTGAAGCGTGAAAGATTTAGTTTGCTGGTTAAATTGAAGTGTCGCGCCATGTTCGCTTATCTTTTTCATTAAATCGCTTACGGAATCGGAGGCATTGAACGTAATTTCCTTGTTGTTGATGGTAAATACGCCCGAACCGACAATCCCCAGATCGCTCAATTTCATATCTGTATTTACGATACTGGCCTGATTCGTAGAAATCCCTAAAGCTCCGGCGGAGCCTTCTGTTCCTGTGATCCTTAGCGGGCTGCCGTTCGCGCTGGTAAGCTCTAACCGATTGTTTGTGATGCTTGCCGTAACGTTCTCAATTCCGGCTGCGGCAAGTTTGCTGGGAATATCGGCCTCAGCATTGCCATTTAACATTTCCAGCAGCCTTTGGTTAGCCTCCGCCGGATCATCCCTCAACGCGTGAAGTTCCGCGGCTTCATCGGCGGTAAATTGAATGGTTCTTGACGCGCCGCCGTTAACGCTTATGTTGAAGCTGAAACCCTCGCCGGGCTTAATACTGTTAAAATCAATACCGTCGCCTGTCAGTTTACTGGTTATAGTAATGGAATCTTTAGCGCCCTGATGCCGTTCCCTTTGAGCCATCTGCTGAATTTTCACATCATATGTGCCGAGTCTCGTATTCGCGCCCGTGGTTACCCGTACTTCGTTAGCGGCATCCCCGTTAGCCCGTGTGACCGCTCCGGAAGTAGCGCGGAAGTTCGATGGAAACCGTATGGAGTCCTTACCGCTGACATTCAATACGTTTGTCTGGAACGAGCGGATATCGTTTGCAACACTTCTGATGGCTTCCTGCTTCCATTGTGTGAAGGTATTCCTCCTCAAAAGGTTGTTGTATCTAACACTCTCCGCTTGCATAAGCTGGCGTACAAGCGCTTCGGAATCAAATCCTGAAAAACCCGTCATTCGCATCTTGTTTGTAAACATATATATACCCCCTCCTTAATCTATTGTATTTATCGTCATCTAACGGTTTATTGTTTATAGCAAAATGTACTATTTTTGAATAATATAGTTAAACATTAATATGTATGGGGCGATATTGTGAGAATCCGCGAAATACCGTTTGCGCATAACACGGGTCTGGTTTCGGAAAAGGCTTACGACGAACATTTGAAGCTGTACAAAGGTTATATCGGCAAGTCAAATGAAATTGCTGAGGAGCTTGACAAAAACGCCGAAAGAGATAAGGCGAACAAGACATACTCGTTTTACCGGGGGTTAAAAAAGGGCGAGGGTTACGCCATGGACGGGGTTATCCTGCACGAGCTGTATTTCCGCAACATTGGCGGAAGCGAAACAAAGCCGGGCGCAAGGTTCACGGCTTTGGCAGAGCGGAATTTCGGCAGGATGGAACGCTGGGCCGACGACTTTATCGCCTGCGCAAAATCCGCCCGCGGCTGGTGCGTCGCATGTTTCGAACAGCGTACGGGAACGCTTAGGAATATCCTCCAGGACGCGCATGACGAAGGAATTATTACCTCGTCGTACCCCCTGCTTATTTTAGATATGTATGAGTACACACGTAATTAAGGAACATCATTTTTTTGAGTGCGGTAATGAATATAAAACTTGGAACTATCCCCGAAACGGATTTTTATGATTATGCTGTCTGCGCAGCTCCTCTAAGCGCGCCAGATATTCCTTGACCCTTGCCTCTCTTCCTTGGTTTGTGGGATGATAATATTTCTTATCAGCCAGACTGTCAGGCAAGCATTGTAAACCGGCGATGAACTTATCGTCGTGATTGTGTGCGTATTCGTAGCCTTTTCCGTATTCCAGTTCCTTCATAAGCTTTGTTGGGGCGTTGCGTATTGTCAAAGGTACAGATTCGGCGGGCAAGCGGCGGCTGTCTTCCATCGCGGAGTTAAATGCTTTGTAAACAGCGTTTGACTTCGGAGCCAGCGAGCAGTATGTTACCGCATGGGCAAGATGCACGCCGCATTCGGGCATCCCAAGAAAATGGCAGGCTTGATAAGCCGCTACCGACAGCAATAAGGCGTTACCGTCTGCCATGCCAATGTCCTCGCTTGCAAAACGTATAACGCGGCGGGCGATGTATAGGGGATCCTCACCCCCGTCCAGCATCCGCGTAAGCCAATAAATACCCGCGTCTGCATCGCTGTTGCGCATGGATTTGTGCAGCGCTGATATTTGGTTGTAATGCTCCTCCCCCGCCTTGTCGTACAGATTTATTTTTTTTGTGACGGATTGCTGAACAAGGGCCTCGGTGATGGTGACCCTCCCCTCGGCTTGATCCGCGCTGTTTAATATCATTTCCAAATTGTTCAGGGCAACCCGGGCGTCGCCGTTGGCAAATTCGGCGATAATGGCGATAAGCTTCTCCGGAATATGAACCGTCAGCCCCATCCCTTTTTCAAAGTGAGCGATTGCCCGGCTGATAAGCGTTTTTATTTCTTCGGCGTTCAAGCCGTACAGCAAAAATACCTTGCAACGGGATAACAAAGCGGAATTTACCTCAAACGAAGGGTTTTCGGTAGTGGCGCCAATCAATATAACGCTGCCGTTCTCCACATAGGGCAAAAACGCGTCTTGCTGGCTTTTGTTAAACCGATGGATTTCATCTACAAATATAATTGTCCGTTTACCCCATTGCTGCGCAAGCTCCGCTTTGTCCATTACGGCCCGCACTTCTTTAATTCCGCTTTGCACGGCGGAAAAATTTTCAAATTCGGATCTGGTCATGCGGGCGATAATCCGTGCCAAAGTAGTTTTTCCTACGCCCGGCGGCCCCCAAAAAACCATGGACGGGATATTATCGGAATCTATGAGACGCCGCAGCATCTTGCCTGCGCCAACCAAATGCGCTTGGCCCACAAAATCGTCCAATGCGCTTGGCCTTAGCTGATTTGCCAGAGGCGCGAATATATTCAATTTATTGTCCGGGTTATCCATTGCGCGCCCCACTTGTGATTGTTATTGTAATTTTACTTTATATAGGTATTATACACCTAATAAATTTTACGTCAATGATGTGATATATAATTTCTATAACTTGCAAACTAATAAATCCCGCGTTATACTTAAGATAGCAAAAATATAAATTTTGAGGTAAAACATGCCTAATCCGATAGACAAACGAGGTATCCTCAACGAAGAGGTTTTCACCTATAAGATAACCAAAGATAAAAAGGTCTTCATTTACTGCGATAATAAGGCCGTCACCACATTATCAGGCATAAGAGCCGATGCGTTCATCACTAAAATCTCAAATGCTGACGGCAAAGATGCCCAGCTTATCATGGCCAAAGCCACCGGTAATTATAAACACGGAAATGAAAAGGATTGCAAGCGCCGTGTATGATGTAATATAATCTGGTTTCTTAACGATGCAGCAAGGGAAACACAACGGAGGATATTGGCCGGATGATGGGGGATTGCAAACGAACCGGGCATAGAAATGACCGGCGGGATAATAATATAAGACAATAACGGGGGAACAAGTGAAAATACGCATACTGCTCTTAATTATCGGTATATTGTCTCTGTTAAACGTCACTTTCATGTTCTTCAGAGCCAACCCGACCATCGGGTTCACATTGCAAGCCGTAATTTCGATCTGCATAATAGCATACGCAATCTTCCTTAAAAGGATTCCCAAGAAAATTCACGCGGCAATCGGGGTTATGTCTCTAATTCCGGTTGCGTTCGCATTGTTTCTTTTTATATACGGTAACATAAGCACCGCTGATTACGAAGAGGACGTGATTATCGTCTTAGGTGCCGGTGTAAACCGGGAAACCGTCAGCAGACCATTGGCACACCGCCTGAACGCAGCGATTGATTATTGGAACAAGAATCCCAACGCAATAATCGTAACCACCGGAGGATTAGGAAACAGGGCAACCATCACCGAGGCAGAGGCGATGGCAAGATATCTAATTGCAAGAGGAGTGCCGGGTTTAAATATCCTGCAGGAAGACTTGTCAACCAGTACATATGAAAACTTGATTTACGCAAACGGCATCATAGAAAAACGATTCCCCAACGGTTACAGCGCCGTCCTAATAACCAACGATTTTCACATATACAGGGCGGTACGGACCGCCAGACAAGCAGGAATTGAAGTAAACCACATCGGAGCGTACACAGACTGGTACGCCATGCCGGTAAATTATCTGAGAGAGATGTTGGCGGTGTTAAACCACTGGTTATTTTCATCGGAATAATACGGCAAATAAAATTTGATTATAGCCATTAAATATAATGTTTATTTGCTCGAATCATGCTACACTGCATTTATAGGTTTTCTAAAGAAAAATTACTTTTAAAAAGGTGGATATATAAATGATAAGAAAATGCGGCTCAGATTATTTGCTTCAATGCGTTGACATCGCCTTTACGCGAAACAACCAGCCAGAGAACAACTGCGCATACTGTCCGAAATCGAAGGAGGGCATTTATGCAGACCTTAAATTTCTCATAGACAATCCCGGCAATCTTATGGCAGGACTTTTTGATGGAGATAATCTGAAAGGTATCTTCGGATGTTTTATAAATCCTGAAAACAATTGGGTCGATTGCCTGGGCCCGTTTTTTATTGGAGAATGGAGCGGGGACGACGCAAAAGGCATGTTTGAATTTGCCAATGCCAAACTTCCAAAAGCGGTTAGGTTTAATTTTTACTTCGATTCGCGAAACCGGAACCTGCATCGGATGATGGAATCATTATCTGCCCAACGGCGTGATAATGAATATATCTTACTTTTGGAAAAGCTTAATTATAAACCACAGCAAATAAAACACAACATCGTTTCATATAGTGATGAATTTGAAAACGATGTTATTCAAATACTGCATGATACATTTCCGGATTCCTATATATCAGGCAGAGAGCTTATAAGTTCTATCGGCAAAGACCGGGATGTTTTTTGCGCGCTTAACGAAAATGGCGTATTTGTCGGTTATGGGGTATTAAAGCGTTACAAAGACAACCCTGACCATATGACGGCAGAAATCTTTGCTGTGGCAGAGGGAGCGCGTGGTGAAGGTTACGGATGGGCGTTGCTTAATATGGCAGTTGATTGCGCTCTAAACAGATACAATGCGGATACCGTTGATTTGGTGGTCGATAAGTTGAATACCCACGCAAGCGATTTATATTATTCGTGCGGCTTTAAACTCATGGCTGAGAACTCGTCATACTGTATAAAGAATTAACCTAATACCAAGTTGCAATCAAAGCAACACTTACTCCGGGCGGATGAGCCGGCCTGAGCGTGAGCGTACTGGCTCATCCGCCCGGAGTAAGTGTGATTTAGATTGCAACTTGGTATAAGCCATTATTTTAAATGAATAACAGGGAGAAAAAACATGATTACTTTGCAACGTATTTCTGAGGATAATTTGGAAGACGTACTGAAGCTGAGGGCATCAGAAAAGCTTGTCGCGCCGAATTCATACAGTTTAGCGGAGGCTTATTGTTGCTTGCAAGCAATAGCAAACGGCGAAATACCGCCGAAATTTGCTTTAATGCCCTTTGCAATAGCAAAAGGTGAAATTATAGTGGGCTTTGCGATGATTGGTTTTGAGGATGGCGGGGATGTTTACTCTGATGGCAGCATCTATTGGATAAGCAGGCTTATGATTGACGAACAGCATCAAGGCAAGGGCTACGGTAAAGCTGCTATGGCTGCTTTGATTAACCTTGTAAAAACAAAGCCAAACAACTGCGAGGCTAAATATATCTATACGTCTTATGTGCCTGAAAATAATATCGCCGCCAAAACATACGCCGGTTTTGGTTTTATAAAAACGGAGCAGGTTTTGGATGGCGAAGACGTAGTACGGCTGGTGTTTTAAGAATAATCGAATAGGTATTAATTAAAACCATCCTGTTTAATTTAACCACTCATTTATCTCGTCACCCTGCATCCTGTCGGCGACATACCCGCGCCTGATCAGCTCCTGCGGAACATACTCATCGTACCGTTCGTAAACGGGGTTTTCCCTTTCACCCACCAAACTATCTAGGTCGGGGCAGTCATTCTGGAAATATTTCCTTATGTGTTCGATCAGCCCGTAACCGTCTCCCTTACCGATATTAAGCCTAATATAGAACCAATCGCCATATTCGATCTCCGTCAGGCCGAATTCCTTCAAGCACTTCGATCTCAAGAACCGCCGGAGCGTCCAGTTCGATTTCGATCCAAGCCACGGGAATATGCACCATGCCGCACCGCCCAAGTGCAGCACAGGCTGAGTAAGCATTCCCGAAGACCTTGCGATATCACGCGCCTGGCGCAAACGCTCCGCGGCATTCGGTTTTAAATACGGATACTGGGTATCGTCCGACAATACCTTACGTATCTGCCGGATGATCCTTGTGTGGATCTCCCGGAAGGAGCCAGGCCAGGGGAACATTCCGCTGCCTCCGGCCTTCTTTACGATTACGATTTTTTGCGCCGGTATAACCTCCGTTACCTCCCAGGAAAAGCCGGCGAGGAGGAACACGTACCCAACGGGCGTTTCGCTCGTCACCGTACCTATCGCCGAATTTCCGTGCATAACCTTGTATTCCTCGTAATTCTTGAACGTCGCCAGGAATTTGTGCGAGTTTATCAGCTTCTCGCCTTCCAGCCCTACGATGAGCGTCTTTTCTTCCGTCAGCTGTATCATGTCGGTTTTCAGCATATGGAACAGGAGCGTCCTGTAGTCTTTCCTGTCGATATGGCGGAATGTTGACAGGCTGAGTACGCGTTCGTTGAATTCCTCCGGCCGGAGTTCGCGCGAAGACGCAAGGATGCACAAGGTTTGGTGGAAAAGGAGCGAAAACGGCATCTTTTTAATGTAAGGCGGCTCGATCCAGCGTTCCTCAACATACAATTGTATCACGGCAATGGCTTTAAGCAAATCCCACGGGACCGAATGAGGGAGCAGGGCATCCGGCTTTACGATGTCCTCATTTATTACGAGGATCATTTCGTGCGTGTTCCTGCGCCTTCCCGAACGCCCCAAACGCTGCAGGAACGACGATACCGAATTGGGCGCGCCAAGGTGTATGACCCGCTCAAGGCTGCCGATGTCTATGCCAAGCTCCATGGTGACTGTGGCGCAGGTCGCGGTTTGCCTGCCGTCGTCCTTCATTCGGTTTTCCGTTTCCTCGCGGAGTTCCTTGGAGATGTTGCCGTGGTGAATATGGAACATGTCGTCTTCGTTTTTAACCTTGGCGATTTCCCGGAGCGCTACGGTCATATGTTCCGTTTCCTCGCGCGTGTTCAGGAATATCAACGATTTGAACCGGCCCTTTGCGCAATTATACACATATTTATTGGCTTCGTCCGAAAAGAGGAAGTATGCGTACTTATCCCCGTAATTCTCATACATCTTGTTTTCCTGTATGGTGTGCGTCTTCGCGTTTTGCGTAAAAAAATGCTCGCAAGCCAGCCGCAATCTTACCTTCTCGTTCTTTATAAATACGACTTCGGTATCCCTGCCGGTATTTTCGCCAAGCCACTCCGCCGATACCTGCGGGTCGCCGACGGTGGCGGACAGCCCGATCCGCCTCGGATGCCGTCCGATTATGCGCGCCAGCCGCTCGAGTATACAACGCACCTGGTTGCCGCGGTCGGTTCCGGTCATGAAGTGGATTTCGTCTATGATGACGAATTGCAAATCATGGAACAGGCCGCGGACGCTGATGCTGCGGCTAAGCATCATTCCTTCCAGTGATTCCGGCGTGATTTGCAGGATGCCCCTGGGATTCTTCAAGGCCGCTTTCTTGTGGGATGATGGAACGTCGCCGTGCCAATGGAAAACCGGCGTGTTGGATTCGCCGAGGAGCAGGTCGATGCGCTTGAATTGGTCGTTGATGAGCGTTTTCAACGGGGCTAGGTATATAGCGCCGAAACCCGTTATTTGTGTTGATTCAAGGACGGAAAGCACGGGGAAAAAAGCCGCTTCGGTTTTGCCCGACGCGGTTTTTGAGCATATTAATATATTATTCTGCGAAAAGAAGACGGACTTCGCCGCCTCGACCTGTACGGAACGCAGTTCCTCCCAGTCATTCCGGTAAATGAACTCCCGTATGAAGGGCGCGTAATGGTTGAATATATTTATATCATTTGTTTTGTCCATGTCCTACGCTCCACGTGCCGGTATGCGCTTTGATCAAGCCTTCATATGCTCCTGTTCCCCAAATGAACCCTTGGCGTGCTGACCGCGGCGTCCGTTCCGGAAGAAAGCCGCCTTTCCGCCATGGAATAATCGCTCAGGGTAGCGGAAAGACCTAACCGGCGCGGCTTGGCCCTTGTGTGCCAATGCAGCCGCTCCAGCTGGCAAAGAACCTGCATGCCGCGGTCGCTTCCCATGAAGCAGTGTACCTCGTCTATGATAACATACCTAAGGTCGCCGAACATGCGTATCAATTCGTTGCCTTTATTCAAAAGCATGTTCTCCGGCGATTCGGGGGTTATTTGTATTTCGCGCAGTTCGTCCCAGTTACGCGTATAGATATATTCCTGTATGAACGGCGCGAGGCGTGAAAATGCGCTCATATAATTATTTCAACCGCTTCGTCGTCCGCTCCGTCATCGGTTTCGGCGGATTTTACGGTTATTTTCCGTAAGATATCTTCGCCCAACATGGACGCAAAGCTTTGCTCCGGATTTTGGTGTATATAGTTCAGGATGCTTGTAAAATCGCGCAGCACTTCGCGCGGGGTGAGCAGTTCGTCCGCGCCGAGCCGGTTCGCGACTATCTGCATGAAGCCCACAAGCTCCGCGTCCGTCACGCGCGGGTCGTAGCCGTAATGGACGGAATGCAGATGCATCACGCGTTGTAAAAGCACGTAAAGCTCCTCGTGCGTTAATTTCTCAAGGTAGATAAGCGGCCCCTGCATGTCCTTCATGCCGTCCTTCATGAAACGGCTGCCGGAAAGCCGCGTCCGCAAAGCCTCGTAGCTGAACAGCCCGCGGCGCATGTCCTCCACGAACTGCGGAGTGCCGCACATGTACGCGCCAAGCGACTGAACCTTGCCCTGCATTGCTTCGTTGAACATATTCAGGAGCTTCTCGTAGTTGTTGTTCCTGGAAATCGTGTTTGATATTTTATATAAGTTTACACCTTCGTCTAATAATATAATTAACCCCTTGTATCCAAGGATGGATACAAACGCAGATAATAATTTTATATAATCGAACCAGTTGTCGTCCGTGATTATAGCGCGTACGCCCAATTCGTTGACCGCGTCGGTCTTTGCGGCATATTCGCCGCGCAGCCACTTCATCGCGGAGTTCTTCAACTCGTCATCACCTGTGTTGAAGCCGCGCCAATATGCCTGTAAAACCTTCGAGAAGTCGAAGCCGTGCACAAGGTTTTCGGCTGCGGAGATATCAAGGAGGATCCGCCGCTCCATCATCATAGGTATCTCGTTTTCGGGCGTGCCTTCGGCAATCAATTTCACCTGTATCCCGTCAAGCCACTTGTCCAGAAGCGCGGTAAGCGCGCCGCCGTCCGGACGGACTTTGTTTGACATGCTGCGCAGCAGTTCCCTGTAGGTGGCAAGCCCGCTTTGGTTGCCCCCTATCAGCTTGCGTTCGGGCGACAGATCCGCGTCCGCGACGATATATCCGCGCTCAACCGCGTAAGTCTTTAAGATTTGCAACAGGAAACTCTTTCCGCTGCCATACCGCCCGACAATGAAGCGGAAAACGGAGCCGCCATAGCTGATGTTTTCAAGGTCGCCGAGCAGGGTCTCAATCTCGCGCTTCCTGCCCACGGCTATGTGCTCTATCCCAAGGCGCGGCGTAACGCCGGAGGTAAGCGAATTCAAAAGCGCCGCGGATATGCGTTTAAGTATCTTTATCTCATTCATTTGCCATCTCCCATCGCCCGTCCTCAAAGATTAAATATAAATCCCCGATGTTATCAAGCGCGATTTCGTTTATCCTGTCAATCTCAACACCCACTAGAACCCCGGGGAAAGCGGATTCCATGTCTTTTACACTGCTGCCGCCGCGTTCGTGTAAAAAACCCAGTAAGCGTTGCTGCGCCGGCGAAAGGCCGGGTAAGTAATCGTTATCCGGAGAATTGATTTTCTCGTTTGCCGCTGTTTTTGAAATGTCTTGGATATCGGCATTTGGTTTTTCCGGCGGGGCGTCGTAGTCCCTGTTACCTTCAAGCAACCTGGCGCGCACCTCGTCTGAATCCTGTATCAGCGTGAGGAGCCTGTCGCGGTCAATATTTATTTCGACGGGGCGTTCGGCTTGCGCCTTTACCGCGTTCCGCGCGTGCTTTGCGCAAATCCCGATTAAATCATCGTTTAGTTTGGACGGATATTTTAACTTTCCCTTATATTTAGTCAACGACCTCAATTGGTTTTCGAATTCCTTAACGATTGACGTTATGAAATACCGGAACGGCAGGTGTTTCTCGAATGGCGGATAGCCAGGCAGCCTCACCATTTCCATATTGGCGAACAACGACCGCATAAACGGCGGTTTGATATGCTCGTTCTCCCTTATGCTTTCCCGTTTCTCAAAGCTGCTTTTTGAATTTTTATTAACATGCAAACGTATCTCATGCAGCGCGTTTGGCAAAGCCGTCAGAAAAATACCGCCGCTATCGCCTTTTGCGAAACCACTTTCGTATATCTTATAATCGCAGAAACAAGAAATCAATTCTATCGGCAGTAAAATATCGTTTTTTAAATAATAATCCAATAATAAATCGGCGGAAAGCATCATGAGCAACCCTTCGCGTTCCAAAAGCGCAAAAGCAGATACCGCATCGCACTTGTAATACCCGATGTAATCGCTGACCCATTCCACGAGATAGCTGTCGATTTTCGGATGACGGCCCCTGTAATGCTTCCATACGCCTACAAGTTTTTGAAATCCGTCGTCAGCGCCGCTTACTCCGACTTGGTGGATTAATTCGTAAATGTAAACGAAAATATATGACAGGTCTGTATCAAGATACTCCCCGCATTTCAGACATCCGCGCAGATAGAAGTACCAATCCGACTGAGGCTCGTTCATATATTCGTAACTTGGCCAATAGCACATGAATGGAATATGCGCGGTTTTTCCGCACGTCCTGTCCCTATATTCCAAGGCCAGCTCGTAAAAACCTTTCCGGCTTGCCTGTCCCTTTACGGCTGGCTGCAGGAAAACCGATTGCTGGTAGTAATCCTTCCCGGCAAGGATCGGCCGCTTTCCGTTCTGTTTACAGTAATCGTCTTTATTCCTTGCCGCAACTCCGGTAATTCCCGTGTCCGGTTTCCTGAACGGCGCGGATTCGCTTCGCGTCGCGGATGACCCGCGCATGGATATCGGTTCGCCTTTGCCGTCAGTATCGCCAAGGTTTATCGTATATAATTCGGTATCGGCCATCTTTGCCGTTCACCCCATCTCAGCTATAACTTGATTCATTATACCATAAATGAAATCATGTTGACAAACAATACTGACTTAAGCATCTCATATAACCCGGGATAGATTAAATGAAGCCTTGTATAATTCCATGAGAGCGTACATATGTATTTTTAATATGGTATTTTTCATTTCATATTAAAAGTTTACCGCGAATAAAGCTTATGGAAAAGGTGGAGGTTTTTATTAAAAAAACAGTTAAAACAGAGAAATTGGACACAAAAGCTTATCCTCAATCGTACCGCGAAAAGAAAATAGGGCGGACAGTTTATTGCATAACGAGCGTTTACATGGGTGAGACGGAGTTCGTACCAATGATCGAAGCGTTGGCTATACAAAAAGTGCTTAGTAATATGAGAAACACTTAAATTTCGAGGTGGTAAGCATGCGCGGCAAAAGATATGTAGCCGGATTATATTTACGCTTATCAAAGGACGATGAGCGCCAAGGCGAATCTGCCAGCATCGAAAACCAACGTATGATGTTGACGGACTATGTGAGGGAAAAGGGGTGGGAGATAAAGGAAATATATGTTGATGACGGATGGTCCGGAACTAACTTCCAAAGACCCGCGTTTCAACGCATGTTAAACGATGCCGAAAACAAGCTCATCAATGTCATTATCGTGAAGGACCTTTCGCGGTTTGGTCGAAACTATATCGAAGTAGGGCGGTTGACCGAGGAAACATTGCCGTTATTGGGCTGCCGTTTCATCGCATTAAATGACTCAGTGGATACTATAAACGGCGATAACGACATGATGGCATATCGAAATCTTTTCAACGAATTTCATTGTAAGGACACAAGCAAGAAGGTAAGGTCTGTTAGGCGATCCTTGTCAAAGCAAGGGAAATTTATGGGTTCTTACGCTCCGTTTGGTTATAAAAAGGATCCTCTTGATAAACATCGGTTTATTATCGACGAGGAAACAGCGCCTATAGTAATGCGCATATTCGAAATGAGGAGTAGCGGCTCAGGATACCGCGCTATCGCGCTTGCTTTGAATGAGGATTGCATACCGTCTCCGAAAGCATTTATCTATAGCAGGAACGGACGGACTAACCCACGCGATGAAAATGGCTTGTGGAGTACTTCTACCGTAAGCAAGATTTTACAAAATGAAGTCTATATCGGCCATATGGTACAGGGTATGCATGGTACGTTTTCCTACAAAAATAATAAATTGGTAAAGAAGCCTGAGGAAGACTGGATACGAGTTGAAGGCACCCACACACCGTTAGTGGCAATTGAATGTTGGAACGTCGTTAAAAGGATGAGCGGCGCATGGAGATCTCGTACAAGCACCAGAGGGCCGGATAATATCTTCAGCGGAATCCTTAAGTGTGCGGACTGCGGTTTCAGCATGAAGTCATGTGTACATAGAACAACCCGTAAAGATGGCAGCGTCAATGTCTCAAGGCATTATACATGCGGAAACTATGCGCGAAGCGGAAAATCTGCCTGCTCAATCCATTCGATCAGCGAAAATGACTTGACTCAGCTTGTCTTAGGTGAGATCCGTGAATACTCAATGATGGCCGAATACGACGAACAGCGCATGATTGATGCGGTTTATAAAGCGAAACAAAGTGAAAGTATGAATTACCTGACCATATATAAACGCGAGTTAGGCATTTGCTTGGATCGTATAGCGAGTCTTGACAACGTGATTGATTCCATCTACAAAGACAGGAAACAAGGTGTCGTTTCAGAAGGAATGTTTGCTGCGTTGATTGGTAAGCATGAAACTGAACGTGCGGAAAAGAGAAACACATCCGAGGTTTTGCGCAATAAAATTGAAAGCATCGAAAATGGTTGTAATGATATCAACGCTTGGGTTAGCGACATTCAAAGATATACGGGATTAGGTGAGCTGAATCGTAAAATACTGCTGGAATTGATTGAACGCATAGAGGTTACTGAGGCCAAAAAGGTGGGTAAGCAACGCTTCGTCGCTATTAAAATCGCATATCAGTTCATCGGAAAACTCAACGATGAATTGGCTGCTGCGGGTGTCGTGTCATGAACCAGTTACTTAACGTCGGTATTTATACGAGGCTGTCGGTTGAGGATTCCGCAAATTCAGCAAAACGCGATAGAAGGAACCCGTTTAGGCACGAATCGACGAGTATTGAAAATCAAGAGAGTATTCTTCGCGAATATGCCCAAGTACAAGGGTGGAACGTAGCGTGTGTATACTCGGACGACGGGTATTCCGGTGGGAGTTATAGCCGCCCCGCTTTCCAAAAGATGCTGGATGATGTGAAAAGCGGTTTGATTGATCTAATCCTTGTAAAGGAGGCTTACGTCAAGCTAAAACTAAAAATTTGAGAAAAATATTTTTATCAACGAACGAGGTCATACGGAGCATTAACCGATGCTCTTTTTTATTTTTCAAAAAATTCTTGCTTGTGACGTAGGGTAATGAATTATAATAGCCACAGGGAGGTATTGAGTATATGGAAAAACACAGAGCGATACCACATGGTTTTATGACGGTCGGCGAAGTAGCTAAAAAACTGAACACAACTGTCAGAACCTTACAATACTACGATAAAGAAGGCATCCTTGCACCATCTGCCGAAAGCGAAGGTGGGCGTAGGCTGTATACTGATAAAGATATAGTCAAACTATATCAACAGACTGTCGACAAAACCCCTTCCGAGAAGCCATAACGAAAGGGGTTTTGCTAATTGAATTAATAAATAGGATTCATACAGTGAATTTGCGTAGATACCCACCGTAAAACCACGAAGAACGAG
>WRAC01000001.1 GCA_009780415.1 Defluviitaleaceae bacterium | reverse complement strand
TCGGCGCGGCCTTTCTGCTGGGCCATTATGTAATTGTAAACGCCACCGTCCCTTCCGGCTCCATGCTTAACACAATACAGGAGGAAAGCCGCATAGTAGCTTTCAGGCTGTCCTACCTCTTTTCCGAACCGGAGCGCTTGGACGTTATTGTGTTCAAGTACCCGGATAACGAGGAAAAGCTGTATGTCAAGCGTATAATCGGTTTACCCGGGGATTACGTTGAAATAAAAAGCGGGAAAGTGTTTATCAACGGCACGGAGCTTGAAGACGAAACCTATATAAGCAGTGTGAAAGTAGAAAACATGGGGCCGTTTATCGTGCCGGAGGATTCCTATTTTATGCTGGGGGACAACCGGCGGAATTCAGAGGATTCCCGTTCCTGGAGAAACACTTTTGTGGAAAAGGATAAAATCCTGGGCAAGGTAATTTTTAGTTACTTCCCGTCAATAAGATCCATTAAGTAATGTAAGTCCGATGGGCACAGAACGCTCATCGAACTCGCGTTAAATAACACTAAGGAGTAATGCGAATGGCACAGGCGACAAAAGACATGATTATCCACGAGCTTTTACAAATGGACCCCGGAAGCGGCATAGCCGAAATATTGATGAAAAGCGGTATGCGCTGCGTCGGCTGCCCGTCCGCGCGGGGCGAGACCCTTGAACAGGCCGCCGGCGCGCACGGAGCGAACGCGGACGAATTGGCGGAAGAGATTAATAATTATTTACAAGGATTAAAATTGGCGTAAGAAAAAAGGCGGACACAAAGCCTTCCCTAGACAAGACCCCTTCCAAAATAACCTTTCGGAAGGGGTCAGATTGTTGACAAACGACGGTTTCGGGCGGTCACAGCTCGCCCCTGCGAAAATTAACCGCATATTATCGGCATTTTGCAGGGGCGAACTATTTATGACAATTTACGTTTGTAAATCTGCACGGCGATGGTGAAAGCGGCAATGATGATACCGGCGCTCCATATCAGCGCGAGGGTTAAAGTACCTCCGGCGGGCATGTTCAGCATCAGGGAGCGCAAGCTGTCTATAATCGGCGTCATGGGCTGCCTTTCCGCGAACCATTTTAAGCCGCTTGGCAATGTTTCGACAGGCACGAACCCAGAGCTGACGTAGGGAAGGACGAAGAGCAGAAAAGGCATGGATCCGGCACTTTCGGGAGTTTTTGCAAGCAGGCCGCAAATAACGGCTATCCATGTTATGGCAAGCATATACAGGACAAGTACGCCCGCGATGATTAACCAATCCGTAAAGCTTGCCTGAGGGCGGAAACCGATGGCGGCGGCAACCCCGATGACGATGGCCGTGGCGATTATATTCCGCACAACCGCCGCCAGCACATGGCCCGTAAGCACGGCGGACTTGGCGATATCCATGGAGCGGAAACGGTCCATAATGCCCTTCGTCATGTCGTTGTTGACGTTTATGGCGGCGGAGGTCACGGCCTGGGCAACCGTTTGCAAAATAATGCCCGGCACAATAAAGTCGATGTAAGTATAATCCCCCACATCCATTACATTGCCGAAAATCAATCCGAAGAGCAGCATAACGATGGCGGGCACGAATATCGCGGTGCCGATGGCTTCCGGGTTCCGGAGCGAGGTAAGCAGACAACGCTTGAACATTACGAATGAGTTTGATATGACCCGCATAATTATTCACCCTCCTTTTTTTCGCCTATTAATGTTAAGAATACATCCTCCAGTGTCGGCAATTGCTGTGTAAATTTGACGATGGGGATGTTTTCGTTGTTCAGGCGTGTCAGGATATCGGCGAATTGCGCGGAGCTGCCGTCTGTGGAGACTTCGATGGCGGGCGCGGGCGAACCAAGCTCTCCCTTGCAGCGGTAGCCGTTAAATATCGTAAGCGCGCGTTCCTTATCGCTGTTTATATGGAAGTCAAGCCGGATGCTTTGCTGGGGCAGCACGGTCTTTAGTTCATCGGAGGTGCCTTCGGCGGTTATTGTCCCCTCGTGTAAAATTGCGATATGGTCAGCCAGGTATTCCGCTTCTTCCAGATATTGCGTGGTCAGGAATACGGTTGTGCCCCCGTTTGCCAGCTCTTTTACCGTCTCCCACATGGCGATGCGGCTTTGGGGGTCAAGGCCGGTGGTAGGTTCGTCAAGGAAAATAACCTTAGGGCTGCCCATCAGGCTCATGGCGATATCCAAACGGCGGCGCATACCGCCGGAATATGCCGATACCCGCCGCTTAGCCGCGTCCTCCAGCCGGAAAGCGGCAAGGAGCCGGCCGGCCTTTTTCTCTGTATCCGGCAGGCGCCTGAGCGCCCCGATCAGTATCAGATTTTCCCTTCCCGTCAAAGCCTCGTCCACCGCCGCGTATTGGCCCGTAAGGCTGATACAGCCCCTCACGTTATCCGGCCGGCGTAACGCGTCAAAACCGCAGATGCTGACGGTGCCGCCGTCGGGCTTCGATAATGTGGAGAGAATCCTGACTGCCGTTGTCTTTCCCGCGCCGTTTGAACCGAGGAGGGCAAAGATGCTGCCCTTCCTAACGCTGAAACTGACGCCTTTGAGGACATGTACGTTCTTGAAAGATTTTTTCAGATTTTTGACCGTAATAATATGATCCGTTTGTTGCAATGTGTATTCCCCCTTTTTTTATACATATATACGTGGTGCATGTATGTATAGTTTGAAAAAGAGAGAGATTTTTTATTATGAATAGTCAAGCGCCGCCAAATCTTCAAAACCTTCCAATAAATCCCCGTCGATAATGGGAACGCCAAGGGTGTCAAGTATTTGCTTAATCACCGATATTTTTGCGTTTGCCTCCTGTGCGTCACAGGGATAGACCGTTGGGATCATCCAGATATTGAAAAGAAGCATGGTAACTTCCGATATGGCTTTGGCGTTGCCGGGCCGGATGGAGCCGTCCGCCATTCCCTCCTCTATAAGGGTTTGCAGCATCAGCGAAACTTCCTGCGTGCTTTTCACCTGCTCAGCCAAAAAACGCGGGCTGGATAACAGGGGCAAGGCCAATTTATCTATAACCGCTTTTTTCTCGTCCGCAAACCCCCTTACTACGCTATACTTAAATACCATTTTAATCTTGTCAAGGCCGTTCAGCCCATGTTCATGCTTCACTTTCTCAAAGGGGTTGACCTCCTGAAACAATTTTACCAGCAAGGCTTCCAGCACATCGTCCTTCGACTTGAAATGGTGATAGAACGCGCCTCGGGTCAGCCCTCCAAGGTTACCGATAATATCCAGTACGGTGGTTTGCTCATAACCCTTTTCAAGGAACAGCTTCAAGGATTCGTCTAAAATCTTTTTTACGGTTTCTTCAGGATACTTGTTTCTGGGTATAATGACCGCCTCCTTCAATTAAAGTATACCATATTGTCAGTTAAACGCAAATACTCAAATAACACGGCGCAAGCTTGACAATTATAGCTTATAATAATATGATATAGGGTGTAATCGCGTGTCCCGGGGTGATTATACGGAGAAAAAACAGCATGTTAAACGTTAGCCGGATAAAACGAATTGGGGATGCTTGTTATGAAAAAAATAATCTTTATTGTAGACGACAACGATACGAACCTGACCATGGCGGAGGACGCGTTGTCGAAATACTACCGTGTGATATCCCTTACGTCCGCCGCGAAAATGTTTAAGACCTTTGAAAGGTTCAGGCCCGATTTGATTTTATTGGATGTGGAAATGCCGGAAATGAGCGGGTTTGACGCTATGAAAAAATTGAAGGCCGATGATCTGTACGCGGGGATACCGGTTATTTTCCTTACGGGCTTGTCGGATTCCGCCAACGAAGCCCACGGTATCGAGCTGGGGGCCGTGGATTTTGTTTCGAAGCCGTTCTCGGAGCCGGTGCTGTTAAACCGCATAAAAAACCATCTGGACATCGACGAGCTGATCCGCGAACGCACGGCGAAGCTTGTACGGATGCAAAACGGCATTGTGTTCACCTTGGCGGATGTCGTTGAAAACAGGGACTCGAATACGGGGGGGCATATCGAACGCACCGCCGTATATGTCCGGATCCTTATGGAAGCCATGATGGAAGAAGCGCTGTACATGGACGAGATGCGCGGGTGGAACCTGGATTCGGTTGTTTCATCGGCGCGTTTGCATGATTTGGGTAAAATAGCCATCCCCGACAGTATATTAAATAAACCCGACAAACTGACAGCCGAGGAGTTTACTGTCATAAAATCACATTGCGCGGCGGGGGAGCGGATCATAGACCAGATGATATCCCGTACGGGCGACGCGGAGTTCCTGCACAGCGCCAAGCTGTTCACGGCCTATCACCATGAAAAATGGAACGGCGGCGGGTATCCCTACGGCCTGAAGGAAACGGACATACCGCTGCACGGGAGGATAATGGCGTTTGTTGACGTGTACGACGCGCTCACTTCCGAAAGGCCGTATAAAAAAGCCTTTACCCACGAACAAGCGGCAAACATAATAATGGAGGATTCGGGCAGGCATTTCGACCCGCTTATCGCGGATGTCTTCAATAAGATAAACGGAAAATTATTAGAAGCGAGCAGGCGGATTCAGTAATTTACGCGGAGGTATGGCTATGGATGATTCTGCGGCGGCGGGAAAGCCCGGGAAGGGGACCCCGAATAAGCTGGCTTCCAGATTCAGGAACATCAATATATCCTTTATTGTTATAATTCTGGTGATAATGGCGGCAGCCAGCGCTTTTATGAGTTATACGGCAGCGGACCGGGCATCGATGGACTATGTCCGTTTTTTTTCAATGGAAACGGTGGATATATTAAACACCCATTTGAATAAAGAGATTTTCCTTATACGGCACGCGGCGGGCGCTGATGAAATAACCGCGTGGTTCGCGGATGAAGGAAACCCCGATAAAAAGCGCGCCGCGTATCAGAAAATGACGCATTACGCCGATATGCTGCAAATAAAAGGCATGTATTTTGTTATACATAATTCGCTGAATGAATATTCGGTTGACAACGGCGCGCCCTTTGAGGATTTCGCGCCGTTTAACGTGATAGACCCGGACAAGCTCTATGACCGGTGGTTTTTTGATGCCGTAAACTCGGAATACGATTTTACGCTGAACATGGACATAGACAAGGTTACGGACACGGCACGCCTGTGGATTAATTATAAAGTTGTCAGTGACGGGAATACCGTTGGCATAATATGTTCCGCTTTGCAATTTGACGATATATTCGAACAGCTTTTCGGGGGGCATGACAGCCGGAGCGTGACGGCGTTTATTATTGACAGCGGCGGAACCATCCAGATGAGCAGCCATCTGCCCGAACCCTTCCTCCCCACCGCCGATATAACAGTTGACGATGCGGAGGAAAAGCGCCATATACTGGAGCTTAAATCAGACCCCTCCTTTGCTTCCGCCATAAACGCGTATCTGGAAAACCTCGCGGCATACTGCGGCGGGCGGGTAGAGCCTGATGTCGTAAAACTGGGAAGCGGAAACGGGGCTTTCCGGTATATGTCCATCGCGCCCGTTCCAAATACAAGCTGGTCAGCCGTCACGTTCTACAGTTCCGGCGCGTTGTTCAATATCATGAGCTTTATGCCGCCCATAATCGCCGTTATACTGGCGTTTATGCTGTACGCGGCGGCAAGCTCCGCGCTGACCCAGCGGCTGGTGTTCGGGCCGCTTGGCAGGCTTACCCGCAGCATGTCCGAATCCGGCCATAATAGCGATTGCATTTACGGCCTGCGGCGTGACGACGAGATCGGTGAGCTGGCGCGGGAAACGAAGGATTCATGGGACCGGCTGGGGGAAAATACCGTAAGGCTTATGTCCTTGGCTGATGAGAGAGGGAAACAGGCTCAGATTCTTCACGCGGTAAACACAATGGCGGCGACGCTGCTTAGCGCGGAAAACGAGGCCGTTTTTGAGGCGTCTCTGCCTAAGGGGTTAAAAATCCTTGCCGATTGTATGGATGTTGACCGCGTATCTATCTGGCGCAACGAAATGAGGGACGGCGTCCTGCATCATATCCTCACCCATGAATGGACGAACGGCGCGGGCGCGGCGGCAGGCAGCGCCATTGGCGCGGGCGCGGCATTTATGTACGAAACAAACGCGCCTTTATGGCTGGAATGCTTTTTACGGGATGAATGCGTAAACAGCCCGGTCAGTAAAATGCCCGAAGGAGCGGAAAAGGAACGGGCAGAGCTTAACGGCGCAATATCGGTTCTGGCGGTCCCGATACATTTGCACGGGCAGTTCTGGGGTTTTGTAAGCTTCGATAACTGCCGCGCCGAACACGCCTTGCCGCAGGAGGATATAGATATCCTGCGCTCGGGAAGCCTTATCATTGCCAGCGCCATAAACCGTAATATCCAAACGGCCGAACTCCGCAAGACCCATGAATACGCCGGCATGATGCTTAACGCGATGCCCTTGGCCTGCACGCTGTGGGAGGATGCCTCTACTATATTCGATTGCAATGAAACGGTTGTGGAGCTTTTCGGGCTGGGGAGCAAAAGCGAATACGCGCGGCGCTTCAGCAGCCTGCTGCCCGAATACCAGCCCGACGGCACGCTGACGGCTGATAAAATGGAGCGGTCCATACGGGAAGCCATGGAAAACGGGCGCTGTGTCTTGGAATTTATGCATCTGCTGCCAAACGGGGCTCCCCTTCCCGTAGAGGTTACGGTTTCGCGCGTAACGCGCGGGGACGACGCGTTTATCGCGACCTACGCCCGGGATTTACGTGAGCATAAGCAGATGATGGCGGAAATCGAACGGTGCGACGGCCTTCTCCAGGCGATTGACAGGTCGGCCGCGCTGCTGCTGGATACAAAGGAAAGCGAATTTGAAGATAATCTTTACCGCAGCATGGAAATGATGGCTGTCGCGGTGGGTGTTGACAGAGGTTATATATGGAAAAACCACGTTTATGAAGGAGAGCTTTACTCATCGCAGATATATGAATGGTATGACAGCTCCGCCCTAAAGCAAGGGGACGCGTTTACGCAAAACATTAATTACCGCGGCACCATGCCCGATTGGGAGGAGGCGCTGTCAAACGGCCGGTGCGTAAACGGCATGGCGAGGGATATGGCGCCGCCTACCCGTGAGTTTTTATCGGGAACGCAGGTATTATCCGTTTTTGCGGCGCCCATATTCATGAAGGAGAAGTTTTGGGGGTTTGCCGGGTTCGACGACTGCCATACGGAAAGAACGTTTTCCGAAAGGGAGGCGTCCATTCTCAGATCCGGCTGCCTTTTGATAGGCAACGCCTTCTTACGCCACGATATGACCCGGAGTATGCATGAAACCTCGTTAAAGCTGGAGGACAGAACGCGTGTGCTTGAGATGCAGACCGCCACATTAACCACGCTGTTTGACTCTATCCCCGCGCATATATTCGCGAAGGATCTGAATCTGGATTATACCGAGTGCAACAGATCCATGCTGGAGCATTTCGGTCTTAATAAAGAGGATGTAATCGGAAAAGATGATGTAAACGGCATAAAGGTGCCCGCGGAAGTGGCGGAGAAATTCAGGGCGATAGACCGCAGGGTTATCGGCGAGGGCCGGATAATTGTGGTTGAGGACCCTGTGCCCGGCGTTCTGGGTGAGCATTTTATTTATGAAATCATTAAAGCGCCTCTTATATTAAGCGGCTCCGTTATTGGGGTTTTAGGCATATCGTTTGACATAACGGAACGCAAGGAAGCGGAGCGCAAGCTTGAATTGCAAACCGCCACCCTTACGACATTGTTCGATTCGATACCCGACATTATTGTCGCCAAAGACATGGATTTACGGTATACGCACTATAACAAGGCTTTTTCAAGGCATTTCGGCGGCAACGGGGATTTTATGGGAAAAACGGACGCGGACGGATTGGGGCTGCCCGCTGAAACGGTGGATAGGCTGAACGAGATAGACCGCTTGGTTATCAGCGAAAGGCGCGCCCATGCTGAGGACGGGTTTTTGCCCGCCGCCGACGGAAGCGTCCCGTATTTTGAAACGATAAAAACGCCGCTGATAGTGAATGACAAGGTAATCGGGGTTTTGGGCATTGCGCGCGACATCACGAAGCGCAAGGAAATGGAGGCGGCGGTGGTGGCGGCCTCGCGCTCCAAATCGGTGTTTTTGGCGAATATGAGCCACGAAATCCGAACGCCGATGAACAGCATCGTCGGGTTTTCGGAGCTTGCGCTGGATAACGGCAACCCGCCGAACACCCAGGATTATCTTACTAAAATAAAGGATAATTCCCAGTGGCTTTTACAAATTATAAACGATATACTGGATATATCAAAAATCGAATCCGGGAAGCTGGAGCTGGAGAACATTCCCTTTGATATGAGCGAAATGTTTGCCTCCTGCCGGACGGTTATCATGCCGAAAACGATAGAGAAGGGATTGGCGCTGCATTTTTACGCCGAGCCCTCCGTCGGAAAGGTGCTGTACGGTGATCCCACGAGGCTCCGGCAGGTATTGGTGAACCTCCTGTCAAACGCCGTGAAATTTACCGGCAGCGGCTTGATAAAGATGCAGGCGTCCGTGAAGGAAATAAAAACGGACAGCGTAACTATGTACTTTGAGGTTAAGGACAGCGGCATCGGTATTACGGAGGAGCAGATGACCCGGATATTCGACCCGTTTACCCAGGCCGAGACGGGCACCACGCGTAAATACGGCGGCACGGGGCTGGGGCTTGCCATAACGAAAAACATCATCGAGGTAATGGGCGGCAAGCTTTATGTTGACAGCATACCCGGCGTGGGCAGCAAGTTCAGCTTCGAGATTACATTCGACGCGGCCGATTCGGGCGGCGGGGATGTGCCGGTAGAAAAAATATTATTCGACGACCTTGAGAAACCAACGTTTGAAGGCGATGTCCTGTTATGCGAGGACAACGGCATGAATCAGCAGGTTATAACGGAGCATTTGGCAAGGGTAGGGCTTAAAACAACCGTGGCGGCAAACGGCAAAATCGGCGTGGAAATGGTAAAAAACCGGGCAGTAAAAGGCGAGAAGCAGTTTGATTTGGTTTTTATGGATATACATATGCCCGTTATGGACGGCCTTGAGGCTTCGGCCAAGATAAACGAATTCGACCCGGGTATCCCTGTTGTAGCCATGACGGCGAATATAATGACCAACGACAGGGAGCTGTATCAGTCGCTGGGAATGACGGATTGCGTGGGTAAGCCGTTTACGTCGCAGGAATTATGGCGCTGCCTGATGAAATATTTCAAGCCCGTAATCTGGCAGAAAGAAGATACGGCGCGGCGTGAACGGGCGGATGATGAGCTGCGTCAGAGATTAATCAATAATTTCGTGGAAAGCAATAAAAATAAGTGCGGCGAGATTGCGGAGGCGTTAAACGCGGGAGATATAACACTGGCGCACAGGCTGGCTCATTCACTTAAAAACAATGCCGGACAGCTGAAAAAGGCAAGGCTGCGGCAGGCCGCGGAGGAAGTGGAGAGCCATTTGGCGGATGGGATGAACCTTGCCGCCCCCGCGCATATAAAAGCCCTGGAAACCGAGCTGAACGCGGTGCTGGCGGAGCTTACGCCCCTGGCGCGCGAACCGGTTTTGCCCGCTTCGCCGGTGAAGCCCCTTGATGAAACGGCCTTGCGCGAGCTTCTTGATAAATTAGAGCCGCTGCTTGTGAATTGCGATGTTGAATGCCTGGCATTTGCCGGCAGCCTTCGGGCCGTACCGGGAAGCGGGGAGCTGACCCGGCATATTGAGAATATGGATTTTGTACACGCGATGAACGCGTTTAATGAATTGAGGAATATATATTAAAGGGGTTTACGGGTATGGCGGAGAACAAGAAAGAGTTTACCATCCTGATTACGGATGACGAGAAGATGAATGTGGATATACTTGGCAGCGTTTTGTCGCCTATGTATAACATTTTAATTTCCAGGAACGGGCAGCGGGCTGTTGAGCTTGCGAAGGAATATGCGCCCGATTTGATACTGCTTGACGTTCTTATGCCTGAAATGTCGGGGTTCGAGGTTATAGCGAAGTTAAAGGAATCCGAGGCTACCAGTAAAATTCCCGTAATATTCATAACGGGCCTTTCAAATGCGGAGGATGAGGAAAAGGGCTTTTTCCTGGGGGCAGTGGATTATATAACGAAGCCGTTTCATAAAACCATCGTTAAGGCCAGGGTAAACACGCACATTAAGATCATTGATCAGATGCGCACAATCGAGCGTATCGGGCTTATCGACCCGCTTACGAAGATAGCAAACCGGCGCGGGTTCGAGAACCGCCTGAACTCAGAGTGGGGAAGGGCGGCGCGGGATAAAACGCCCATCAGCCTTATGATAATGGACATTGATAAATTCAAGAATTACAATGATACCTACGGGCATCAGCAGGGGGATGCCGCGCTTAAAACCTTTGCGGAAACAGCCGTGGGGTCATTAATGCGCCCGGGGGATTTTACCGCGCGCTGGGGCGGCGAAGAGTTTGTCATTTTACTGCCCGGCACGGATATTAACGCCGCCGCGGAGATTGCGGAAAGGGTACGCGCGAATATTGCGGCGGCCGTCATTCCGGCCGACTATGGGGCCGAAACACGGATAACGGTGAGTATAGGGGTTAATTGCGCCGTCCCCGGTTCGAATATCGTAAGCGGCGATTTTTTAAGCAAAGCGGATCAGGCCCTGTATAAAGCAAAGGAATCGGGGCGGAACAGGGTTGTGAAGCATGAGGAGTAAGAGGCTATGAAGGGTTTAAAGCGGATATCAGCGTTATTTTTTGCCGTGGTTGTGATGTCCGCGGTTTTTTCGGGATGCTCTGCGCGGAATGAAGGGAACGGCAATGAAATGCCGGTTTTTACCTCGTTCCGGGATATACCCGGCGTAACGCGGGAAGAAATAACCGCGGCGGAGGAGCTGCAAAGCCGCGTTGATTCGTTTGTATACGCCTCAAACTACAGCACCGAGGCCTTTCAGGGGGATGACGGCATAGTAAGGGGGTTTGCCGCCCTTTTCTGCGAATGGCTTTCGGAGCTTTTCGGCATACCCTTTATACCGCGGATTGCCGAGTGGGATGAGCTGATAGAGGGGCTGGAGGACGGCTCCGTTGACTTTACCGGGGAGCTGACCGCAAACGATGAGCGGCGTTTAAAATATCTGATGACGGACGATATCGTGCAGCGGCAGATAATAGTCGTGCGCTTGGATAACGACGTTCCGTTGCAGGCGATTGCGCAGACGCGGCCTTTGCGTTATGCCTTTTTGGACGGAACCACCACGACGGATGATGTTTACAGGGTTGAAAAGAATGAGTTTGAGGCGTTTTTTGTTGACGATTACCCCCAGGCCTACGCGATGCTGGCAAGCGGTGAGGTTGACGCGTTTTTCGATGAATCCCCGGCTGAAGCGGCATTTGATTTTTCCGGCGAGGTTATAGTCAGCACATTTTTGCCAATAATTTACAGCCCCGTTTCGCTCTCTACGCAAAACCGGGACCTTTGGCCTATTATCAACATTATGGACAAGGCGCTTGAAAACGGCGCTATCTACTATTTGGCGGAGCTGTACAATCAAGGGCGGCAGGATTATCTAAGCCATAAGCTGTTTATGCTTTTAACGGATACTGAACGTGAGTACGTCAAAAACAACCCGGTTGTATTCTACGCCGCCGAAACCACAAATTATCCCGTCAGCTTTTACGATACGCGAACCGGGCAGTGGGAAGGCATAGCTATTGATTTGATTAACGAAATGGAAAGGATTACGGGGATTGAGTTCCGGCGGCTGAATGATGAAAACGCGTATTGGCCGGAGCTGCTTGGTATGCTTGAGGTCGGAAGCGTTTCCATGATTACCGAGCTGATTCCGACGGCGGAGAGAACCAATGGGTTCATTTGGGCGGACGAAAAGTATAAGCGCAGCCATTTCGCGCTTATTTCAAAATCGGACTTCCGCAATATCAATATCAACGAGCTTTTGTATGTCAAGATAGGGGCGGCCAGGAACACAGCGTACAGCGATACCTTTAAAAGCTGGTTCCCGAACCACAGGAGCATAATTGACTATGACAGTACCTATTCGGCTTTTAACGCGCTGGAAAACGGCGAAATAGACATGGTCATCACCGGCGAGCATCAACTGCTTATTTTGACAAACTACCGCGAACTCGTCGGTTATAAAGCAAACTATATTTTTGATTATTATTATGATTCAACATTCGGATTTAATATTGACGAACCGGTCCTGGCTTCCATTGTAACAAAGGCTATGAGGCTGGCCGGCGCGGAGGGCGTTGCGGGGCACTGGCTGCGCAAGACATACGATTACCGCGTAAGGCTCCAGCAGGAGCGCATTCCCTATATGATAGGCCTGGGGATGCTTTCTGTCGGGCTTGTTTTTTCAATTATATTAATGATAAAAAAGCGCAGGGAAGGGTTAAGGCTGGAAACGCTTGTCGATATCAGGACCAAGGAGCTATGGGAAAAAGGGGAGCAGTTAATGGAAGCGGTGGAAACCGCTCAGCATTCAAACCGCGCCAAAACAGAGTTCCTGGCAAGCATGTCCCATGAAATCAGAACGCCCATGAACGCCATCATGGGCATGTCCGCGATTTTGGAGCATGAAAGGCTTACCGCCGCGCAGATGAATTACGTAAAGGACATCAGCGCATCGGCGCAGTCGCTTTTAGGTATTATAAACGATATACTGGATATGTCCAAAATAGAGGCGGGGAGGCTTGAGCTGAACCCTGTGGATTATTGCTTTAATAAGTTTATGGATAATATCGTTTCGATGTTTACGTATATTTCGGAAAATAAAGGCCTTAGGTTCATAACCGAGCTCGGCGGAAACATACCCGGCTGCCTATACGGAGATGATATGAGGCTTAGGCAGGTTCTGACAAATATATGCGGAAACGCCGTCAAGTTCACTGAAAAAGGATATGTTAAGCTGACGGTTGATACGGTTGGGGACAGGCTTGTGTTCACGGTTGAGGATTCGGGCGCGGGCATACGGGAAGAGGATTTATCCAGGCTGTTTATCGCGTTTGAGCGGATTGATAACGTTAAACACCGGAATGTTGTGGGAACGGGCTTGGGGCTTACGATATGCAAATCGTTTGTGGAGATGATGGGCGGCGAGATTTCCGTGCGGAGCAGGTTCGGGCACGGCACGGCGTTTACCGTCGCGATACCGGTTATTGAGGGCGATGCCGATAAAATCCCGGAAAGAAAGGATGTTCTGACAGAACTGCATATAAGCGCGCCGGACGCGAAGATATTAATTGTTGATGACAATGAATTTAACCTTAAAGTGGCAAGCGGGCTGCTGAGCTTTATGGACATCCGTGCGGAAACGGCGGATTCGGGGGCTAAGGCGATTGCGCGCGTTAAGGAAAATGATTATGACATTATTTATATGGACCATATGATGCCGGAGATGGACGGCATTGAAGCGGCGGGTGAAATAAGGAAATTGGGCGGCAAATACGAAAAGCTGACAATCATTGCCCTTACCGCAAACGCCGTCAAGGGCGCGCGTGAAATGTTTTTGGACAACGGATTTAACGATTTCATCTCAAAACCGATTGACGCGAACGAGCTGCGGAGGACCGCGCAAAGGTATTTGCCCCCCGGTAAAATACGGACGGATGCGGTAAATCAAAAACCGAACGCGGACAAGGAAGAGCGGTTGCGCCGTAAATCCATTGCTATTTTCGTAAAGGAAAATCAGCGTACCTATGAAAATATAACTGACGCGCTGGATTCGGGGGATGTGAAAACCGCGCACAGGATAGCGCATACATTGAAGGGCGGCGCGGGATATTTGGGGAAGAATGGTTTGCGGGACGCGGCGTTTTCATTGGAAGAGTCGCTTGGGAACGGGACCGGTTACACTTCCGGGCAGTTAGCGGCTGTTAAACAGGAATTGGAGAAAGCGTTGATTGAGCTTGAGCCTGTGTTTAAGGAAGCGGAATCCGAAAAACCGGCGGCCGCGGAAATTGGGGATGCGGAGCTGGCGTCGCTGCTTGAGGAATTGGAGCCGCTGCTTGCTAAAGGCGATTTCGGCGCGGCAAGCTACGCGGAGAAATTGCGCATGACCGCCGGAACGGAGAAGCTGGCGGAACGGGTTGACGATTATGATTTTGAGGGCGCGCTTCAATTATTGAAGGAAATAAAGGGGAAATAAACGGTTTTAAAGGAGGTATACCGTGGATCACAAAAGGAAAAAAATCATGCATGTTGACAATGCCGGCTTCGGCTTGATGAGCGTGAAAAAAATACTCGAAAACCGTTATGAGGTTTCCGCCGTAACTTCCGCCGATATGCTTCCCGGCGCTTTTAAAGACATAAAACCCGATTTGATTTTATTGGATGTTAATACGCCGGGTGCCGGAGGGTTGGAACTGAACGGCGGCTGTTATGCCGGAATACCGGTCGTCGCGGTAACAGGCAAAAAAGATAAGGAAAGCGCGGCCAAAGCGCCGGGAGCCGCCGCCTATGTAAGCAAGCCCTTTTCCAATGAATTATTGGTTGAAACAATAGAAAATGTTATAAGCCCCGTCAAAGGTAAAAATATAAGCGGTAGCCCCGCGTATGACGGCGGCAAGCCGCGCGTCCTTTCCGTTGACGATGTTCCCAATATACTGAGGGCGATAGATTACGCGCTGCGCGACAAGTACAATGTATACACGCTGTCGGACCCGGAGAAGCTGAAGGATTTTTTACAAAGGATAACACCGGATTTGTTTTTGCTGGATTATAGAATGCCCGGGTTAAGCGGGTTTGATTTGATTCCCATTATCAGGGCGTTTCCCGAGCATAGGGAAACGCCGGTCATCTTCCTGACAAGCATAGGTACGGAGGAGAACATGAAAGCGGCAATGGAATTGGGAGCTTGCGACTATATAGAAAAACCGTTTGAGCCGAAAGAGCTGCGCGCGAAAATCGAGAAATACCTAAGGCGGGTGTAATAATGAAAAACAGAATGGACGATATAATCGGGTCAAACAGCAGCCTATGCGTGGGCTGCAACCGGTGCGTGCGGGAATGCCCTATGGAGATGGCAAACATCACGTTCCAGGATGATGACGGCAATATAAGGGTTAAGATTGACCATGAACGCTGCATAACCTGCGGACGGTGCATTTCGGCATGCAAACACGACGCGAGGTATTTTAAGGATGATACGGAACGTTTTTTTTACGATTTATCAAAAGGTATGCGCATATCCATTATAGCCGCGCCTTCAATCCGTACGAATATGCCCGAATACAAGAGGTTTTTTACATATTTGAAACGGCTTGGCGTAAGATACATATACGATGTGTCCCTTGGCGCGGATATTTGTATATGGGCGCATATCAAGCATATGGAAACGAATAACAGGCCCATCATAACGCAGCCTTGCCCGGTTATTGTGAATTACTGCGAAATGTACCGCAATGACTTGTTAAGGTGGCTGTCCCCCGTACATAGCCCGATGGCCTGCGCTTCGATATATATGAACAAATATCAGGGCATAAACGACCGCATAGCGGCGATTTCCCCATGTATAGCAAAATCAAACGAATTCCGGGAAACGGGGCTGGCTTCGTACAACATTACATTCTATAAATTGCTTGAGTATCTGTGGGTTAATAATATAACGCTGCCGGACGAGGAGACCGGGTTTGACCATGACGACGGCTGTTTGGGCGTTTTGTTCCCCTTGCCCGGCGGGCTGAAGGAGAATATCGAGTTCTTTGCCGGTAAAAAGCTTCATATTGTCAAGGGCGAGGGTTACGGCATATATGAGAAGCTTAATACATACGCGGAAATGCCGGAGGAAATGATGCCCGATATCTTTGATGTGCTGAGCTGCACCGAGGGCTGTTCTATGGGCTCCGCCTGCGTTCATGAGCAAAATGTGTTTGAAATAAGCAAATTGATGAACGGCGGGAGAAAGAAGGTAACGGAAGCCCGCCCTCATGAATATTATGAGCAAATATTCCGAAAATACAGCGATACCTTCGAGCTTTCGCATTTTATGAGGGATTACAGCCCGGCGTCCCTTGTATTCCCGGAGATAACTGACGCGGATATCAGCAATGCCTTTGAGCAGCTGGGTAAAGTCAATTATGTCCAGCAAAACGTTGATTGCAGCGCCTGCGGGTCGGAAACATGCCATGATATGGCGAGAAAAATAGCCTTGAACGTGAATATACCGATTAATTGCATGGTTAAGGCCATGGAGGATGTAAGCACGGAGCACGACAATTATATAATCGCCCACGAACAGCTGTTGGAAGCGGCTGAAAACGCGAAGGAAGCAAGCAACACAAAAACCACGTTTTTGGCGAATATGTCACATGAGATCAGAACGCCGATGAACGCTATTTTGGGCATGGCGGAGCTTTTGGAGCATGAGAGGCTGAATGACCACCAGATGAGCTTCGTAAAGGATATCAGCGCTTCGGCGCATTCGCTTCTGGGCATAATAAACGATATACTGGACATGTCCAAAATCGAGGCGGGGAAGCTTGAGCTGAACCCCGTAGATTACAACCTTCATCAGTTTGCGGATAACATCGCGTCGATGTTCGCGTACGTTGCCCGTAACAAGGGACTTGAATTTATGCTCGAAAAAGCGGACAACCTTCCCGACTGCCTTTTCGGAGACGACCTAAGGTTAAGGCAGGTTTTAACCAACATCTGCGGAAACGCCGTAAAATTCACGAAAGAAGGGTATGTCAAGCTGAAAATCACGGCATTGGGCGCTCAGCTCATATTCAGGATTGAAGACACGGGCATGGGGATACATAAAGGAGACCTTTCCAAGCTGTTTAACGCTTTCGAGCAGGTTGACAAATCAAAGAACCGCAATGTTGTGGGGACGGGCCTGGGGCTTTCAATCAGCAAATCCTTCGTTAAAATGATGGGCGGCGAGATAACCGTGGAAAGCGAATACGGGCGCGGTACGGTATTTTCCGTTATCATACCCGCAATTAGGGGTAATGACGACAATATACGGAAAAATATGGTTAATGAAGCCGCGCAGGCCCTGAGCGCGCCAAACGCGGAGATTCTGGTTACGGATGACAACGTGTTTAACCTGAAGGTAGCAAGCGGTTTATTAAGCCTTATGGATATTCAAGCGGACACGGCGGATTCGGGGATTATGGCAATCGAGCTTATAAAGCAAAAAGATTACGACATTGTTTTCATGGATCAGATGATGCCGGAGATGGACGGTATTGAAACTGTGCGGGAGATAAGGAATATGGGCGGGAAGTTTGAAGAGCTTGTAATTGTTGCCTTGACCGCCAATGCCGTTAAAAACGCGAGGGATATGTTTATTAGCAACGGTTTTAACGATTTTTTAGCTAAGCCCGTTAATTCGGACGAGTTGTGCGAGATTGTTAAGAAATATCTGCCGCTTAATAAAATCCAACCGGGCACCGGCGGCGAAAAACGGAAATCCGGTTTCAAAAGTGAGGAAGAGCTGTTCCGTAAAGCGGCGGTCGTTTTCGCGGCGGGTAATAAAGACACCTTTGAAAAAATATCCGCGGCGTTAAATTCGGGGGATATAAAAACCGCGCACAGAATCGCCCATACCTTAAAAAGCGGCGCGGGATATCTGGGTAAAAATGAGCTGCGGGACGCGGCGTTTTCACTTGAGGAAACCCTGAGCGGCAGGCCGGATGGCTGGACGCCCGAACAACTGGACGTTCTTGAAAAAGAACTGAAAAAAGCCCTTATCGAACTGGAACCCCTTTTGAAAGAAGCGGAATACGCAAAACCGGTTACCCTTGAAATAAAAAGCGATGAGTTGTCGGAACTGCTTGGGGAACTGGAGCCGTTATTGAAAAAGAACGATTTCGGCGCGTCCGATTATGTGGATAGGCTGCGCGGCATCGTCGGCATGGACAAGCTTGCGGACCGGATTGACGACTATGATTTCGAGGGCGCGCTGCTTGTGCTGGATGAGAAGAAAAGTGAATTCTTACAGTAATACCAAGCTGCAATCAAAGCTAGTGTGATTTAGATTGCAGCTTGGTATTAAAGACATCGGGCAATTTGTTCTTCACAGCGATTTTGAGGAAGCCGAGACTTACCGCCACCGTATTAAGGCGCTTACGTCTGACGCCCTGTTAAAATTCAATTGCAGCCTTATCCGCCCCGGTTTAAAATCACTCATATCTATATAACCGTTGAAATAACCGGAGATATCTACGGTTGTTTCAACATTCCCCTGAGAAATTAACAAGCTCACCTCCCCGTTATTGTTGGAATTAGTTACAAAGAAGGAATTAAGCTCCTCGGCAGTCAGGTTGGGGGATCTGGATATCCTGCCATTGGCGCTTCGGGCGTTAAATGACCAACGGCCGTCCGAATACCAATTCATCGACATGGAGAACGCGCCGGATTTTACCGATCCAAATCCTGTTAAAGACCCGCCTGTGACGCTGTATATGAGAAGCCCGGCGGATACGGCCACCAGGACCGCAAAGAATATTGCGAGTATTATTAATTTGATTTTAGGCGCTGGGGTTCCGTTGACTTTTTTTGTCCTGCCCGCCAAAAGATAAACAATCAAACCGACGGGGAATGCCACAAGGCTTAATATCGCCCAAATCCCCGCGTTTTCCGCCCTTGTTTTGGCGTCTTTATAGACCCATAAGGCGACGGTGCCCAACAGGGCAAAAATTGAAAGTATTAGTCCTATCAGGCTTAAAGTAAATAATAACATTATGTTTTCCTCCCGTTTAATACTATGGTATCGGTACAAGTATCGCAAATGTCATGACGGCCGCAAAGGCCAATATGGTCAGTATGCCAAAGGCGGCGAGGGGTTTGAAAAATTTATTCCCGGGCGGCTTCGGGCCTTCTGATTCCTTTGTCCTGCCAATCAGAAGATAGATAATAAGGCCGATAAAATTGGGTACGAGAAGAACGATCAAAACCCAAATTTCCGGTTTGCCGGAGCGTATCTTAGCGTCTGAATATGTCCAGCAGCCCAGCATGGTTAAAAGGGCGAGAATGGAGAATACGAATATTCCGGCGCTAGTCCATAACAGCATCACACGCGTTACCGCCTTTCGCTAATAGACTTTTAAAGGCTAATACAATGGCAAGCCCGGCGGTTATGGACGCGGAAAGGTAAATCAAGACGGCAAGGACAATTATGCCCGCGCCGAAAAACACCCACGCTATCCCGAGTATTGAAGCCGAAAACAGCATTGCATAGAGCAGGACCAATAAACACTGCCCTATCGTCCGTCTGCGCTCAATATCCCTTTGCGCCTCCGCCAGCTTTCGGGTCAAGGCGGTCCTGGTTTCCGCCGGGGGCGGTACTCTGTCCGCGAAAAACTCCTTTAAATCACTTGTCAGATTATCTTCCATCATACCCCTCCTTGACCAGCTCCCGCTTTAACAGGCTTCGCCCCTTATGCAGCCTGCTCTTGACCGTGCCTTTGGGTATTTTGCAAATTCCGGCTATCACTTCAATAGAACAATCATCAAAGTAACATAATATCAAGGGAACCCGGTATTTGACATCCAAACGGCTGAAGGCTTCAGCGATTGCTTTTTTGAATAACACCTTTTCAATTGCGGCTTCCGTGCCATCCGCGCCGGGCATATCCGCAATTTCCAAAACATCCGCGGCCGGAGCGATAGTATTGCGCCTAAAAGCCTTGCGGCGCGCGTTTTTCCATTTTCCCGCGGCAATAGCATATATAAACGCCTTGGGATTTTTTGCCATATCTAGCTTATCCATAGATAAAAATGCCGCCAGCATAGTGTCCTGGTACAACTCCTCCGCATCGTCCCCCCTCATAGTCAAATAAAGGCAAAAGGAGAAGATGTCTTTTTCATGAGCTTCCAAAAAATCGGAGAATTCTTTTTCAACCGATGCCATCATCCCCTTCATAGCTATATTGTCGCAAGATGGCCGTTGGTTCGCTTTCAGAATATAAAATATTTATTATTTATTCTATTCGTGCTATAATTATTATACTATGAAACAAAAGGAAGCAAAAGGAGAATCTGTATGGCGTTTATGACCTGTAGTTTTTATTCCAAGGCGCTCAACTCCCACACAAATATGAACGTGATTATACCGGAGGATATTAATGGCGGCGAATACCCGGTGCTTTACCTGCTGCACGGGTATTCGGGCGATTTCAATTCCTGGGCGCGGTCTACTTCTCTCCCGCGCTATGCGGAAGAATACAAGCTGGCCGTTATTATGCCCGATTGCAACAACAGCTTTTACAACGATTTTCCCGGCATAGAAAACGGCTATAGGTACTGGACTTTCGTAAGTGTGGAATTGATTGAAGTGACCCGCGCGTTGTTCAAGCTGTCAAGGAAGTACGAGGATACCTTTGTTGCCGGCTTGTCCATGGGGGGCTTCGGCGCGTTCAAATGCGCCCTTAACCGCCCGGATTTATTCTCGGTGGCGGGAAGCCTGTCCGGCGCGCTGGATTTGGTTAATCTGTTCGCGGGCACGGAAGATATGAAAAATGAGATAAAAATGGTTGCGGGAGGCGTGGACGCTATCAAGGGCAGCGCCAACGACCTGTTCGCCGCCGCGGAAAGAACGGCGAGGCTCCGGCAAAAGCCCCGCCTTTACCAATTTTGCGGCACGGATGATTTCCTGTTCGAAGGCAATGTCCGTTTCAGGGATTTTGTTCAAGACCTGGGATATAACCTTACGTACGAGGAATCACCCGGCGGTCACGAATGGGCGTTATGGGACGTATATATAAAGAGGTTTATTGATACGCTTGGCTTAGAGCCTGGTATGATAAGGCGTATCTAAGAACAGACTAAGAACAGAGCATGTTACAAAACGGGAAACCAGTGATATAGGACGCTTTCCCTACCGTCTCCGCCGGCGGGTTTCCCAATATTGCCGTCCGGGTATTCGTCGATATTACCCATAATGGTGCTGTTAAAAATATATCCAAGCTTAGGGGCGGCTTCGTAGGCTTTTTTCGCGATAGAATCAGAGTCAAATTCCTTTGTGTATTCTATGCGCAGCCATTTAGAGGCGTCGATATTTTTAACAAACGGATTATGTTTCATAAAAGCATCCGCATCTGTTATGTCTGATTCCAACATACCGTATGTTAAGCGCCAGCCTCCGTTCCTTTTGGAATCTAAATCATGGAAGCCAAAGCCGAGGAGCGGGGCGCCGGGCTTTCTGTATTGATTCAGTATATCCAAGCGCCCGTCGGATTTGATTTCATTCGTAAATTCTTCCACAAAATCATCCTTTGAGCCTCTGGGTATGATTTTTGAAAATCCTATTATCTTTGTTTTATTTCTATTTACAAGTCTGGCATTTAAACCGCATTTTTCCAAGCTGTCCGTTATATCCTCAGAAACCTCCGCGGTGGTTTCCGCAGGCTTTATGGCCATTAACATGTCCCACTGCATGTCATCCGGGTTAAAATCAGGAGCTTGAATATTATTGTAATAATTTAACTGTTCTTCGAAATAAAACCTTCCCGTGTATATAATTTCCTCCACAGCCGGTTCTATGCGCGCGTAGGTATCACAAAACTGATACTTGCCGCTGTCGTTTATCCAAGCCAGCATACCCAGCCAAGAATCAACCGCGCCAATATCGGTTGTGTAAGCAGCGTACATCCCGCCGCGTAATTTCTTCTTGACAAGCGGCGCGGGGACGTCCATATCATCGGGTATTGATACCATCGCATCATAACCGCGGTGTTCCGAAAACAAAAGATGGTGTTCAAACCCAAAATGACGTAAATCGGGCTTAATTTGCAGAAGCCCGCTTTTCCTTACAAACTCATCCACCGTTTTCAAGGCGTTTTCCTCATGGTTTTCGCCTATATAACGGTATGACGCCACCGTCATAGCCGGCAGGTATATCACCCTTACATTGCGCAGTTTGCTCAAAACCTCCGCGGCTTGGTTCAGATCGTTCATTGCCATACTCTCCTTTATGTTTTTTTGGATCAGGGAGAGGGAGCCGGTTAATTCCTTTACGGAATCGCCGTTTAGGAAATCAAGGCTAAGATTTAGGCTGGCCGCTTCCTCAAGCTCGTTTACAAATCTGTTTAAAATCTTTCTGATTGTAGACAAAGCGGTAATTTCGATATCAATTTCCCGTATGTTTTTCTTAAAGACCTCAATAACCGCTGAGGCGCCGGGATTATTTAAGATAGCGCATATCTGCTTTACCGGGATTTGCAATTTGCGCAGGATAATAACCTGCTGCAAGCGCATGACCGCGGCCTCATCATAAACCCTGTATGAATATCCTTCTTTTCTAAGGCTTTTAATGAGGCCGTTTTGTTCATAATAGCGCAGCATTCTTGTGGAAACGCCATAATCCTTTGAAATCCTGCTGACTGTCAGCAATTCCATGACCGTACCCTCCTTTCCCAATCTCTTAAAGAGAGTTTAAACTGCGACATCATGTTCAAGTCAAGAGGGTAAATAAAATTATTTTATATTATCGTAATCCATCTTATCAAATCATGGGCTTAGTGTAAAGATAAGATGGTTATTATTTATCTTGAAATCCCGGTCGATTTTTGTTACTTTTATCAATAGACCTGTCCGGTAACCTCGTTCCGGCGTCTTTCCGGCAAATTTTCCGTTCTGCGTCGTCACAAAAAACCTTCTGTGCCTTTGGGCACACGCGGTTTTTCGTTCCTAGCATAACAAAAAATTTGCGCGAAAATCCACCGAAAGCAGGTTACCGGACAGGTCTAATATAAAATATCAAAGAAATCCGCCGAATGCAAGTTGCCGGACAGGTCTGATATTTATCGTTCTTATATACGGGGTGAGAATTGATGAAGCGTATTTTAGTTGTTGAAGATGATAGAATGATAGCGTCGGGGCTTGTATATGCCCTTGAGCGGGAAGGGTACGCCGTATCCCACGGCTTGACCGTAAATGAAGCGGTCAATGCTATAGCGGCCCATAAATTCGACCTTGCGATATTGGATATGCAATTGCCTGACGGTACGGGCTTTGATGTCCGGAAAAAGCTATCGGATACGGCGGTAATCTTTCTGACGGTTGTTGATGACGAGGCCTGTATCGTTAAGGCTTTTGAAGGCGGCGCGGATGACTATGTTATCAAACCCTTCCGCATACGCGAGCTGCTTGCCAGGGTCAAGCGCACATTGAATGAGGCTGCCGGCAATTCAATCCCGTCTTTGTTAACCGTTGGGGATATCACGATTGATGTGTCGGCGGGCAAAACGTATATAAACGGGGCATTGCTTGTATTAACAGCCCTTGAATACCGTCTGCTGCTGATATTCGCCTCGCACAGAGGGCAATTGCTTACGCGCGCGCAAATTTTGGAGAATATTTGGGATTCGGCGGGAAGCTTCGTTGAAGATAACACGCTGACCGTATATATCAAAAGACTGCGTGAAAAACTTGGCGATTCGCTGAATATCGAAACTGTTAGGGGGATTGGCTACCGTGTGGATTAAAAAAAGCGAGGTAAGGGAACTGTCCGGTAATATCCGTAAAATCATAGACGGGCAATCCGTTGATTTGCGTGATAATCGTGAGGGCGGATGGGGCATACTCAAAAATGATATCCATACGCTTGCATACCGCAAAAATGAACAGGTTGACATATTGCAAAAGGAACGCAACGCAATGAGCGATACCCTTGTGAACATCTCCCACCAGATTAAAACGCCGCTCACCTCAATGATGATTATGGCCGAGCTGCTTGAAAACGCCCTCACCGCAGGCGAAACGCCCGCGGATAAGCAGACGGAATTTCTGTCGAATATAAAGGCGGGGCTTGCGCGTATGGAGTGGTTTGCCTATGCGCTGCTTAAAATAGCGAAGCTTGACGCGGGGGCCGTAGAGTTTAAAACAGAAACCATACCGTCAAACGAACTGATCGGCCTTGCGCTTGAACCGCTTCAAATCCTGCTTGATGTGAAAAATCAGGGAATAGAAATTGTTAATGGCGCGGAATTGCCCTGTGACAGGCGCTGGACAAGCGAAGCCTTAACCAACCTAATTAAAAATGCTTCGGAAGCTTCGCCTGATGGCGGCGCGATACGCATAGAATGCGGTTCAAACCCTATCTGCAAGTGGATTTCCGTTACGGATAGCGGTAATGGAATAGAAAAAAATAAAATTTATAAGCTTTTCAAACGGTTTGAAGGCTCCAACCATGAAAAAGGCTGCGGCATAGGCTTGCCTCTTGCCCTTGCGATAATGCGGGGGCAAAACGGGGATATTGAAATAGATGGCGGCGGTAATGGGCAAGGCGCTGTATTTACGCTGAAATTCTTTAAGTGACCGGATTGTCACTTTCGGCATAAAAAAAGTCACCGAAAAGTCATTTTGGTTTGTTAAAATAGCTTCATCAAACACGGGGAGGTAAAAAATGGCTGTTTTACAAGTGAAAGATTTGTACAAGACATATGGGAAAGGCGATACGGTGGTCACGGCGCTGGGCGGCGTGAGCTTCAGCGTTGAGAAAGGCGAGTTTGCGGCGATTATCGGGGCATCCGGCTCCGGCAAATCCACGCTCATGCACCTTATAGGCGGCGTTGACCGCCCGACTTCGGGAACGGTGACAATTGACGGCAACGAGATTTACAAATTAAACGAAAGCGAGCTGGCAATATTCCGCCGCCGCAATATAGGCCTTATCTATCAGTTTTACAACTTAATCCATACGCTTACCGCCGAAGAAAACATCATGCTGCCAAGGTTATTGGACGGGCGCAAGCCGGACGCGAGCAAGTTAAAATATATCCTTGAAACCATAGGGCTGTCTGACCGGGCAGGGCATTTGCCCGGCGAGCTTTCGGGAGGGCAGCAGCAGAGGGTTTCTATCGGCAGGGCATTGATTAACGACCCCGCGGTAATTCTTGCCGACGAACCCACGGGGAACCTTGACAGCAAATCCAGCCGTGAGGTTATAGACCTCTTGAAACTGTCCAACAAAAGATTTAACCAGACCCTGATCATAATTACTCACGACGAAAACATAGCCTTGCAGGCTGACCGTGTAATAACAATCAGCGATGGGCGGATCCTCCGTGACGAGGCGGTGCGCCAATGAAGCTGACGGCAAAATTGGCGTACAGCCAAATAAAATCAAGCCGGGGCCGCACCGCGTGGACGCTTGCCGGCATTATACTCGCCACCGCAATGATAACCGCGGTCTTTGGCTTCGCGGCGAGCGGCGACGCTATGTTCAGGCATGTGATAGGCGATAATGAATATTACATAAATATGTATAATTCAATGCTGTTCGGCATGAGCGCGGTTTTTGTTTCCATAATCGTCGCCGCGTCCGTCATCGTCGTATCGAACGCTTTCCGGGTGAGCGCGGGCGAACGCGCGGCGCAGTTCGGAATCTTAAAAAGCGTGGGCGCAACAAAGAAACAGATTGCGGAAACGATTATGTATGAAGGCGTTTACCTTTGCTTAATCGGTATTCCTGCCGGGTTAGCCTTAGGGCTGCTTGTAAACTTAACGGGTGTTCGCATCGTGGATTATTTTCTTACTAGGCTTAACAATGTCAGCGAACAGCCCCTTGTTTTGGATTTTGTAATCGCGTGGCAGGCATTGCTGCTTTCTGTAATAATATCATTTATGACGGTAGGCCTTTCGGCATGGCTTCCGGCCCGTAAAGCGGCGGGGCTGACCGCTATTGACGCCATACGCGTCGCGGGCGAGGTTAAAGTCAAGCCGGGGCAAGCCCGCAAAAATTGGCTTATCCAAAAGTTATTCGGGTTTGAGGGCGTGTTGGCTTCCAAGTCATTGAAGCGAAGCCGCAGGAATTTTCGCGCAACGGTAGTGTCGCTGACCGTCAGCATTGTTTTATTTATTGTGGTCGGCACGTTCGGGATGATGATGGGCACGCTTACAAACGTGTTCTTCCCCGGCATAGACATAAATGTGGCGGCGCAATTTTATTCTTACTATGATGCCAGACGGATAGAGGATTGGGAATTAATCGAACGGAAATATGTTGCGGTTAACAGCGTCCTTGCCGGCGAAATAACGGAAAAAATGCGTGAGTTTCCCGATACGGACGTATTCGGCGCGGGAGCCGATTATCACTCGTACCGGGCGCTGGTTCCGATTGAAATGCTGAACTCAAGGACGAGGGAAATCCTTGACCCGCCCCTCGGCCCGGATAATCGGGAACACATCATCTTCGCAAGCCTTATCGTTTTGGACGCGGAAAATTATGATGCTTTATGCAGGCTGGCGGGAGTGCCGCGCGGTTCAAATATTCTTGTAAATCAGTTTACCCTGTATCATGATGAAGGCCGGCAGATACTCGCCCCATTGATTTTCAGCAATCAAACATTACGCATGAAGAATTATTATTACGGCGATGAGTTTGACATAACCTTGCACGGCGTGCTTTCGATAGGCGAAATACCTAAGGAAATCCTTTGGGTCAGCAACAGTATGGTGAACATCATCGTTCCCGCGCTTGACGCCTTATCGTACGTATGGTTCGCCAATTCATCGGACGCGGCGGGATTTACCGAATATGCGGGCGCCGTGCTGCGTGATATGTTTACGTTCGATGAAAGCCTCGGGGATTTGAGCGTATTCAATATCCAGGAGCAAATGGATATGACACGCGATATAGGCCGACTCATCATGGTTTTTATTTACGGCTTTATCGCTATGCTGACGCTTATAGGCCTGACAAACGTAATCAGCACCATATCGGCAAACGTGCGCTCCCGTTCCCGCGAATTCGCGGTTTTGCGGAGCGCGGGCATGACGCCGGAGGGATTAAGCCGTATGCTGAATCTCGAAAGCATACTATGCTCCTTGAAATCCCTTGTTATCGGTTTGCCGCTGGGCGTTGCCGGGTCATATGCGGTTTACCGGTATCTGGCTGTGCCTGTTGAACTCGGCTTCCCTATGCCGTGGCTGCCGATAATCCAATGCTCCCTTGGCGTCCTGATTGTGACATGGGTTACAATGCGGTATTCCGCCTCGCGGATTCAAGGTAAAAATATAATCGAAACCATACGTTATTAAAGCTGACGGTAAAATGCCGTTTTTATTCTTCCGACGGCACTATCCTCCAAATTCCCCGCAATCCGTTCTCCCTTACTATAATAAAATCATCGAACCTTTGAATTTCGTCGTATACAAGGGGTACGACTATTTCGCCGCTTGTGTTGATAAGGCCGAATTTGCCGTCTTTTCTAACGATTGCCAGACCGTGCGAAAATATATGCAGGCTTTCAAATGAATACTGTACGGCGACATTCCCCGAAAAATCCGTAAGCTCCCACAGATTACGCGACTTTACCGCGGCCAAACCGTCCGACACTTTGCTATAGCTTTGATAAATCGGCGGGATTACCGCGTTCCCCGCGGAATCTATCATTCCCCACATACCGTTGATTCTGACCCAGGCAAAGCCGCCGCCGAACAGTTCCGCCGCGTCAAATTCAAACGGTATAACGGTTTCGCCGCGCCTGTTTACATAACCGTATTTTATCCCCGCCGCGGTTTTGATTCCGACCGCCGCCAACCCCTCGGAGAACTCCCGCGCGTCCGCGTATATAACCGGTACGGCCGCGTTGCCCCGCGTGTCGATAAAACCGTACAGCATAGCGTCGCCCTTGCTTATATCCTCATAGACCCCTACCAAGGCAAGGCCGTCGGCGAAATGGTTGGCGAGGTTGAAATCCATCGGTATGGCCAGCGCGCCGGTTTTGTCGATATAGCCGTATATTAAGACGGGTTGGGTAAAGCCCCGTTCGGCGGAAATGACGACATGGTCACCGGTCATTTGCGTTACGGAGGCCAGCCCGTCAAAGAAATTGCTTACAAACGCGTAATCCAGCTCCGCGGGAATAACAACGTTCCCCGCGATGTCATAAACCCCGTGCTTCCTGTCCGGGTAGTCAAAGGCTGGGTGCCCGCCTGTTTGCACATGTACTAAGCCTTCGTTAATATCTATATGCATAAATTCATATTGGACAGGGATAATGATTTCGCCGCGAATGTCCATCAATCCGTACCTTGTCGTAAAGCTGCCGAATTCAGCGACCACCACCGCATCACCCGATAGATTGGTCAGAAATTCATACTCAAACGGCAGGACGGTTTCGCCTTCCCTGTTAATAATGCCATACCCATGCGAACCGTCATCGAAAATTTTTCCGGCTATCAGCAGCCCGTCCTCATTAAAACCGGATACATGCATGAACTGAACCGGTATAACAAATTCGCCTGACGCGTCGGCATAACCGTACCTGAAATCATGGGATACCAAAAGCACCAAACCGTCGCTGTGCAGCTCGTCATGCCAGCCGAGCCTGTATTCAAGCGGTATTATGACGTTGCCGTACGTGTCGGTAAAGCCGACGTTCAGGCAGCCGTGCCCGTGGTCGAAATGATTCCCGGCATCGTAGCAAACCTGAAACAAGCCTTCCATGTAGTTAAAAAAGTGATAGGGAAGCATTGATTCGGTGTTTACGATTATAGAGTATTCATTATTTTGAAAAATGAATGTCTCCCCGGCGGGGATTGACGGTATAATCAACGGTATATCATCCATAAACGGATGGTCGGGCGCCGCGCCGCAGGAAGCCGCCAGAATAAGCATCACGGTTAGCAAAGCCGCGCAAATAATTCTCCGTGTCATGTTATGGCTCCTTTCCATGTCATTCTAATTTAATTGCATCCAGCTTAAATCAAAACGCTCATCCCCGTAAAACCCGGATAGACGGTATACTCCGGGGGTTGTCAGGGGATTTGTAAGAACCAGCGTAAACACCGTTCCGGAGGCGTTTCCGTCCCCATCGTACACAAAATGCCGTACAATGTAGTCGTGTAAGCCGAACGGAACGTCTAAACCGCCGTTCGTAAGCCGTACATCCCTCAGGTCGTTCACGCCGAACCATTCATGAACCCCGCCGAAATGGAAGGAGATGTCCGTTACGGGACGGGCCTTTACCTCGTCCGCGGGCAAATATGTTACGGACAGGTGGGTTAAGCTTGCCGGGTCCGCCGGAGACTTGGCGACGCGCTCGAAGTTAACTCCTATATACAAGGTGAACGGGGCGCCCGCGTACTTTCCGGTAAATGAGTAAACGCCCGGTTTTTCGTAGTTAACCGTTATGTCCAAATAGATGTCGGTGACTAAATCGCGCCCGCGGCCGTGCTTTATCTTTCGGGTTGCCGTAAAATCAAACTCCAGAGGGTCTCCGTTCCATGCCAGGACAATGCCGGTAAAATCATCGGGGTTAATATCGTCAAATGCCCCTTCATAACGCACCGTAACCTTGCCGAACTCCGTTTCCAAGCCGTACAGGCGGTTTGCGAAGGCGGCAAGCAGCGGCTCGAAGGCATCGGCCGCGCCTTTGTCCACGCCCAGGCTGAGGTGGTGGTGGATAACCGTTCCGCCAAGGATGCTGGCGTAAGACGCCAGGCGGATGATCCGCTCATCCGCGCCGCCGCTTTCCGGGCTTGACGCGCGGGCGTCCGCAACGGGCGCAAGCGACAGCAGCATGATTAAAGGAATAACAATCAGTTTTTGCATCGATTTAGTGATAAACCCATCCTCCCCGTTTTTTTATTCATTATATGCGTTAATCCTTTTGATTACAAGATTTAATTTTTCTTTAAAAATTTCAAAAACCTATTGACAAATACGTTTTACATGTGTAAAATGATAATATGTTTTACATATGTAGAATGAGGTGGGGCAAATGGCGGTTTCACGGCTTCCGGACGCGGAACTGGAAATCATGAAGGTTATTTGGAAATGCGGCGGCGAAACAACGTCGGCGGTTATTATGAATAAGCTTGAGGGGAAGAAGGATTGGGCGCTTACGACATTGCTTAATTTTTTGGCCAGACTTGTTGACCGCGGGTTTTTATCCGTTTACAGAAACGGCAAGACGAATTATTACGCCCCGGTCATAAACGAGGACGAATATTTGGAAAGCGAGAGCAAGTCGTTTCTGGAGCGGCTGCACGGCAATTCGCTGAAAAGCTTCGTCGCGTCGCTTTATAACGGCGACGGCATTTCGCGGCGCGACCTTGACGAGTTAAAAAGCTTCATCGATGAAAAAGCGGGTGATGCGCAGTGACGCTGTTGCTGTCTCTGGCAAGCGTTTCGCTGATAATAACGCCGCTCATCATCCTTTTGCTGTTCGCGGCGCCGTTTTTGGAAAGGAAATATACCGCGGGCGGGCGTTATTTAATGTGGATATTGGTGATGGGCTGTTTATGCCTGCCGTTCGCCTCGTTTATCCCCAGGCCGGCTGTTCAGATACATGTGCCGGTGCCCGCGGCTGCCTCTTCCTATGACATACGGCGGATTAATAATACCGCCGGTTTGGCGGGGGACGGCTCCCGGCGTGACGGCGGGGAAACCGTGAGCCGCGGCGTTCCGGTTTTATCAGCCGAGCCCGCGCGGGAATCAATCAACCCGTCTTCCGCCAATCTGTTCGACGTGATCCGGATTGTATGGTTTGCGGGGATATTCCTGTCCGTGGCTTACCACGCGGCAAACCATCTTATGTTCAAGCGCTTTGTGCGGAGATGGGGTATGCCTGAACCCGACCCCGGTTATTTGCAAATATTTAACGAAACGGCGCGGCGGATGGGTATTGTGAGAGCGCTCGGCCTTAAACGCTGCAAGGGCATTAAAACGCCGATGCTTATGGGTTTTATAAAGCCTGCCGTGTTGCTGCCGGACTTGAGCTGTGATGAGGAGGACTTGCGTTTCATTTTCCGGCATGAGCTGACGCACTACAAGCGCCGGGATTTATGGTATAAGCTTGCCCTTATGATAACGATAAGCATCCATTGGTTTAACCCCGCCGTCCACCTTATGATAAAACAGGCCAACAAGGACATAGAGACCATCTGCGACACGCTGACGGTACACGGCATGGACATGGGCTTGCGGAAGAAATACAGCGAAATGCTCCTGAACATGGCCGCGGGCCGCCGGGTTTGCCGCAGCCGGCTGACCACGAATTTTATTGGAGGGAAACGCATGCTGAAACAACGGTTTTTGAATATTCTTGGGAAAAAAGCAAAAAAAAAGCGGCAGGGCGCTGTTTGGGCTGATCGGGGCGGCTGTCGTCTCCGCCGGGCTTTTGATCGGCTTTAACTTTAGCCCGGCTCAGGTTGAGGCGCTCGGAGCCGCGCCGGAGCCGCCCGGCTTATCTGAAAGGCAGTGGGAGCTGCTTGAAAGGGAGAGGGAGCTGCTTGAAAGGGAACTGGAGCTGCTTGAAAGGGAGAGGGAGCTTAATGAATTACGTGACAGGTTTATAGAGCTTTCCGAAGAAAGATATAGGCAGATGGCGGAATTGAGGGGGAGTCTTAATATACTTCACCTGAGCTTTGACCATATTGCCCCGGGTGAGCTGATCCGCATCGCCGAAATAGAGCTTTATGATGATATTGAATACGAAATCCATATATATTCCGAAACGGTCGGAGCGTTCTTTGCCGGCGCGATTAAGGACGGCGATATCATGACATTGAGCGGCAGCCCCTGGTATCTGGGCAATCTGACGCTTAGCCCGGGCTATGAGGTAAGCCACACGTTAAGCAACGCCGGTGTCGCGGCGCGCAATGTTCAGGAGGGGAGCTTTTATGTTTACATAGGAAGCCCAAGTGACGGGCTGCGCAATGTGACCGTAACGCTTTCTACCTTCCATCCGAACGGGCGGATTAACCATTCACCGCCCGGCGACGGCACCGCTTCTGACGGGGCGTATATTGCGGAAATAGCGCCGGGGGAAGCCTTTCCCGTCGCAAAGGTAGTTATGGGCGGCGATAATTCGTACATTGTGGAAGTGACTTCGGAGTCCGGTTCCGGCTTCCGTATATATTCCGGGCTGAGGCGTGAATACGCTGAAAGAGTGTCTCAGTCAGGCCAATGGTATTTTTACACGACTTATATGTATGGCTATGAAGGCCCTTACATCAATACAATCCCGTCTGCCGGCCGGGATGTTAATTTAGACGGGGAGTATTATCTGTACGTAGGCAACCATAGCGGCGAATTATTGACGGGCGTCAAGGTCAGCGTTATTGAATCGGGTTCAACCGCGGCAACTGAGTTTTTGCCGCGGTAAGAAAAACGCCTGCCGGATATAATACTCCGATAGGCGTCAGACTGCCGGCAAAATATATTTTTTATCAGGCGAACTTCGTAGGGGCGATCTGTGATCGCCCGAAACCGTCGTTTGTCAACAATCTGTGGGCTGTGTATCTTGCCAATACACCGCCGTTTTTATATGAGACTAAACTATATGGATTTTATGTAACCTTTTCAAGCCTCCATTTTACTGTATGCTGAGCCACAGGGCCGGACGAACGCCGCCGTCCACCCTGCAGGCATCGTCGCCGCAAAGGAACAGCTCGCCGAAGTAGCCGATTGAGCCGGCGGTGTGCATGCCATACCCTCCGGGGGAGCGCAGCCACCACCAGTCGTCGTCGCCCCTTAAACTCCGGACTTTGCGGGCATCGTTGAATTGGTCGAAAATGCAGTCGCCGTATTTAAGGCGGCAAGTGCAGTCAGCGGGCGCGATTTTATCTTCCTCCGCCCAGAACCAGCCCTTTTTGCCTCGCATATCGCCGCTGTCGCCGAAATACCGGATTACTTCGTCGTAGCTCAGCAGAAATATCCTGTCAAATGTCGGGTCGCCGCAGCTTACGCCGTACCAGGGGTTGTCGCGGTCGCTCAGCTTTGTCTTTATTATCCGGGATTTCTCCGCGTCCGTAAACTTGTCGCAAAACTCCCCGTTCAGGTATTTGCGCAGGCTGCATTTCTCCCATGTGACGCCGGTGTGGCTGTCGTGGAAGGGTGCCTTGCCGATGGTTGTTTCCGTGATTATCAGGGCGCCGCCTTCGTTTACCTGCAAAACGCGCCATTGATAGCTGCCGAAGGACATTATGTCGCCCTCTTTAACGGTAACGGGCATCAGTATCGCGTCGATTGTACTGTCCAAGAGCTTCGCCAATAACGGGAGCAGCGCGGTTTCCGGCAGCGCGTGGCCGTTTTCCCATTTGCTGATTGCCTGGGCGGTGATACCCAGCCTGTCCGCCAGCTCCTCCTGCGTAAAGCCCTTACGTTTGCGCAGCAGCAGGATTTGGCCGCCTGCGCTGATGTTGTCTATCATAAAACTCCTCCTTTGCCGGATGAGTTAATATTAACAGTAATTTGGGGGTTTAACCATACGGAAATAGTTGTGTTTTTCGGGAAAAAGTTGAATTGAAGTTGAGTAAGGGGCGGACACCGGGCCCGCCCCTGCGGTAAGCGATTGTTTTTATTTATAGAGCGGGCCGTAGGTTTCGCAGGCTTTGTAGTCGGCGGCTTGTGTGTCGTACGTGCCGTATGCGGCCCAGACGTGGGGGCGGAAGAATTTATCGGCGGGGACGTTGCACATGGATACGGGGATGCGGAGCATGCTGGCCAGGGTTATCAGGCGCGCGCCCACGTGGCCGTAGACCGTGACGCCGTGGTTCGCGCCCCATGCCGCCATTACGCTGTAGACATCCGTGAACGGGCCGCTGCCCGTCAGCTCCGGCACGAACCATGTAGTGGGCCATGTGCGGTCCGTGCGCAGGTCGATTGTTTTGTGGGTGTGGTCGTTCAGGCTCACGGTGTGTCCCTGTGCGATTTGGAGTACGGGGCCAACGCCGTCGATAATGTTCACGCGCAGCAGGGTTACGGGCATTTCCGCCGCGTTTTTAAAGTTGCTGGAATAGCCGCCGCCGCGGAAATATTCGTAGTTCGCGCGGCACCAAAGCGTCGCTTCCGTACATGCGTCGATATCCGCCTCGCTCATTTCCCAGAAGGGCTTCATGCAGCCCCTGCCCTCCGCGTCCTTTGCCGCGCCCGTGCCGTCCAGCGCCGTCGCGCCGCTGTTTATCAGATGTATGAAACCGGCCCCGGCCTTGCCCTCCGGCTTTTTGCCGGAAACGCGCTCCGCGGCCTCCGGGCTCCAGTATGTACGCACGTCGTGGAAGCAGGGCGCGGTGTCACTCACAAGCTTCCCGAACAGCATCGCGGCGCCGTTCAGCGTGTCGTTCTCGGTTGCGAACGCCACGGGTTCGCGCGCGCCGTTCCAGTCGAACGTTGAGGCCAGTATCGCCTCGGTAAAGTCGCCGTTCGGCAGCCAGTCCGTCCAGTGCCTTTGTCCCTGGAACCCGCCGGCCACGGCGTTTTTGCCCAGCGCTTCCTCGTGCCAGCCCAGCTCCGCCAGTTTGGGGTTGCCGAACAGGATGTCCTTGACGATAACCGTCATCTTGGCGATAAACGCCCAGTCCTGATCAGCCGGGACATACTTGGATTTCGTTATGACGCACGGCAGTTCCTTCCCCGCGTTTACGTCAAAGCCCTCTTTGCACTTCGCCTGTATCCAGTTAAACGCCTTCTCGTACTCGTCCTCGTCATAAATCTCAAGGTTTACGCGCCTTAACAGCTCCGTCAGGTCCACCCATTCCGCGCGGATCCCCAGATATTTCTGGAAAAAGCTCTCGTTGCAGTAACTGCCCGCGATGCCCATGCTTACGCCGCCTAAGTTCACGTAGCTCTTGTTCCTCATCCAGCCCACCGCTATCGCGCATTTGGCGAAATCCAGCAGCTTCTCCCTAACGTCCGGCGGGATCGAGTTATCGTCCAGATCCTGCACGTCGCGCCCGTAGATGCTGAACGCGGGCAGGCCTTTCTGGGCGTACGCGCTCATTACGGCGGCAAGGTAAACCGCGCCGGGGCGCTCCGTTCCGTTGAAGCCCCACACCGCCTTGACCGTAGACGGGTTCATGTCGAAGGTCTCCGACCCGTAGCACCAGCAGGGCGTGACCGTCAGCGTTGCCGTTACGTTGTTCGCGGCGAAGAAATCCTCGCATTTCGCGGCTTCCGCGCCGCCGCCTATCGTGCCCGGGTTCACCACGCATTGCACGGGCGTGCCGTCCGGATAACGTAATGTCGACGTTATCAGCTCCTCAGCGGATTTCGCCATCGCCATCGTCTTCGCTTCCAGGCCTTCGCGGACGCCGCCCCAGCGCCCGTCTATCGTCGGCCTTATGCCGATTTTTGGGTAAGTCATTCGGGTTCCTCCTTATAAAGTTAAGACCTTGGGGGCGCCGCCCCCAAACCCCCGCAAGGGACATTCGTCCCTTGACCCTTTCGTTTTTGGATTATATGATTAGCGCTTTGAACCGAGTGTATGCGATTTCGGCGGTTTCGTGCGGTATGGCCGGATTGTATTGCTTAATGTCAAAGCTTTCGCGGATTACGCGGCGGGCTTCACCTATGTCTTTGAGCGTGCCGTTTGCTATGAACTGGGCGGCGGCGTTGCCCAGGGCCGTGGCTTCCACGGGGCCTGAGTCCACGCGTTTGCGCGTTATGTCCGCTATGGTTTGGCATAGGAGGGCGGATTGGGTGCCGCCGCCTACAAGGTGGATCGCGCCGAAGGTTTTGCCGCTGTTTGTTTCAAGGCTTTCCGCCGCCATGCGGAGTTTCAGCGCAAGGCTGTCGTAGATGCAGCGCATCAGGGCCGCGTCGGATTCGGGGACGGATTGGTTTGTTCTTCGGCAGCAGGCGCGGATTTGCGCGGGCATGTCGCAGGGACTTGCGACATCCGGATTGTCCGGGTCAATAAAATGCCGTAAAGCCGCGGATTCGAGGGCCAAGCTCTCTAAAGCGGCATAATCAAGGCTTTTGCCCTGGGCGCGGAAGGTTTCGCGCGCCTGCTGAACCAGCCAGAATCCGGTTACGTTTTTCAAGAACCTTATCTTGCCGCCATAGCCGATTTCGTTGGATACGTTGGCGGCGGCGGATTCGGCGGAGCGGACGGGCCCGTCCAGCTCCGCGCCGATCAGGTTCCATGTGCCGCTGGACAGGAACAGCGTGTTTTCGGGGTTGTAGGGGACGGCGGCCACGGCGCTGGCGGTGTCGTGCCCCGCCACGGAAATGACGCGCATGTCAGGCAGGCCCAGCTCCTCAAGGATTTCGGGTTTTACGGCTCCCAGTTCGGTGCCGGGATGTACGATGTTCTGGAACCAGGGGATAATAGGGCCCAGGCCCAGTTTGTCCGTGAGGCCGTTGTCCCATTGCTTGAAATAGGGGTCCACTAGGTTTGAGGTGGATGCGATGCTGATCTCGGCGCAGAATTTGCCCGTAAGCGACCAGCCCAGCAAATCCGGCATCATAAGGAGCCGCAGGTCTTGGCCGAACAGCTCCGGCCTGTCCCTTTTCAGCGCGTATAATTGGTATAACGTATTTATTTCCATAAATTGGATGCCTGTGCGCCGGTAGATAAATTCGGGGGGAACGTCTTTGAACACTTCCTCGCTTATGCCGTTTTTGCGCGTGTCGCGGTAGTGGGCGGGGCCCTCCAATATTTCGCCGTCTTTCGTAACCAGCGCGAAATCCACGCCCCAGGTGTCTATGCCGACACTGTCGATATGTGTAACCCCGGAAGCTTTCTTCATGCCGGTTTTAACCTCGCGCAGAAGCGTTTTATAATCCCACATCAGACGCCCGTCCCGCGTTATGGGGATGTTTTCAAAGCGGTGGGCCTCCTGAAGGCGGAACCTCCCGTCCTCGTAAAAGCACAGCATGGCGCGTCCGCTGGATGCGCCGAGGTCTATGGCAAGTACAACATTCATAAAATCACCCGTGTATATTTTAATTGATTTTGGGATTTTTGTCCAGTGTAAACGGTTAAATTCCTCATTTGTACAGTGTTGCTATCTTCACAAAGACAAAAGACATGAACCACGAAACACACGAAATCAATGAACATGACGCATCAGCATTTCGATTTTTTAATTTTCTTTTTTCGTGTATTTCGTGGTTAAACTCACTTGATTTACAGCACCATTGTGCAAATGAGGATTTTAACGGTTATTACGAGTTGTATTAATTTTATATACGTGTTATAATTTCACTACGCATGAACGCATAGGGCGGTTAATTCCCAGCTTGCACATCCCGAAAGGCGGTGATGGTTGAAAAACCAAATCCAACCGGAAGGGAGGGTGATAAGCGTGTCCACGTATGAGATATTAATGATATTATTTACAGCGGGCTTGTTCCTTGTGGCTTTGCTGGTATACGTTGACAGAAAAGGAAAATAGCCGCGCCTCTTATGGAAGGGTGTCGCGACTATTTTCAATTAAATAGTTGTGCAAGCCTAACCGTCAATGCGGTAAGTGCCGGTCCAATGACATGGTTAAATCCAGAATTTAACGCGGCCAATGGACAGGGGGAGCGGTGACACGTTCCCCCGACTTTATTCTATCCCCATTATACGCCGGATATAACAATTACGCAAGTCCTTTTTCAGTGTAAAATAAAAATTGTAAATCACCTTGCTATAATATATAATCTATATTAAAACAGAAGGGTCAAGGGGCGAAGCTCCTTGCGGGAGCCGTACGCCCAAAAAGCGGGCGTACAGGGGCGGTGCCCTCAAGGTCTTTAGGAGGTTAAAACATGCATAAAACCAAAATAATCTGCACGATAGGGCCGGCGTCGGAGAAGCCGGAAATTATGCGGGAACTGATACTGGGCGGGATGAACGTGGCGCGGCTGAACTTTTCGCACGGGACGCATCCCGAGCATCTGGCGAAGATTGAGGCGCTGAAGAAGCTGAGGGAGGAACTGAAACGGCCTGTGGCGATTTTGGCGGATACCAAGGGGCCGGAGATCAGGGTGCGGACGTTTGAGAAGGGCAAGGTAAACCTTGAGGTCGGCGCGGAGTTTACGCTGACTACAAGGGACGTGCCGGGAACGAAGGAGATTGTTTCGGTAACTTATGAGGGTTTGCCGGGGAACGTTGAAAAGGGTACAAAGGTTATGCTTGACGACGGGCTGATTGAGCTTAGGGTTGAGGAGGTTAAGGGCAGCGATATCCTGTGCCGCGTGATTTACGGCGGGGAGCTGAAGAACAGGAAGAGCTTGAATCTGCCGGGGGTCAGCGTTGACATGCCTTATTTGAGCGAGACGGATAAGGCGGATTTGACGTTTGCCTATGAAAACGACGCGGATTATATCGCGCTTAGTTTCGTAAGGTCGGCGGAGGACGTTTTTCTGGCCCAGAATTTTCTGGCGGGGCTTGGGCCGATCAGGTGCCAGCTGATATCGAAGATTGAGAACGCCGAGGGCGTTGAAAATATTGACGAGATTATAAGGGTAAGTGACGGGATAATGGTGGCGCGGGGCGACATGGGCGTTGAGATCCCGTTTGAGGAGCTGCCGGGGATACAGAAAACGCTGATTAAAAAGTGTTACCGGGCGGGCAAGAAGGTTATTACGGCGACGCATATGCTTGAAAGCATGATTAATAACCCAAGGCCGACGCGGGCCGAGATTACGGATATCGCGAACGCGATTTATGACGGCACAAGCGCGCTGATGCTGAGCGGCGAGACGGCGGGCGGGAAATACCCGGTGGAGAGCCTGAAAACGATGGTGAAGATCGCCCAGCAGACCGAGGAGAATATTGATTACAGGGAGCAGTTCCGGGGTTATAACGCCAAAATCGAGCATAATATCACCGACGCGATAAGCCACGCGGCTTGTTCGGCGGCGCATGACCTGGGAGCGGTCGCCATCGTTACGGTGACGGTTAACGGGACGGCGGCGCGGATGATTTCGCGGTACCGGCCCTGCGTGCGGATTATCGCCGTTACGCCCAAGTTTAAGACGTATCAGCAGATGGCGATGAGCTGGGGCGTGGTGCCGCTTCTGAGCGAATACCACGAGGAAAGCGGCGCGGTTTACAGGAACGCGGCGGAGAAGGTGCTGGAATCCGGGCACGCGGCGGAGGGCGATATTATCGTGGTGACGGGCTCGTCGTCCCAGCAGAGTTCGGTTACGAACATGGTGCAGGTGCTGGTGCTGGGCGATACCATCGTGAAGGGCGTGGGCCACGGGATGCAGAGCGTCGGCTCCAAGGCCTGCGTTATCAGCCGGCGCAAGGAAAGCGCGGAGTTTGTGGACGGGTGCGTCATCGTTATCGATAAGACGACGAAGGAGGCGCTGCGGCTGCTGCGTCGGGCCGTCGCGGTTGTTACGGAGGAGGAGTTCGGCGCGTCGGGCATAGCGGCGGCGGCGGTGGCGATGGATATTCCGCTGATTACGGGCGCGGAGGACGCGACGAAGCTGATTTCGGACGGCAGCAGCATTACGGTTGACCCGGTCTGCGGGACGGTTTATAACAGGAACTAGTCCAATGGACTAGGTGGGGGATTATATGACGGAAATCATTAAGGCATACAGGCAAGACGTTCCCGCGCTGCGGTTTATCGGGAAAAGGTACGTCAACGGTGACCGCATTGGCAAGTCGTTCGGCACGAGGTGGGGCGAGTGGTTTGTGAACGGCTGGTTTGATTTGATCGAGGAGCGGACCGGCGGGGTAAGCGCCTATGAGGACAGCGCGGCGAACATCGGCTTGATGCGCGGGGAAAATGAGAATTATGAGTATTGGATCGGGATGTTTACGCCGGAAGGCACCGATGTACCCGAGGGCTTCGGACATGTTGACTTTCCCGAGGGCGCGTTCGGTGTGTGCTGGATTTACGGGAAAGAGGTTGAATTGTACGGCAGGGAGGCGGAATGCTTAGAAAGGCTTAAAGAGGAGGGCTTTGAGGCAGGGGAATGGTGGTTTGAGCGGTTTGTTTGCCCGCGGTTTACCGAGCCGGATAAGGATAGGAAGGTTATTTTGGATGTGGGGTTTGTTATAAGAGGTGAATGTGGTGGAAGCGCAGATTCTGACGAAAGGAGCTCAAACGATGACCAGGATTGAGATAATCGCCTTGTTTTCCGCGCTTGCCAAGCTTTGCAAGAAAGAGGATTGGGAAGGCGTTACGGATGTTATAAACGAAGTTTTACAAGAAGCCAGGAAAGATGATAAGACTAATAAATAATGGGTTTACTCGCGCCATATTTGCGGTTGAATAAATTGTTTTTCTTTGATAAAATGAGATAAATTTTTACGGAGGTGTTTAGTATGGAAACGTTAAACCCTTTACAGGCGGCGCAGTCGCTGATAAAGGACGCTTGCGGCAGGCTGGGCGCGGATCCGGCGGTTTATGAGATCTTGAAGAACCCGCAAAAGGTGATTGAGGTTAACATCCCGGTCAGGATGGACGACGGCACGACGAAGGTGTTTACCGCGTGGCGCGGTTACCATAACGACGCGCTGGGCCCGTACAAGGGCGGCATCCGCTTCCACCCCAGCGTGCACGGCGACGAGGTAAAGGCGCTGGCGACATGGATGACGATAAAATGCGCCATTGTGGGCCTGCCTTACGGCGGCGGCAAGGGGGGCGTCTGCGTCGATCCCGGGACGCTCAGCGAGGGGGAGAAGGAGCGCCTGTCGAGGGGTTATGTTCAGGCCACGCATAAGCTGCTTGGCGAAAAGGTGGACATCCCCGCGCCGGACGTGAACACAAACGGGCAGATTATGGCATGGATGGTGGACGAGTATTGCAAGTTATCGGGCCACAGCGCTTTGGGCGTTATTACGGGCAAGCCGGTGGAGTTCGGCGGGTCGAAGGGCCGCACGGCGGCTACGGGGCTTGGCGTGGCGATTTCCGTCCGCGAGGCCTGCAAGAAGCTGGGCTTTGACATGAAGGGCGCGAAGGTGCTGCTGCAGGGCTTTGGCAACGTGGGCTCGCATTCCGCGCTTTGCACGGAGGCGCAGGGGGCCGTTATTACGGCAATCTGCGAGTGGGACTGCGTGCTTTGCAATGAAAATGGGATAGATTGCAAAAAGCTTTTGGAATATAAGAACGGCAATAAAGGCTCTATTAAGGGATTTCCCGGCGCTAAGGAGATTACGCCGGAGGAGTTTTGGGCGATGGAGGCCGACGTTTTGCTGCCTTGCGCGATGGAGAACGCCATAACGGTGGATAACGCGCCGAAAATCAACGTCAAGCTGATTGCCGAGGGCGCGAACGGGCCGGTAACGCCTGAGGCGGACGCGATTTTACTGAATAAGGGCATTGCGGTTGTGCCGGATATCCTTGCGAACGCGGGCGGCGTGACGGTCTCGTATTTTGAGTGGTGCCAGAATCTGTACGGATATTACTGGAGCGACGCCGAGGTTGCGGAAAAAGAGGAGCGCGCGATGGTGGACGCGTTCGCGGCTGTCTGGGCGGTGAAGGAGAAGCATGGCGTGCCGCTTAGGACGGCGGCTTATATGTATTCGATTCAGAGGATCGCTCAGGTTATGAAGCTGAGAGGATGGTATTAAAAACAGGTAAATAGGTAACAGGTAATAGGTAATAGGCAAAACCCCTGAAAGATTTTTTTTGGGGGTTTTAGTGCGGTTTTAAGAGGAGGGTGCGGGGTGAAGTTTGTTGAGTTGGATATGGGGGATGAAGATATGATGATGGAGCTGCTGCCTTTGTATCAAAGGTATGAGGCGGAAATTTCCCGGGAGGAGCCGGATTTATTTTATCCGGCGTATTCGTTTGATGAGCTTTTTGAACATTTTAAAAGGTATTTTGGGGGGAAAACAACTTTTATATGCGTAATGGACGGCGGGTATAAGGGCTTTGTCACTTTCCACCCGGATTGCGGGGAAGTGCGCGGATATGCTGACGGATATGAAGGCTGGGGGCATATGTCGGAAATATACGCCGACAAACAGCTGCGGGGGATTGGATTGGGTAAAGCGATGGTTAGCAAGGCCGAGGAAGAGCTTAAAAAACATAATATAAAAGGCATTTATTTGACAGACATTGTGGGTAATGGATTTTTTTGGAAATCGATGGATTATATAGACACGGGTAAAATTGAGCCGAATGAGGGCGGGCGGATTTATGAGAAGCATGTATAGAATGCGTTCGATTCCGTGGTTGAATAAATTGGGGCTTTGGATTATAATACTAATGGTGAGTATCGTTTTTGAGGAGATGAGGATATGGTAACTGTTAAGGATTGGGGGAAAATGCCTGACGGGCGGACGGTCAGGCTTTTTTCCGTGAAGGGTGAGAAGGTTGGGTTTACGGTGTCGGATTTGGGCGGGATTATAACGTCCATAACCGCGCCGGACAGGGACGGGAACCCGGGTGAGGTGTGCCTGGGGTATGATACCGCGGATGAGTATTTGGCGGACAATGCCTATGTGGGCGCGATGGTCGGGCGGTACTCGAACCGGATCGGCGGGGCTGGGTTTGAGCTTAACGGCGCCCGGCATAAGCTTTGTGCCAATGAGGGGCTTAACCACCTGCACGGCGGCGGGAACTGGAACAAACGGATATGGGACGCGGAGGCGCTGGAAAACGGTGTGAAGCTGAAGCTGCACAGCCCCGACGGGGAAATGGGGTATCCGGGGAACCTGGACGCGGAGATAACGGTACGGCTGGACGGAAACAGCGTGGTTATGGACTTTTTCGCGGTTTCGGATAAGGATACATATGTGAGTATGACCAACCATGCATATTTTAACCTGCGCGGGGAGGGCAATGTGCTGTCGCACAGGTTAAGGCTGAACGCCGGGGCGTATACGCCGCTTGGCGAGGGGCAGATCCCGACGGGCGAGGTGCTGCCGGTTGAGGGTACGGTGTATGATTTCAGGGCCGTGAGGGATGTGGCAAGGGACGATTATGACCTGAACTACGTCTTTGACGGGGAAAACCCGGCGGCGGAGGTTCTTTGCCCCGACACCGGGCGCGTCCTGCGCGTGCATACGGATTTGCCGTGCATACAGCTTTATGTGTCGGAAAAGATGACTGAGCATAAAGGGCGCGGCGGCCAAATTTACAATAAAAACAGCGGAATGTGCCTGGAGCCGCAATATTACCCCAATAAGCCCAACATAACCCAATTCCCGGGCGGCCTGCTAAAAGCCGGCGAAGAATATAGACACAGAATCGCCTTTGAATTTACCTATTGCCTATTGCCTATTAACTATTAACTGCTCTTGCTATGGGTGATAATAAGCATATTGTCAGGGGAGAGAAGATACGCGTTGGGATCAGCGACCCGGAGCTGGCGGGGCGTGTTAAGGTGCGCCTGAACGACCTGAGCGGGCCGGTTTTGTGGTTCATTAAGTTTAATATCGTCCTTGACCCGGTGACGGTGTCGCACAAGAGCATGACCGTTACCGAGACGAACGGTTATATCCTTGATACCGAGATTACCTATGACACGGCTAAGAACATGATCGTTATGAAGCCCACCGACCCTTACGAGGAAGGGATTTATTACATACTGACCATCACGCGGAAGGTGCGTTCCAAGGGCGGGAATAATTTAAAGCGCGACATCCATATTGTTTTTAAGATAAAGGATCGAAGGATTGAGGAATATAGGATCCTGCCGCCGGAAACGGTTGTTGAGAAGCCGCGCAAAAAGCCCGAGAAATTGAAGCGCGAAACGGCGGCAAGGGCCTTTAGCCCCGAGGTTAAGGAAAAGATTGATAAAACCCCCGCCGCGTCGCTGCCTTATGGGAAATTCGGGGTGAATGTTCTGATTCTGGTGCTGGGGATTCCGGCGGCGCTGTCGGGGCTTTTGCTGGACAGCCAGTACGTTGTGCTGGGCGGCGCGGCGCTGGTGCTTGCCGGGATTGCGCATTTGTGTATCCAGCTTGTTAACAGGAAAAAGCGGGCGGCGATGGTTTATAATATCGGGGTGATGCACTTCAACGCCGGGTTTTATAAGGCGGCGGCGAAGCGGTTCGCAAAGGCGCATGAACTGGATGAACAGAATGAATTGGCCGAATATGCGGCCGGTAAGGTGAAGTTTTATACTTGACGATGAATCTTTGACGATGAACCTTGCTGTCCCATACCGAAACGCGTGGGGTGGGGCGGGCGCGCGGTTCCCGCGCTGTGCGCCGCAGGCGCACACGCCGCGTACGCGGCGGCCCGCCCCACCCCACGCGTTTCGGTATGGGACAGCCGAAGCGGGCAGGAGGACTTTCATGCGCTATGCGTTATTGTTAAATCCCGGGTTTAACCGCGTTTATTTCGGCGCGGCGCGGGATATTATGAGGAAAGAGTTTGAAATTGTTACAAGCAAGAGGAATTTTACCGATATAGAGTTTATGGAGCTGGCGGGGGTTGCGTACCTCGGCTTTCGGGCGGAGGGCCCGGCCGATGCGGCGGCGCTTGCTGAAATCGCGGGGCTGTCGTTCTTCCTTGCGCTGTTTGAGCTGCATGGCGGCAAGCTTCTGCCGGTTTATGCGGATGCCGGGTACGCTTTTCCCGAGAATATCAACACGATTTTAAAATATACCGGTAAGACAAACGAGCGGTTTGTGCGGCTGATGGTTAATGCGGCCATGGCGCTTGCGCCGTCAGTAGCCAGCGGAGCGGCCATGGCGCTTGCGGGCCGGAAGCTAAGGCTCCTTGACCCGGTGGCGGGCCGCGGGACGGTTTTGTTTGAGGGCATTGCCCGGGGTATGGACGCCGTGGGCATTGAGATAGAGAAAAACGCTTCCGAAGCGAATGTATTTTTTGAGAAATATTTGCAAGAGGGGCGTTACAAGCATAAATTCAGGCAGGAAAAGCGCGCGGATAAGCAGGGGCGTAAGGCTGCGGATGCCGTCCACGCGGAGTTCGCAAGCAATAAAGAGGATTTTGATAGAAAGGTACGCCAGAATTACAGTCTGTATACGGGTGATTGCGCCGTGTGCCTGGATTTTATTAAGAACGGTTCAATAGATATAATTGCGGCTGATTTGCCCTATGGGGTTCAGCATAAAAGCGCGGGTAAAACGAGGAACGCCGTTCCCCTGGTTGAAAGCGTCGCGGATAAGCTGTTTGCGGTTCTTGCGCGAGGCGGCGCGCTGGTTTTTGCCTTTAATGAGTTTACCACCAAAAAGGCGGAGCTTGCCGATGTTGTACGCGGCGCTGGGTTTGAAGTTTTGACGGAGTATCCGTTTGATGATTTTACGCATAGGGTTGACCAGGCGATAAAGAGGGATTTGATTGTGGCGCGGAAGGGTTGATAGTGCTTAAAATGTATGTTAATATATAAAAGGGTGATAACATGAAGATTTACACAAAACTCGGCGATTACGGGCAATCTGAGCTGCTGGGCGGCATGCGCCTGCATAAGGACGCGGACAGGTTCAGGGCGCTGGGCGAGCTGGACGAGGTCAGCGCGTGGCTTGGTATGTTGAAATGCAAGGTTTCCGGGGATGAAAAGGCTTTTATTGAGCAAATACAGAAGGATCTGATCGTGCTGATGTCCCACTGCGCCGCTCTGGGCGGCAAGGAAATGGATAAATATCCCTTTCCCGCGGGGCTGGAGCTGGAGATTGAGAAAAGGATCGACGCGATTGCCGGGAGCTGGAGCGGGGAGACTTGCTTCGATTTGCCGGGGGTAAACGAGGTCTCTGCTTGCGCCCATATCGCGCGGACGGTGGTAAGGCGGGCTGAAAGGGCGCTTTGCACAATCGGCTGGGAGTATCCGCTGTCGGTGGACGCGCTGGCGTATATCAACAGGCTTTCGGATTATTTGTTTGTTTTATCGGTAAGAGAGGCCGGAGGGGAAGGCAAATGACGGATTTTCAATTTAAAGCGATAATGGTTATGGTTTTGGAAATGATTGGAAAATGTAAGACCATTGAGGAATTGGAAGATACTAAGAAAGCCATAGCCAGTTTAGCCGGGGATTTATCCAACTCGGGCAGCCGCGAGAGCCGCCCTTACGAAGGAGATAAATAATGCATAGGAAAGAACGCCGTAAGCGTATAATTGCTATGACTATCGCGGTGCTGCTGGCTTTGGCGATGCTTGCCGGGTCGATTGCGGCTTTTGCCGTCGGACGGTAGAATGTCCGGTAAAATAGCGGTTTCGTTTGTTGTAATATTATTAGTTTTTGTTTGCATGCCCGTAATGGCTCAGGGAGGGATTATTTTGCATAGTACGTACGCGGACTTTGAGAACGGCACTTTTTTACAGACAGAGTTTGAGGACGGGCAGATCCGCCTGAAACCGGGCGCTTTGGGTATGTTCCCAGTCAGCGGCGCATTCGAATCGGCGGAGTTTGAAACCCCGGGATTCACGCGCATGGTGCTGTCCTGGAACGCCGATACCCCGGCAAAAACCTGGATTACCGCCGAAGCTACGGTGCGCGTTGAAGGCGTCTGGACGGACTGGCTGAAGATTGCCAAATGGACGACTGCGGGGGACAGTACCTCCGCGCCGCCGACCCCCGAAGATGAAAGGGGCGCCGCTTTTGTTGACGTGGACATTATCACGGTTATTGGCGGCAAGGAAGCGGACGCGTACAGGTACAGGCTCGTTTTTTATACGGAGGACGGCAGGGCTGCGCCGTCGGTGCGGCTGGTGGCGGCTACGTTCCGCAATACGCTTGAGGGGGCGGCGCTTGCGGCGCATTCCCCCTTTGACGCGGAAGCCCTGGCGGCCATCGCGGATTACACCGGGACGCTGAACGTAAGGCCCATCGCGCAGACCACGCGCGACCCGCAATTCCACACGCGGGTGTGCAGCCCTGTCTCCGCCGCAATGGTGCTGGATTGGAGGGGCGTGAGCGTCCTGCCCGAAATGGCGGCGATGGGCGTGCTGGACACGGCTTACGACGGTTACGGCAACTGGGTGTTTAACGCGGCTTTTATCGCGTCGTACGGGTTTGCGTCGTACATAGAGTATTGCGCGGGCATAGAGGATATAAAATGGGAGCTGATGAACGGCAACCCCGTGATCACAAGCGTCAGGTACAAGCAAAACGCCGATGTGCCGGGGGATTTGCCCATCGTCACGAACGCGCCGATACGCCGGACTTTCGGGCATTTGCTGGTTGTAGTGGGCTATGAGCGCGGCGACGACGGGCGGTATTACGTTATCGTAAACGACCCGGCGGCGGCGGTTGACGGGGAGGTGCGGTTGTGGTACGAGGAATCCGAGTTTATGGCGGCATGGAGCCTGGGCGGCAGGATCGCGTACAAGACCCACGGACGCGTGGAGGGGGCGGGCTTGTACGCCCCGTACGTTGAGCAGAACACGCTTACGCCGACGGGACGCTCGAAAACGCAGGATAATACGACGTTTTATGAATATACGCTGGGTACGCGTCATAATGTGCGGCCAACGCCCGAGAAGCGCGAACGCGGGATTTCGGTGGTCATTTGGGATGAAGGGGCGGGGAGGGTGTATTCGTATGCCGTGCCGCCCGCGGATGAGGGGATTTGGCTGTCGATGGACGAGGCTTCGCATACGGTTTATGTTTTTACGAAGTATGGGAGATATTTTAGGGCGAGAGTTAATTAGACCCGGGGAGGAGCAATCCTCCCTTTTTAATACTTTTCTCCCTTTTTAAATATCGTTATGACGGGCAGCAGGAACATGACTACGAAGGTCGCCGCGAAGCCGTTGTTGTAGAGGTTCAGGCCGCTGTTTAGGCTCCCGATGTAGGTGGCGACGTTTACGTGCAGGAACCCGGCGATGATGCCCCAGATTGGGCCGTATGCGCCGGCGAGGGGCGCGAGGCCCGTTGAGAAGAGGATGGCGACGATGTTTACGGGGGCGGCGGGGTCGAGGTTGTTGGCGAAGTCGGAGAGGATCGCGCCGATGATGATGGGCGTGACGTTGCGCATGTGCTTGCCGAGGGAGCCGAAGGCCATCATGGTCAGGATGCCCGCGACGGCCGGGCCGGAGAGCTGCGCGCCCAGAATCAGGACGATGGTTGTGCCGAAAGCGCAGAGGCAGGCCATGTTTATGTATATGCTGTTTTCGTACATTTGGTAGTAGTCGGTGAGGAGCCTGCCGCTGTGGCCGTGAATACGCCTGAAACCGCGCAGGTTTTTCAGGATCGGCTCTTTTTTGTGTTTTTTTGCGCTTTTTGTGGTTGAATCAAAAAATAATCCGATGAGAAGGACTAAAGCTGAGATGGAGTACAGTAAAGCTGCCATAAATACGTTGTTTCCGCTTGACCAGTACGAGGCGGGGCGCACGGGTATGCCCAGGTTGCGGTAGCCCGTGGCTAGGACGGTGGCGACCACGCCGCCCGCGAAGCCCATGTTGTAGAGGTTGAAGCCGTTGTGCGTCTTAACGGATTCGGCGGATATGACGGGGAAGATGAAGCCGATGAAGAAGCCCATTGCGATACCCGCCGGAATCTCGATAAAGCGGCTGTAAACGCCCATGAACGCGATCTCGGAGATGGTGGGCGAGAGGGTTGAGACGAGCATCGCGCCCAGATAATGCTGGGAGAACGGGTGTTTGACGTACCTGGAATAAAGCCAGACGCCGATGGTCAGCGGTATCATGTTGAACACGTTTTTGCCGAAGAACGCAAAGCCCATGGACATCCAAACCGCCATGACGTTCGCGCCGCCGGGTTTCAGTCCCAGCCGGATAAGCATGACGGTGCAGGCCAGGCCCACGATGGACACGTTCATCAGCGTCGCGCCGATGCCGCCTATATATATATAGTCGGTGACGAGGATAGACCGGGATTGGATAATCCGCGTGAAGCCGGCCCAGGTTTCAGCCGGCCCGTCCGCAATAAAGCCCAAAGCAAGCAACGCAAGGTTCACACATATCATCAGCGAAAACGGCATAAACTCGCGCTTTCGTAGATTGTGGAAATTTCGCATGAAATCAATCCTTATCCATACTATACGGACTTAATTATACCTTAAACGGGACGGAATGTCAAATTATGCGGAAAAGCCGGGAAAGAGGGATTACAAATTGTATTTAATTTATATTGACAAATCCAAACGTATAGTGTATAATAGAGTAGGATTATTAATAATCAGACAGATTTCCAAATGAACGGGCAGTGAAAGTGAACACAGCGGGTGCAACAGGGGCAGATGAAGCATAAGGTCTGCCCCTGATTTTTTTATACCCTCAAATCCAAATGCTGCACGGTGCCGGCGCTGCCGTCCGTGAAGAGGAAGAAGCCGGTGCGGCGCAGCATGCCGTTTACGTCGCCGCTGTCGCCTGCCAGTGTGAAGTCCGTTTCCACGGAGCCCAGGAAGATTGCGCCGATGCCGACCTCGCCCAGAGCTAAGAGGCTGTTCGTGCCGTCCGGGTTATGTACCCAGATGCGCAGGCTGTCCCAGACCTCGTCGTTGGCGTCGATCCAGCCGTTGCCGTCGGTATCGTATTTGGTCAGGTGCGCGAAGCCGTTGCCGCAGAGCGCGCCGAAGAGCTGGCTGCCGTCCTGAACCTCGCCCGAGCCGTTGCATTTCGCCAGATAGCCGGAGCCTTGCAGCAGCCTGGAAATCTGGTTGGGCGTGCCGCTTGCGTCCAGGTCGAACTCAAACTTCGTGTCGCATAAACGCGCCATATCGGTGTCGAAGTTGATTACCAGCGGGTCAACGAACTGCATGGTGGTGAATGACGAGAAATCAAACCTTTCGTAAATCTCCCTGGTCATGTTGAGGGCGATGTCGATGTCGATTTCCATCCCGCATTCGGTTGTGATGTGCGCCTGAGCCGTGAAGCACACGTTTTCGCGCTCAAACCGCTCCAAAGTAACGTTTGTGAAGGTTAGAACGGCGGGCTGGCGGTCTTGCAGGGCCTGCAAATCCTGCTGGCTCATCTGGAGCTGGCTGATCCGGCTCCACTGCGCCTGTATATGCTCCTGCGTGGCGGAGACTTGGTTCTGGCCTTGCTGACCGCCCATCTCGGGCAGCGGGTTAACGCGGAATTTCCGGCCTGTCAGGGCTTCCATCATGCTTCGCAGCAGATCCATCTTAAACTCGTTATGCGACAGCATAAACCGGCTGGATAAATGCCTGACAGAAATGTTGTTCGAGTTGTTGATAAAGCTGCGTATGCGGTCATTCTGCGCGCGGTTCATTTCGTCCGTGAGGCTGTTGTTCTGCTCGGGTTCCTCCGCCGCTTTCTCCAGCGCGGCGCGGGCTTCGTCGGACAAGGTCAGCGATACGCCGGAGCCAATGAGCCCGGCTTCGCGCAGCGCGCCCTGCGTTGTGAAAATCTGCGTGGTTTCGTGCCTGAAGCTGACCGATTGCTCACGCGAGCTGACAGCCGACATTTGTACGTTACTGCTGGCTATCTTCATTGCAATGCCTCCTCTTACCATCTTGCAATCATAGTGATAGTTAGTGAGCAATGTCGTACGCTGTAGCGAAGCGCGGTACGACTTGCCCATGGCGCGGTTTTTGCGCCGTCAGTAAAAACTTACTATCACTTAGATTGCAACATGGTATTATATATAAAATATATAAAGATAAGACCTTGGGGACTCTGTCCCCAAACCCTTGCAAAGGGTATGCCCCCTTGACCCTTCCATATTTGGGCAGGTTAGTTGATCAGATCTTTGAATACTTCGTCAAGCTTGATAATCAGCTCTGGGAAAATCGCGGGGTTGAATTCGGTTACGAATTCGGTTTTGCCTTCCTCGCGCATCCGTTTGATTAAGGATTCCGGGAAAACTGTGTAAACATCGTCTAATTCATAGCGTCCGTTTGTCAGCAAATATACCTCGATGGAGCGCATTTCGGTTGAAACCAGCCAAAATTCGGTTACGCCGTGCTTTTCGTAGAGGTTCTTTTTGTAGCCGCGGTCTTTTCTGGATGTGCCCGGTGAGAGGACTTCAACGACCAAATCGGGCGCGCCGTATATACCGTCGTATTTAATGATATCTTTGTTGCATACGACCATCATGTCCGGAATTACGTAATCGCTTTCTGATAAATGAACGTCATAGCCCTCGGAAAAAACCTCACAAGGCTTACCTTCAAGGTAACGGTCAAAAATTTTAAATATATTGATGGCGGATTTTGTATGGTTCACATTTGGGCTTGGCGCCATTGCGGTAATTTTTCCGTTAAGCTTTTCATATTGGTAATCATCGTATTTAAGTGCCGGTTCAGACATAAGGATACCCCTCCCGTATTATACAGCGTATTATTAATATCGTCACCGATTGGATAAAAAATTACATTTGTGATAAATTTTGTGCGTTGAAAATATTATTGGGCGATATTATAATTTTTAATGGGATTGATTTTAGTTTTCAGAGCCTGTCTAGTATCTCGCTTTCGGTGGATTTTCGCGTAAATTTTTCGTTAGGCTAGGAACGGAAAACTGCGCGTGCCCGAAGGCACGGAAGGTTTTTCGTGACGACGCATAACGGAAAATTTACCGAAAAGACGCCGGAATGGAGATACTAGACAGGCTCTTAGGAGGTAGAATGGCTAAATTACGTTTGGGTATTGATATAGGCTCGACTACGGTGAAGGTCGCGGTTGTGGACGAGGGCGGAAGCCTTGTTTTTTCACGGTACGCGCGGCATTTTACTAATATTGCGGAGACGCTTGGGGCGCTGTTTGCGGCGGCCGAAGCGGAGATTGGGACGGAGCCGCTTGATGCCGTAATTACGGGCTCGGGCGGGCTTTCCATTGCGGAGTGGATAGGGGTTCCCTTTGTGCAGGAGGTTGTCGCGGTTGCAACGGCCGTGCGGTTTGGCGCGCCTGAGTGCGACGTGGCCATTGAGATTGGCGGCGAGGATGCCAAGATTATTTACTTTACGGGCGGGCTGGAGCAGCGCATGAACGGCATTTGCGCGGGCGGCACGGGCGCGTTTATCGACCAGATGGCGGCGCTTTTGCAGACGGATGCCGCCGGGCTGAACCGCCTTGCGGAGGGCGCTTCGAACATTTATCCCATCGCGGCGAGGTGCGGGGTTTTCGCGAAGAGCGACGTCCAGCCGCTGATTAACGAGGGCGCGTCGCGCGAGGATTTGGCGGCGTCGATTTTTGCCGCGGTTGTGGCGCAGACCATCAGCGGGCTGGCCTGCGGCAAGCCGATCCGCGGAAACGTGATGTTTTTGGGCGGGCCGCTGCATTTCCTGCCGGAGCTTAGGCAGCGGTTTGTTAAGGTGTTGAATTTGGAGGAGAGGAACGCTTTGTCGCCGGAAAACGGGCATTTGTTCGCGGCGATGGGCGCGGCGTACAGCACGGCGCACAGCGTGGTTTTGCCGGGATTGACGCTAAGTGAATTAATACATAACTTACATAATAATAAGAAGGTTAATTTTGAGATAGCGAGGCTTGAGCCGCTTTTTCGGTCGGAGACGGCGCTGACCGAATTTACGAAATCGCACAAGACTGATTCGGTTGTTCATGCCGATTTAACCGAATACAGCGGGCCGTGTTTCCTTGGCATTGACGCGGGCTCGACGACGACGAAGCTGGCGTTGATTGGAGCCGATGGCGAGCTTTTGCATTCCAGTTATCAGAATAACCAAGGAAATCCCTTGAAAGTAATTATTGATTCGTTGAATTGCATATATGAAACTATGCCGGATTGTGCATATATTTCGCAGAGCTGTGTGACGGGGTATGGGGAGAATCTTGTGAAAGCCGCGCTGTGCGTGGATTTGGGTGAGATTGAGACCGTCGCGCATTACCGTGCCGCCGCCCATTTTGTGCCGGATGTGGATTTTATACTTGATATCGGCGGGCAGGATATGAAATGCATCCGCGTGAAGGATGGGGCGATTGAGAATGTGCTGCTGAACGAGGCTTGCAGCGCGGGCTGCGGCTCTTTTATCGAGACGTTCGCCGCTAGTATGGGGTATACCGCGTCCGAGTTTGCCGAGATTGCGCTGTTCGCCGGGAATCCTATAGATTTGGGCAGCCGCTGCACCGTTTTCATGAACAGCCGCGTTAAGCAGGCGCAGAAAGAGGGCGCGGATGTCGGGGATATCGCCGCGGGGCTTGCGTACAGCGTTGTGAAAAACGCGCTGCAAAAGGTTATAAAAATCACCGACCCGCAGGATTTGGGCAGCCGCGCGGTGGTGCAGGGCGGCACGTTTTTGAATGACGCCGTGCTTCGCGCGTTTGAGCAGATTGCCGGGAAACGGGCCGCGAGGCCTGATATTGCGGGGCTTATGGGGGCTTATGGCGCGGCTTTGATTGCCAGGGATAAAGGACAAGACCTTGAGGACTCTGTCCCCAAGCCCCTGCAAGGAGCTTCGCCCCTTGACCCTTTCGTTTTGGATGATGAGTATGCTTGCGGTTCGGTTGCGGTTGCGGCCGGGGAGCGGGTTGCTTCGGGGATTTTGACGCGGGAGAAGCTTGTTGCGTTGCGGATTTCGCCTAGTTTGAGCCGTTGTAAGGGCTGCGGGAACAATTGCTTGCTGACGGTAAACAGGTTTACGGAAATCGGTGATAATTCGGTTGAACGGCGGTTTATTTCGGGTAACCGTTGCGAGAGGGTACAGGCGTTTTCGGGTAATGAGGATTCGGTTAAGCTGAATTCAGAGTTACCGAATTTGTACGCGTATAAGAATAAGAGGGTCTTCGATTATGAGCCGCTGCCGGAGAAGCTGGCAAAGCGCGGCGTTGTGGGGATTCCGCGTGTGCTTAACATGTATGAGAATTATCCGTTGTGGCATACGCTTTTTACCGAATTAGGCTATTCGGTTAAGTTGTCGCCGTGTACTACGCGCGGGGTTTATGAGAAGGGCATGGAGAGTATGCCCAGCGAAAGCGTGTGTTATCCCGCGAAATTGGCCCATGGGCATATTATGGAGCTGATTGGGGACGGGGTGAAATTTATTTTCTATCCCAGTGTGGTTTATGAAAAAGATGAAACTGATTCGGGTGAAAGCTGCTATAACTGCCCGATTGTTGCCAGTTATCCGGAGAATATTCGGTTGAATGTAGAGGAATTGCGTACGGAAGGTATTGATTTCAGGAATCCCTTCTTAACGTTGAATAACAAGAAAGCCCTGCTTAACGGGCTTGCGGCGGCTTTGCCGGAGGTGCCTAAGCGTGAGATATCGCGTGCGCTGAAGAAAGCCTTAACCGAACAGGAGCGGTTTTGCGAGGATGTGCGAAGTGAAGGCGAGAGGGCGCTGGAGTACCTGAGGCAATCCGGGCAGAGGGGCGTTGTGTTGGCTGGGAGGCCGTATCATGCCGATCCTGAGATTAACCACGGGATACCTGAGATGATTACGGGGTTTGGGGTTGCGGTGCTTTCAGAGGATTCGGTTGCCCATTTGCCGGGTGATAACCGAAATATTCGGTTGAATGTGCGTGACCAGTGGATGTATCATTCCAGGCTATATTCAGCCGCGCGATTTGTATGCGGCCAACCGAATATTGACTTGATTCAGTTGAATTCGTTCGGCTGCGGGCTGGATGCCGTGACTACGGATGAGGTTCAGGATATTTTGAACAGAGAGGGTAAGATTTTTACGCTGCTTAAAATAGACGAGGTCAATAACCTTGGCAGCGCGAGAATCCGGGTTAGGTCGCTGTTTGCGGCGCTTCGCGCAAGAGACGGGAAATATTCGGTTAATTCGGTTAAAAATGTAAAACCGCATTTAGACGGGTTCCCTCTCTTCGCACGGGAAATGAAATACAGACACACAGTATTATCTCCGCAGATGTCCCCGCTGCATTTTGAGCTGGTGCAGGAGGCGTTTCAGGCGGAGGGATATGACTTGCGCGTGCTGCCTGCGATGGACAAGGATGCCGTGGATATAGGGTTACGGTACGTTAACAACGACGCATGTTATCCGGCGGTGATTGTTGTGGGACAGGTGTTGAAGGCGGTTTTCAGCGGCGAGTATGATACGGAAAAGCTTTCGGTTGTGATGACGCAGACGGGCGGCGGGTGCAGGGCGTCGAACTATGTTGGGTTTATCAGGAGGGCGCTTGTGAAGGCCGGATTTCCGGGGATTCCGGTGATTGCGCTGTCGGCGCAGGGGTTTGAGAAACATCCCGGCATGAAGCTTGGGCTGGGTTTGTTGAATAAAAGCATGCAAGCGTTGATATATGGGGATTTGCTGATGAGAACGGTGTACGCGACAAGGCCGTATGAAAAAGTGAAAGGCGCGGTTGACGGGCTTTGCGGGCGATGGGTGAGGGTTTTGAAGGGCGCGGTGCGAAGGGGGAAGTTTAGGGAGTTAAAAAGGAATACATATGGAATAATTAAAGATTTCGATGAAATAGAGTTGAATTCGGTTGATAAACCGAAAGTTGGGGTGGTTGGTGAGATACTTGTGAAGTATCATCCAACGGCTAACAATGATATTGTAGGGCTTTTGGAGGCCGAAGGAGCGGAAGCCGTGGTGCCGGATCTAACCGATTTCTTCCTTTATGGTTTATATAATTCTACGTATAAATGGAAGTATTTTGGCGGGTCTTGGTGGGTAAAATGCTTAACGAATGTGATGATACGGGTAATTGAGCGGTATAGGGGTTTTGCCGGGAAGGCTTTGACCGCGAGCCGCAGGTTTGTGCCTCCGCAGAAAATAACCGAATTGGCGAAATTGGCGAAGCCGATTGTTTCGATGGGGAATCAGAGCGGTGAAGGATGGTTCCTGACGGCTGAAATGATTGAGCTTATCAAATCCGGCGTGAAAAATATTGTGTGCGCGCAGCCCTTCGCATGTCTGCCGAACCACGTGACTGGAAAGGGAATAATTAAAGAATTAAGGAGGCTTTGGCCGGGAACAAATGTAGTCGCAGTTGACTATGATCCCGGCGCAAGCGAGGTTAATCAGTTGAACCGGATTAAGCTGATGCTTTCGGTTGCAACCGAATCGATGGGTAATTAAATAATTCGCGTTAATACATGAAGTCAGTGTCGGTAGTTAACGCGATGTACTATAATATGACTGAATAAGCCCTTTTCCGGTATTTTCGCAACCTGACGGGAGGAGAGCGATGGCAGTCATATTTTTATTTGAGTTTATGTTGAAAAAAAAGAAAGTGAGGCTGGAATATTATGAGTGCGGTTTTTTTACATACGACGGGTTGGAAAGGATGCTGTATGTGCCGGTTGGCGCGGAGCCGCTGGTAGTTTGCCTAGTTTTATCGAAGATTAAATGATGTAGATAACAAAGGGCTTATTCGTGCCCTTAGAGTTATGCCTTTTTTTTCTGTCCTTTTGAGCGTTTTGATATTGCTTTTTCGGTTTCAAGCACTTCATTTTCGGTTAAGGATACGTTTAATCCGGATTGGTCAAAATACTGCCGGCTGGATATGACGGGTAAAATATCGGATGCAAATTCGGTGTCATGTTCGGTTGGACGGGAATGTTTTGCGGGGCCGTTAAAGGCTGTTATGACAGGCTTTGGTATGTCTTTGTTTTTCGCTATGCTGTATGCGAATTCGGTTAAAACCTGTTGGCGTGTTTCTTTGTCCAGCGTAAGGTAGAGTAATATAATTTCGGTTTCTATCGGGGATAAGGTAATTCTGTCCGGTAAGGACGAATATTCGGTTGAGGGAATAAACACGGTTTTGATCGATTCGGTTAGGGGCGTGAATTGGGCGGCATTGCCGTACATAAGCCAATGCGGGTCGATCCCGTAAGCTTCGTGCAGTAAATTTGCCAGACGCGGGGTGACGCTTTTTATTTTGCCGCGTTCGATGTCGGAGATGGTTGAGAGGCTGACCCCTATGCGTTTGGCCATTTCGCCCTGTGTGATTTTAAGTTTCTTGCGCTCGGTACGCAGACGCCCGCCAGTGCTCATAAATTCGGTCTCCTTAATAGTTATGACTGAATTTCGCCGATTTAAGTTTAACATATTCGTCTAAAAAATACAAGGGTTTTTAGTGATTATTTATTATTGACAATTTCGGTTATATTTAATATAATATAACCGAAATCGGTTAATCAACCGAATACTAAGAGGGGAGATAAAAATGCAGCATCCGGAATTGACAGAATGTATTAAATTTGGTGAGGTTAAAAAGAAAGAAATGCAGGCTTATCTGACGGTTTGTGAATGCGGAAGGTTGATTTATGGGGGGTCACAGGAAGTGTATTATATTTTTGAGGGAGAAAGCGTTTGTATGGAATGTGTTGAAAACTACATATGGAATTTTATTGGAAATCATATGGTGGTGGCATAATGGCGCGCGGATTAAAAACGGGAGCGGATTATTTTCCGTTGGATATTAAAATTTTCCGCGATAAAAAAATTATGCTGCTGAAAAATAAATTCGGGTTTGAGGCTATAAGTGTTTATTTGGCGCTGTTGTGTGATATTTATGGGGGAGAAGGGTATTACCTTGAATTCGGTGATGAGGACGCGTTTATTTTGGCGGAAAGAATCGGCGGGGGCTGTAAAGGTGATTTTGTTGCGAAAGTTGTGAAATACTGCATGGAGAAAGAGCTGTTTGACAAAAGTGTATATGAGGAGCATGGAATATTAACCTCAAGGGGCATACAGGAGCGGTTTCTGCGAATTTGTGCTAAGAGGGATTTGGTATGTTTAATTGAGGAATATGTAGTGATTTCGGTTGACAACATAAAAATTGTTCCGAAATCTATTCAAAAAAAGGTGCATTATGAAACAATTTCCAGTGCCGGAAACCGAATTTCCGGTACCGGAAATGATGAAAAAGGTACCGGAAGTACACAAAGTAAAGTAAAGAAAAGTAAAGTAAATGAAAGTAAATCGTCTTCTTCTTCGAAGAAGGCCGGGACGGCGACAACGAAAACGAATTCACGCGCCGCGGAAATTAATGGCTTGTTACCGAATTCGGTTGATTGCGTAACCAGGGAGAGAATGTGCGTGGTGCTGACTAAATGGCTGGACGTGTTTCCCGCGGAAACAATTAAATTGGCTATAGATACTTCGATGGATTACAACAAGTTTAATTTGGCATATATATGCACAGTGCTTAAAGATTGGATGGAAAATGGCGTTAAGAATGGCAAAAAGTACATAAGTGTTGGAAAAAATATGCGTGTCAGCACATGGAACAGCAAATTTCCGCAATTTGAAAGTCATGATTATGATTATGAGAAGATTGGCCGGCTTATTGAGGAAAAGGCGAATGAGTACCTTGCGGTTACGTAATAAATTAAAATTGCGCGGCTTGGAGGTGTACAAATTGAACAAAGGAAAAAAAAGCGCAAAATACAATAATCACGATTATGACGGGAAGAGGCTTTCGCTGTTATTGAACGAGGCTCGGAGGTTAAAGAACGAGATGCGTGAAATACGCGAGAAAGCTATATATATCTGGGGTTCATGGCTGTCAAACTGTGCGGGGGGCAAGTGGGATAAAAGGGACCGGTATATGGATTATATGATACTATTGGAGGAGCTGGAAGAAGCGATGTTGTTGAATATGCACAAAATTATGCGCGAAAGGCTGAAACTTGAGAAGGCCATTGGCAAGATTGGGGACACGGAAATGCGGTTGATAGCGCGTTTGCGTGTGATAAACGGCTTGAGCTGGGAAAGGATAGGGGAGGAGGTTAATACGGAGAGGTCGGCGGCTGCAAAGAAATTTTATGATTATTCGGGTAAATTATAGTTACCCGAATTTCTGGATGCTGCACTGGGAGCGGGTTTAAAGGCTGTTAAAATTTGCCCAAAAACATACATTCGGTCTGTGTTAAGATATAAATATAAAAAATATGTTGGCGGGTGTTTTGAGATAGCGGGAGTTAAAAAGATTAGGGAAATTATTAAGCGGATTGAGGATTATATATTGGAAAACCGCGATGGATTGCCGATTTTGAAGGAATGTTGTTTAAAAAATGGTTGGGATTACGGGGAGCTGCTTGAGCTTGCGGAGGAGCATATAGGCGTTAAAAAGGCAGTGGAAAAGTTACAAAACCAAAAAGAGGTAAATTTGGAGAAAGGCGGTATTACTGGAAAATTAAGCAAACCGATGTCGGCGTATTTGCTGGAGAGGCTGGAGCGGGAAAGAGCTGAAAAATCAATGTATCAAGCGCTTGAAGTGCTTGACGGTATTCTTAAAATGGATGAGGAAGCAGCGGCTTTGACGGCAGATGCCGGTGGATTTGGTGATATTGTACAGGAAAAAGTGCACAATGAAACAGATTGATGGGGTTGGGAAGCTTACGGAAAAACAGCTTTCGTACATACGGGATGCCGATAAGAGATGGAATTTTAAGGTGGGCGCTACGCGCAGCGGGAAGACATTTGTTGATATCAGGCATGTTATTCCTAAACAGATTCGCATAAGAACAGGACTTCCGGGACTTACCTGCATTATGGGCGTCACCGTGGGGAGCATTGAACGCAACATTTTAGCGCCAATGCGGGAAGTCTATGGAGAAGAAATGGTGCATAAAGTTGATGGATGGAATATGTGCAAGTTGTTTAATGAGACAGTGTACGTTATTGGCGCTGAAAAGAACGCACAGATGGCAAAATTGCGTGGGGCAAGCTTTAAATATGTGTATGGAGACGAAGTCGCGGAGTGGGGCAGAGAGGTATTTGAATTGCTGAAATCCAGGCTGGATAAGCCATACAGCCGTTTCGACGGCACCTGTAATCCTGAGGGGCCGGGGCATTGGTTGAAAGGTTTTTTGGATAAATCGGCTGCTTTTGTGCAATATTTTCATATTGATGACAATCCGTATCTTAACAGCGGCTTTGTGGCGGAATTGAAAAAAGAATATGAGGGCACGGTGTATTACGGCAGATATATTGAGGGCAGATGGACAGCGGCGGATGGCATGGTTTACCCGAAATTCGGTAAAGAAAATATTATTGACCGAATTGATGAAAAGTACGAACGATATGTAATTTCGGTTGATTACGGAATACAGAACGCAACTGTTATGTTATTATTCGGTTGTAAAGATGGAAAATGGGTTGCGATAGACGAATTTTATCATAGCGGGCGCGAATCGGGGATGGCGTGTACAGACGAGGAGTATTATGACAAATTATGCAAATTGACCAAAAGAAACAATTGCGGTATAGACTGTATTATTATTGATCCGTCGGCGGCCTCTTTTATACAATTAATACGGAAAAAGGGCGAATATGCAGTAAAAAGGGCCGACAATGAGATTATTGCGGGTATAAGAAATACGGCTTCTGCGTTAAGTTTGGGACAGGTTAAAATACACATAAAGTGTAGACGTCTGCTGAATGAAATTGTGCAATATGCATGGGATGGCAATGAGAGTACGGAAAAGCCTAAAAAGGAAAATGACCATGCCTGTGACGCCTTGAGGTACTTTGTTAGAACTATGAGAATTATTTAAGTAGGAGGGATTTTATTAATACATACCAGGACTGGCTTGAAGCTTGCGCCGAAGGTGAAACCGCGAAGCTGAACTTTATTAAAAATTCGGTGACTGATTATAAAAATTCGGAAATGTTTAGACACGCGATAATCGCGCGCGCATATTACAACCGAAAAAATACCGAAATTATGAGTAAAAGAGCGAAGGTTTTGACTATAGGAGACTCGAATAAAACGAATAAAAGGGTTACAAAGCCGGCTAACCGAAAATGCTGCGGGTTTTTTGCCAAAAGCGTGAATCAGCTTTGCATGTACTTGCTTGGGAATGGGGCAAGTTTGCCCGCTGACGTAAAAGAGAGGCTGGGCGCGGATTTCGACGTTTCATTACAGCGGATTGGCAGGCATGCGCTGATTGACGGGTGCTGCTGGGGATTCTGGACCGGTGATTCGGTTATTCCGATGTATGCAACCGAATTCTTTGGATTAAACGATGAGCGTACGTCAGAAGTTAAGATTGGAATGCGGTTTTACCAGGCTGACGCGAAAAAGCCTATGTTTGTTGAGGTTTTTGAGATAGATGGAATTTCGGTTTATCGGATAAACAATGATGAAATTCGGTTGGAGGCTGAGAAACGGCCATACTACCGAAAAGTTATAAAATCCGGTGATGAAATAACCGAAATTTCGGTGGATCAATATTCGGTTTTACCGGTTATTGCCCTATATGGGAACGACAATCAGGAGAGTTATCTGAGTTGCGGGCTAAAGAACGATATTGATCTGTATGACCGGATAATGTCGGATTTTGGGGATAATCTGGATCGTGCGAATGATATTTACTATGTCGTACAAAACTACGGCGGAGCGAATCTTAGGCAATTGATTGAGGAAATTGAGGAGTACCGGACGATTTATACGGATGGGGATTCGGGCGCGCAGATAAAGACCATCGATGTCCCGTATGCCGCGCGCAGTGAGGCTTTGAGGCTTCTTGAGAGACAAATGTACAAGGAGACGCAAACGCTTGACACCGAGGAACTGAGCGGCGGCGGGCTGACAAATGTCGCGATTAAGGCGGCTATGACCGAATTGGATTTGAAGGCCGATATGTTCGAGTGGCAGGCTGAGAGCTTCGTCGCCGGGATCTTAAAATTTTTGAATCTCAAAAAGCCCGTTAATATAACGTTTAGGCGCAGGTCACTGATTAACGATGCGGAAACCATAAGCAATATCTACAAGATGCGCGCGGATATAGATCAGCGTACCGCATTGGAACTAAATCCGTTGATACCCGAATCCAGGATCGATGAGATTTTGAGATTAACCGAAAATTCGGTTGACTTTAAAAACAGGAGGTACTATGGGATCCGCAGTAATTGAAAACATTAAAAGCATATTGGGTAAAGAAGTTGAGGAACCGGCTATGGGAGCGGTTTCCCAGGCTATTGCGAAGTTGATATCCGATGGATTTGTACGTAAGGAACTCTACAAGGAGAAGCTTGCCGAGTTATGTGCGTTGAATGAGGATTTCGCAGCCGTCAGGGAAGAGTTTTCCACCGCCGCAAACAGGATAACGGAATTTGAGGAGATGGATAAGGTTAGGGAAGAAGCCGAAACGTTGGAACGGCGGGATTTAGAAATGTCAAAGGCGCTTGAGGCTGGCGGGGCTAATCCGCATTTTATTAAGCTGTTGAAAAAAGAGCTGTGCTTTGATGATAAAGAATTCGGTTATGATTACAACGTAACCGAAAAGCTTTTAACCGAAAAAATAAAATCACTCAAAACCGAATATCCGTACGCTTTCGGTAATGTGATGTTTGAAAAGGCCGAAGTAGCATTGAGGCCGGCAATTACAAAACCGAATAATAATCCCTGGAGCAGGGATAAACCGAATTTGGATGAGCAAACCCGGATTTATAGGGAAAATCCCGTTTCAGCCACCGAGATGGCTTTGAGAGCCGGTGTAAAGCTTTAACCGAATTCGGTTAAATAAAAATATTGGAGGAGTATATATCATTAATAAAATCAATGAAATAATTGAACCCACGGTATTTGCGGCTTATGTGCGTGAGAAAGTGGCGGAAAAATCGCCTTTGATAAGGTCGGGAGCGGTAGTGAATTCAGAGGCTCTGGCGAATTTGGCCAGTAGGGGAGGGCGTACCGTAAATATGCCTTATTGGAACCGAATTTCGGTTGACAGTGAGGTTTTAAGCATGACGGGAGCCTTAAACCCAACGCCTGTGACGGCTCGGGCCGATGTGGCGGCAATTAATTTCCGCGCCGCGGCATGGAGTATTAGGGAATTGGCGTCCGCGATAGCGGGAGACAGCGCGCTTGCGGCGATTGCGGAAATGGTTGCGGAATATTGGGTACGCGATGAGCAGAAAGTGCTGGTATCCTCACTGGCAGGGGCTTTCGCGTCTCCTGGGATGTCCGGGCATGTGTTCGGCGCGGCTAATCCGGGGGCGCTTAACGCGGAAATGGTGCTTGACGCAAAGCAGCTACTCGGTGACGTATTCGGTCAATTACACGCGATTGTGATGCACAGCGCGGTGTATACGAGCTTGCAGAAGCAGGATTTGATCACGTTTATGCGGCCGTCTACAGGAGCGAGGATTGCTGAGTATCTTGGGTATGATGTAATTGTGGATGATTCTGTGCAATATGACGAAGCGGGGAAAGTATTCTCTACATATCTTCTGGCAGAAGGGGCTATTGGACGCGGCGACGGAACGCCTGTGGATATGACACCGGTTGAAGTGAGCAGAAGCGCGTTATTGAGCGAAGATTACCTCATTACACGTAAAGCCTTAATCATGCATCCGCTTGGAATTGCGTTTACCGGAGCGGTTGTTTCTGGTGAATCACCTTCAAATGCGGAACTTCGTAATCCCGTAAACTGGAACCGCGTGCATGAGAATAAGAACATTGGTATGATCGAAATTAAGCATACTATACAATAAACACCTTTTTAAACAGTGAAAAGGAGGCAAATTGATGCTTTTGACGATTATGCGCGAAGTACGGAACATGTTTTGGGATGGTTACTGTGTTAACGGTGAAATTGTGGTGAAGGACGGAAAGATTAAATTATCGGAAGATTTTCAGTCGGGTGATTATGTTTACCTTGCAGGTGTTGATAGAAATTCGGTGTACATATTGCACAAAGATTATAAAAGTGATGAAGAATCATATTTTACGCTCAATAAAACAGTTAACCGAATTTATACATCAGCTTTTCGGTTGAATATTCCCATAGATTTTTTGGAGTTGGTAACCGAAATTGAAGAATTCGGTAAGAGATCACCGAAAGGAAATATATTATCGGAGCAATTCGGTGAATACCGTTATACGGTTGAAAAGGGCAGAGGCAGCTGGGAAACGGAGTTTGCCAAAAGTCTGAATAGATACCGGAAGATGTCTGATCCGCTGTTGCACGTGTTTTGATTGTCTGAGGGGGCTGTAAAAAGCCCCTTCACTTGAGATAGGAGGGATAGGTTGGCTTTAGCAGATTTTACCGAGGATTTTCGGTTATATTCAAGGGTTATTGAAAAATCGGTTGACGGCGTAATCAGGGTATCGTGGGAAAAAGGGCCGATATTTCGGGCGGCTATCACATTGTCGAGGGAAAAAGAAGTAAGCGGCAATGGAACAAATTCGGTTGGTCAAATAGTGGATGTAGCGGAAAGATACTCGTTGTACATACAAAGAGGCATGGATTATGAAATTCCGGTATTCGACGATTTTGTGAAAAGGCTTGGGGATGGCTCTACATACAGGATTCTGACGAATCCTGAATCGCGCGTGACGCCTGATATATCAGGCTTGAAGCTACAAATGTGCGGAGTAATAAAAACTGAAATGCCGGGAGGCGGTGATGGTGATGAGTAATATAAATTCGGTTTTTTGCGCTGCTGCGAATGCATTACATGAATTTTGGAATGGATTCGGGATTCCGGCTTTTGTACAGAATTACGTGCCTAAAGGCATTAAAAAACCTTATATTACATATACGATTTCGTCGTGCCAGATATTTGGTAAGAGCAGTGAAAAGGCCGTAATTTATACCTTTTCGGAGGATTTTACAATCATTAATGATTTAATTGCGCAGATTACGCGAGCGTTTCCAGCGGAAGGGGTAATGATAAAACTGCCAAATGGATTCGGTTATATTCGGTTGGGTAGGACAAGACAATTTACCGAGGCGGAACCGAATTCAGATAACTTGTCAAAGGACCGGATATTTTACTATACCTTGAGCTGTTATACGGACGAATCGGGATAAGGAGAAAAAATGCTGAAATTTACAAGTAAGGAAACGCATAAAAGGCTGCAAATCAACGCCGGACTACTTTTTTCGGATTTTAATTTGCGGGATCTGAAGAGAGTTGCGGATGTTAAGGAAAGAATAAACGAATTGCTGTCGGACGGTGAAAATTTCTTAGGCGCGACAAGGGACGGCTTTGTATTCCGCTCCCAGCCTGTCTTTCGTAGGTATAGGGAGGATGGCGAGTTATTTGGTTCGGTTAACTCAACAGTGATTCGGGGATGGGATATTGAACTTTCCGCAACATTGGCGGAGTTTGCGCCGGATATATTAACACGCTTCTTACCGAATTCGGTTATAGATAGTCAGGAATTGAATATGGCGGTGCTGGACATACGGAAGATACTTTTAAATCAATATGTTGAGAATCTCGTATGGATAGGTGATTTGAGCAATGGGGGGCTTATCGCGATAGAGCTGCGGAATGCGGTAAATGTCGGCGGTATAAGCTTCGACGCTAGGCAAGAAACCGAAAATGGAATAAAAATTCGGTTTATCCCGCATTCGGGTGAGTTTTTTGATAAAACGAAACCGCCTTTTCAGATTTATTTTTTTGGTAACGAAGAATCCGAATATTAAATGGGAGGTAAATGTGTACAAAAATAACGAGGAAATATATGCGTTATGTACAAGATTAGAATACTATTTAGATGAGCTGGAGGAGGTCGCGGAGGTTTTGAAAATACTTAAAGAATTTGATGAAATCCAGCTTTTGACGTTGCGTGAATGGCTGATGGAAAGTGCTAATGAGGATCCAGCGCACACAAGCCTTGTGATAAGGGGAGTGGAGTAAATAGCTCAGCATGATGTGGTTTTGAAGCCGGTGAACGGCCTTTTGGTTAATAGCAGTAATAATATAATACCCATTGTAAGCGGGCAATCCACGCGGATTGGTCATACGGGCGGCGTGTTCAATACGGGCGGATTGATTTTCCAGCAGCCGGATTTAAGCGGCGCGAGAATTACAAGTATGATGCTACGCCTGCGTTTCGAGACGCAAACGCTGCTGAACGGTACAGGGCGTCTTGAAGTCGGCGGGTTTGTGTTTAATTCGGTTAATGATTACCGAGTGTCAACCGAATTTACGCGCACGGGCATGACGGGCTCCGCGCAATACATTAATATTGATGTAGTAAGGGAAGCGGAGCTGTTTACGCATTTTCCAAGCAATATCGCTTATAGTATAGGCTTTTACCCAAGTAACACCAGTAATGGGTTTTTGCATTGCAACTATTCGCTTTGTGAGCTTCGGGTTGGTTATCAGACTTTTGAGCCAAGAACGCCGGATACATTGCAACCGAATGGAGGCGTAAACCGACACCCGAATTCGGAAATTCAGTTGAGTTGGCGATTTAACCGAAATTCAAGCGCTCCGAGGGACGAGCAACAACGAAGTGTATTGCAATATAGGGTAAATTCGGGTAATTGGCAGCAGCTCAACCTACCGAATATTAATAACAGCCATATGTTTGCGCCCGGTTCTTTTGCCAGCGGAAATTCGGTTACTTGGCGCGTGCAAACGGTTAGTAACCTTGGAACGTCGGAGTTTTCGGAGATTGCAAGCTTCGTTTTGGCATCGACCCCGCCGCTTGCTCCGCTGTTGGTGTATCCGGTGAATGTCGCTGTGGAAGCCGCTTCGGGAGCTTTGCTTGAATGGAGGTATAACTCACAGTACGATTTACGCGCTTCGCGGTTTGATGTGAGATATAGGATTTCAGGCGGAAATTGGGTTAACCGAATTACGAACGGCGTTACAAGCCTTTTAACCGAATCCATAACCGGACAGAGTACGGTTGAATGGCAGGTACGCGCTACGGGGCAGTTGGGCGATTTGGGGCCTTGGAGCGATGTGGCGGCTTTTTGGGTGATTGGTACGCCGCAAACCCCCGTAATCGTTGCTGTCAGCAGCATAAACCGCCCGGTTGTAACGTTTTCGGCTGTAAATGCTATGAGCTGGGAAATGATGTTTTATAACGCAAACGGTGATGTTTGGAGCGAAACCGGTGATGTCGCTTTCGACGGCAGCTTTACCTATAAAACCGAAATTCTGTTTCCCGATGGTAATTATTCGGTTAAAATGCGTATAAGAAATGAATACGGATTATATTCCGGATGGGCTGCGCTGGCGTTTTCGGTCTCGGGTAAATTTGTGCCGGATATAAAGCTTAATATTGTTGATAACAACCGAATCGGTATTAAGCTGATTAACCGAATTATGTATGATTTAAAAACCGAATTCTATAAGTTGGAAGTATTCAGGTCAAATGCAGGTACTGATGAATATATACAAATTGAACAAATAATGCTGGACAAGCATTATAAACAATTTGACAGGTTTATAGAATGTGTTTATACGGATTTCACGGCATCACCCGGAATAAAATATACGTATTTTACGCGGCTTATTGAAAATGAAGGGAATGGATATTCGGAATCGGATAAGGCTGACGCTTTGGTTGATTTCAATGAAACAATCATTTTTATAAAGGATAGGCCGGAAAAATTAATTGCGCTGACGATGCTTGCGCCGGGTGAGGAACCGAAAGCGGCTGAGGTATCCAGGGACAAGGTGCTGACTAAGTTAATAGGCAGGAAAAGGCCGGTTACAGAAATTGGAAGCTGTGAATCCAGGGTATTATTTCTGTCATATTTGTGCAATATGCTGGATTATGAAATGTTAACCGAATTCGCGTTAAGCGACGGAATTTTATGTTTATGCGACAGGAGATTCGGTTCGGCGTTCGGTATTATTTCGGGTAAAGTTCGGTCGGTTGCGGCTGAACCCGGATATGTTATCGTTAACTTCGTGTTTGTTGAGACTGAAACAAATTGATAGAGGGCGGTGAATAGCATAATTAACAAAAAAGGATACTCAAAACATGAAATAATGAACGAATTGCATATGAAACGCGGCACCCGAAAAGTTTCGTTCCGTTTTGAGTTGTTGAACAGAAATGAGATGAAGATCGGAGAGGTTGAATGCAAATCAGGACGCGTGAGTTATGGGGAAAACCGCGCCGTTATGCGCTCCGCTGTTTTCGAACTGTCAGCGGAATGGCGCCAGAAGATCGACTTTTTGTCGGACAAGCTGAGGCCCTGGTTTGTGCTTCATATGCCAAAGGGAGGGACGGTTGAGTGGCCGCTGGGCGTGTTTTTGCTGTCAAGCCCCAGATACAGGATTGTTGGAGCGTCGAAAAGCTTGATAATAGGGGCTTATGACAAAACAGTTATCCTTGAGGAGGACAGGTTCACGAATAGATTTTACATATCCCGCGGAAGCCCTTATATTGGTACTGTTGAACGGATATTGGCATCATCAGGCATATTATTTAGTAAAATTGCTGCGTCTAATAAAGTATTTGCCGATGATGCGGAGTATCCTACGGGTATGAAAAAACGTGATGTCGTAAACGAAATCCTGAGGCAGATGAACTATACGCCTATTTTTGCCGACGAAACGGGGGTTTTGTGCAGTTTTTCGTATATTGACCCGGCGGAGAGAAAGGTGGATTTGAGTTATTCGAGCTTGACGGGCAGCGTTCTGTACCCAAGCTTCACAGAAAACGCTGAATTTACGGGACGCGCTAACATATTCACGCGTGTGGCGCTGAATGTTAACAGGGAAGAGATATCATCCACTTATATTAACAGCAATCCGCAGAACCCATTGTCTACTGTACGCAGGGGGCGAAATATTGTAGATTATGAACAATTGAACAATATTAATGACCAGGAAACATTGGACATATTCACCAAGAGGTCAGCCATTGAAAAAAGCATCGCAGGGTCAAGGCTGCATTTTAAAACGCCTGTGATGCCCGGGCATGGCTGCTTCGGAACGTTGTTCCTCAATATACCTGAAGTGCTTGATACGCCGGCAAAATTTGTGGAAACAGCGTGGGAAATGGATTTACGGAACGGCGGAATGATGACGCATGAGGCGAGGAGAGTGATCCGGCTGTGACATCGGATATGCAATATGGCAAAATGCTCAATAATGGACAAAGGAATACGGGGATCGATGTGCAATATGCCACTGTGGCCTCCGTCGTTTCCGGACAGCCGTTTCTGCGCTTTGCCGGGGAGACGGGTAATTCACAGAAAGCTTACAAATTCCTAAAGTCCTATGTTCCCGCCGCCGGTGACAGGGTTATTATCGTAAACGGCGTGATAATGGGCGGGTGGAGGTAAATTGAGAAATATATTAAAACAGGAGGGGTACATTTGATAGAAAGAACATATGAATTGGACCTGCGGGATTCAGAAATTCGGTTACCGAATATTTCGGTTAATCAGGGAAATGTGGATTCGGTTGTTTTTCGGTTTAGGGTTTTTGACGGCTCCAGGGAACTGGATTATGGGCGGTTTTCCGCCGTCAGGGCCGCGTTCAGCTATAAAAACAATGCCGTAGCGGCTTGCGATTGCCAGATAAAGGATGATGGAATCGTATGCGTCCCGCCGCCGGAGGCATTTGCCCGGTACGGAACAGTGACGGGCCAGCTGGACATGGCGTTCGAGCCGGACGGAAATTTGGCGACGAATTACTTTAACTTTGCCGTAACGCCGACGCTGGCACGGTTTTCATCGGACAGCAGGCGCTTTTACTACGACGAAATCGAGGGATTGCGCAAATTGCTGGCCGACAGGGTTGCCGCGGCGGCAAACGGCACAAAGGCTGTAGACGCGGCGGTTGAAGGAGTTGACGCGCGTATTGCGGAGCTGGAGGAGGTATTTGAGGCATTCGGGCTGGAAACCGAGGAAATGGAAAAAATAACCACCGAATTAAATTCGGTTATACAAAACGCGAAGGAAATTCTGGAGACAACCGAATCGGACGGCGGAAAGCTGAAAGTGATGCTTGAAGCGGCGGAAAACGGCTTGAAGCGGCTTGACGCAGCCGTGGAAAGCGCGATATCCGAAGCTCAGGAAAAGCTTGATTTGCTTGAGGGCAAGGTGCTTGAAGGAAATGAGCATGTCGCGCAAATAAATACGATTTATTTGGAAGGCTTGGAAATAAAGGAGAACTTTGAGGCCTTGCAAAAATCTCTGGACACGGAGCAGTTTGTGACGCAAACCGTTATGCGCCAATTCGTGGCTGAGGCCTTGGAGGGCACAGAGCCCGAAAAATCAGGGTTTCAGAGCTTTCAAACAAACATGGCCTCAATTTACCACGGCTGGCGGATATTTCCGGACGCGCCGATACCGATGAACGGGGCGGCAGTGGGGCTGCATGACGGAAAGGCTTACATTTTCGGCTGCGGAACTTTAAACGCGCAAAACATTTTACTGATATTTGACCTTGAAACGCATGAACTAAGCGTCGGGCCGCCAACGCCGACGAATTGCGGAAATTGCAGCGTAATTTGCGACGAAGATAAATTCTACATATTCGGCGGAGGCGAAAGTGCCGCTCAGCGTACAATCAGAATTTTTGATACGGTAAGCGGTACCTACAGCGCGGGTGCCGATGCCCCGTCCGGCTGGGATATGTCCAACACCGTAAGTGTCCTTTTAAACGGGCGTATTTACGTGATGGGCGGCTTGGTTATGCAGCGGAATATACGTATTTACGACATTGAAAATGATTCCTGGAGTATGTCGTCAGAGTCGCCTGTGATAATGGGGCGGGCGTCGCAAACGGCTTTTGTCTATAACGGGCTGATTTACTTTATTGGCGCGGATACGGCCGCAGACACGGTTTTGACGTACGCTCCGGCGGAAAATACGTGGAACAGGCTGGGTAGGGCGCTGATGACGGTCTCGGCAAGGGCGGCGTTCAACATAGCCCCCGGAAAATATTTTATTAACGGGGCAGGCACCGCGCCCAGCAGAACGAGCATGATTTACCGCGCGGATACGGATAAATGGGAATTCGGGCGGATAATGCCCGCGCCGGGTGCGGTGGCCACAACGCGCGGCGTGTTATATAACAACCGAATTTTCTATTTCGGGACGGTACATGGAAGCACCGGTTCGATTACGTGTTTTACCCCGCCGCCGCCGCGTTTCAGGATGATGCGATGCAAGGCCGGGGCGCGTTTTTACGCGGATCACCCGCTTATAACCGATTACGGGCAGAAGCTGTCCGCTTTTACGGAAAACATTATTGAACAGGACGGATACATTGAGTATAATACAAGCATGTACGCCGAAACCGTTTCGGGATGGATTGAGCTATGAAATACTACGAAAACGGCATAAAGGCGGGGGCTTCGGCGCTTGGCGCGTTGACCGCGCACTACGCGGAAGGGCTTGGGCAAGCACTTGTTCTATTACTCATAGCATTCGAGGCGGGCGATTATATAACGGGTATAATAGCCGCGTGCAAACAGCGCAGCCTCAACAGCCGCGACGCTTTCTGGGGGTTCATTAAAAAGCTGTGCTACTTTGTTTTGATAGGCGTCGCCTTCGGCATTGATTACCTGGTGGCCGAAGTTGCGGTTCATATCGGGCTTGGTGTTGAATTACCGGCATTCTTCGGTATGCTGTCGGTGTGTTACCTGCTGTCCACCGAGGGGATCTCGATACTGGAAAACCTTGGCGAGCTGGGCATAGAGGTACCGTTCCTGAGTAAATTCATACATCTGGTAAGGAATAAAATTGAGGAAAAGGGAGATAAAAATGGAGATTAATATTAAGGACGCGTTATTGACGCCGGGAGCCGAGAGGGGCAGAGGCGGCGCCAGGCTTGACCCGCAGGGCGTTGTGATCCATTTCGTGGGCAACGCCGGTTCCAGCGCAATGGCAAACCGTAACTACTTTGAGAATGGAAGCGCGGGCAACAGGGTAAGCGCGCATTACATCGTGGGCTTGCAGGGCGAGATACTGCGCTGTGTGCCGGAAAACGAGCGCGCCGCTCATGCCGGGCGCAGCTTCGGCGCGAGCTGGAACGAGATGGCGAGGACGAACAATTCCCGGCTTTTGGGCATCGAAACATGCCATCCCAAGCCGGACGGCCGGTTTTCGTCCGTTACATACCGCGCTCTGATCGGTTTAACGGCGGACATCTGCATCCGCCATAATTTAGACCCGTTTTCGCAGGTATTCCGCCATTACTGCGTAACGGGCAAGAGCTGCCCTTTGTTCTACGTCAACAACGAGGCCGAGTGGAACCGCATGCGCAACGCCATTTTCGCGGGCGTGCTGGTCACAAAGTGCCACCGTCTGGGCTTCCAATACGACCCGGCGTACTGGGAGCGCGTAATGAGCGGCGAGATCCTTGCGGAGTATGATTATCTGAGGATTCTGGAGGAGAGGCTCGCGTAGGCGGAGCAATCCGCTTAAATACCTTGACAGGATGTTTTTCCTCAGGTATAATAGGAATAGAAAAAGGCGCTGCCGGTAAGCGGTTAGCCTGATATTAATTGGTAGAAAATAACCGTTATCTGGCTAGAGATGGGCGGTTATTTTCTTTTGGAAAACATATCTGCTATGTAAATTATTAGTTTAATTAGAACTACGATAAAGTATGCTTTTAGCAACGCCTATGGGACAAATCCCGCGTGTATTGTAGTACAGGAACGATTTATTGTCAATCACTTTACGGGGCCGGTACGGAAATATCTTGACAGCAGCGTTTTTGCTGAGTATAATTAGAACATAAAAGGCGCTGCCGGTAAGCGGTTAGCCTGATATTGGAAGAAAATAACCGCTATCAGGCAAAGGATTGGCGGTTATTTTCTTTTGGAAAATTTATCTGCTATGTAAATCATTAGTTTAATTAGAACTACGACGAATGTCATAGCCACAAATATAATGATTATTGTATCATATGCAGACATAGCCTCACCCCCCTTCAGGGAGCGGCTAACCGCCTACCGCTGTCGCATACATAAAGTATGCTTTTGGCAACGCCTATGGGACAAGTCCCACGTGTATTGTAATACAGGAGCGATTTATTGTCAATCATTTTGCGGGGCCGGTACGGAAATATCTTGACAGCAGCGTTTTCGCTGAGTATAATTAGAACATAAAAGGCGCTGCCGGTAAGCGGTTAGCCTGAATTAATTTGGTAGAAAATAACCGCCTATTATCTGGCTAAAGAATAGAGGCGGTTATTTTCTTTTGGAAAACATATTTTATTATTATAAGGATAAAATAGGAAGTGTAAAATGATGAAATTCTTAAAATCATTTTTAGTGACCGTGTTCATTTTATTAATCCCCGTTACGGTTTACGGCGGCCCGGTGTACGATATGAAACAGATAGGGTTTATTGATGAAAGCGGCGTTTATGGTTGGGATTGGGAACCGGCCGTTAACGCCTACTCGTTCCCTTTGGGGACGGTTGAGGCAATGGAGGGCCAGGCGTTATTTATGGCAAACGGCGAATTTATGCTGTTTATACCCGAAATTCGCGATGGGCGCGCTTTAATGCCTCTCTGCGCCGCCGGGCCGGTTTTTGGCGTTGCCGATGCGGAAAGCGCCTGCGGAGGGATTGCTTTGACAGGCAATAATATCACGGTTTTTATACCTGACGGGTCAGCGGTAGCGTCTGTGAACAGAGGCGGAGTATTTGAGGAAGCTGATTTGCTTGCGGCGCCTGAAAAAATAAACGGACGTTGGTATGTGCCTGTCCGCGGGCTGGCGGAGGTTTTCGGATCCGCGGCCGGGTACGATACGGATATGGCACGTAATCCCGTCATATGGGTGGATGATTTTACCGGGGAATGGGAAGCCGATATAGAATCCTTGAGGATAAAATGTTTTCTGGCACTGGAAATCCTGCGTGAAGCCATCGGAACGGAATTCATGGAGATTTTCTCCCAAATGAGCGCGGAAGATGAATTTGTATCGCGAACCCTTGAACGTATAGCGCGGGATATCGAAAATATGGCTTATGACCGCCATATCGGGCGTTATGCCGTTATTTCGGGGCTGGCCGGGATGTTATTGATAGATATTGAGGGAAACGCTTACCTTGGCGAAGGCATAAGCTCGGAAGCCCGCATCTACAGGGCGGATTTTGAAAGCCCCTGGTTTTTTTTGCGCTATTTCCATAGTTAAATATCTTGACAGCATCGCTTTTGCCGGGTATAATAAAGATATAAAAAGGCGTTGCCGGTAAGCGGTTAGCCAATAATACGATTGAAAATAACCGTTATCTGGCTAAAGAGTGGCGGTTATTTTCTTTTAGAAAATTTATCTGCTATGTAAATCATTAGTTTAATTAGAACTACGACGAATGTCATAGCTACAAATATAATGATTATAGTATCATATGCAGACATAGCCTCACCCCCTTTCAGGGAGGGGCCAACCGCCTACCGCTTCGCACACAAAGAGTGTACTAATGGCAGCGCCTATGGGACAAGTCCCACGTGGATCATTGTATTACAAGGGTGACTTATTGTCAATTAAATTGCGGAGTTTAAGCGAAATATATTGACAGGAGAGTTTTTGTTAGGTATAATGAGGACATAAAAAGGCGTTGCCGGTAAGCGGTTAGCCAAAATAAGTGGTAGAAAATAACCGTTATCCGGCTAAAGAGTGGCGGTTATTTTCTTTTGGAAAATTTATCTGCTATGTAAATCATTAGTTTAATTAGAACTACGAACATAGTCCCCTGCCATCCCGGCGGCATTTTTGAACACCTTATCATTTTAACCCAGGCAGACGGGGAATTCATGATAATTATATACATAATTTGACAGGGGGGTTAAATAGATATATACTATAATGCGCGGGGGGAGATAATGGGAAAAAACAGAAAAATCGACGGCATCATGGTTTTCCTTATAATTTCGGCCTTTACGGGCCTGGCGATGGGGCTTAGCGACTCGATCCTGTCGAATTATTTCAGGGAGGCTTACAACGCAACGGCGCAAGACCGCGGTTTTATCGAGTTCCCGCGTGAGATGCCCGGGGTTATCTCGCTCCTTTTGATAGCGTCGCTGGCGTTTCTTAAAAACGTAAAAACCGCCATAATCGCCATGCTTCTGGCTGCGGCGGGGATGACCGTGCTGGGTCTGTGGCGGCCCTCGTTCGGCGTTATGCTGATCTTTATCTTCATCTATTCGCTGGGCACGCATATGAACATGCCGGTGAGGGATTCCATAGGGCTGTCGCTGGTTAAAGACCGCGGCATGGGCCGGATGATGGGCCGGTTCAACTCTATGTCCATGGCGTTTTCCATGCTTGCCGGGCTGATAATTTTCTTTGGGTTCCGGTTCGGCTTTTTCGATTTCGGGGTTCCGGTTGCGGTGTTTTTATTAAGCGCGGCGTGTTTCATACTGGCGGCGGTTTTCTTTGGCATATTGCGGAAGGTCGATCCCGCTCCGGAAAAAGACGCGCCGGTGAACGCGAGGTTTATTTTCCGGAAAGAATACATACGGTATTATATAATCTGCGCCTTCTTCGGCGGGCGCAAGCAGATAATGATTGTTTACAGCCCCTGGGTGCTGATTGAGCTGCTGGGCTTCCGCGCGGACTCCATGTCCATATTGGCCGTAATCGGCGCGTTTATCGGCATTTTCTTCGTGCCAATCGTGGGCCGCTGGATTGACCGCTACGGCGTGCGCAAGGTGATGATGATCGAGGCGCTGGCGTTTATCGGGGTTTACATAGCTTACGGGCTGCTGAGCCGCTGGGTCGGCGCGCGGGCCGTGTCGCTGGCGGGGCCGGCGATGCTGCTGGTTTACCTGCTGAACATCGTAGACCGCATGACCGCGCAGTTCGGCATGGACCGCGCCATCTACATGCGCCAGATCGCCCTGCGCCCGGAGGATGTGACGCCGTCGCTGTCGCTGGGCATGTCCATTGACCATATCCTCGCCATTGCCGGTTCCGCGGTGTGCGGCATGATATGGGTAAACTTCGGGCCGGAGTATGTGTTTATCCTCGCGGGGCTGATGTCCGCGGCAAATTTCGTCGTCGCTAAGGGAATTAAAATTAGGTAATAGGCAATAAATAATAGGTAATAGGTAATAGGTAAAGCGCAAACGACGCTTGACAGCTGCGGATGTATTTGGTATGATTATGGTAAAGTAAAGAGAGGGCGGGTAACCCCCTCAGTATGTATCACTGTTTTAAAAGGCGGCCGGCTTGCCTCAGTCAAAGCCGAAAGTATAGTTATTCCGGATTAACCGCGCATACCTTGGTCAAAAGTGGGCGCGGTTATTTCCGTTTTCTTCGCTTGTTTTTCTTGTTCTTATCGCGGGCGATGCAGTAAATCAACGTTGCGAACGCGATTGCAAACATTAAAGCTTCGAAAACCGACATGGCTTCACCTCCTATACAGAGGCTAAGCTACAAACCGTCCCTTTTCACATGACACACAAGCATTATTATAGGCGGTTTTCCGAAATTTGTCAACATTTGGTATCTTTTAGGGAAAATGGTTTGTTATATCCGCGCGGATAGAGATGGGCAGGCCTTGTGTCTGCCCTTTTTAATGCCGCCCCAATATCCTGTGTACGCTCACAAAAATTGTTAAATATCATATTATATACCATCAAAACATATGCGGTATTATAGGAGGCTAGATAATGTCAGATAGGTCAGACCGCAATAGGGAAGTTTCTTGGTGGTACGAAAGGAGAAATGAAGAAAAGGGCAGTCATGGATGCAGAGATGACTACAGAGACGACTGCTGGGACGACTACAGAGAAGACCATAGGCACGGATGCAGGGATGAATACAGAGAAGACCATAGGCACGGATGCAGGGATGAATACAGAGAAGACCATAGACACGGGCACAGACACAAACATGACTGCGACGGTGATCACAAAACCGATCCCTGCCCGCAAGGCCCGCCGGGGCCGAGAGGCTGTCCGGGCGAAACCGGCCCCGCCGGGCCGAGAGGCTGTCCGGGAGAGCCCGGCCCCATGGGCCCGCAAGGCTGCCCGGGCGAACAAGGTCCGGCAGGGCCGCCGGGCTGCAAGGGTGACCGAGGTCCCAAAGGCGACCAAGGCCCCAAAGGTGACCAGGGCCCCAAAGGCGACCAAGGGCAAAAGGGTGACCAAGGCCCGCAGGGCCGTCCCGGCGAGCAAGGCCCCAAAGGCGACCAGGGGTCCAAAGGCGACCAAGGGCAAAAGGGTGACCAAGGCCCCCAAGGCCCGCAGGGCTGTCCCGGCGAACAAGGCCCCAAAGGCGACCAGGGCCCCAAAGGCGACCAAGGGCAAAAGGGCGACCAAGGCCCCCAAGGCCCTCAAGGCTGTCCCGGCGAGCAAGGCCCCAAAGGGCCTCAAGGCTGTCCGGGTGAGCAAGGCCCCCAAGGCCCGCAGGGCTGTCCCGGCGAACAAGGCCCCAAAGGGCCTCAAGGCTGTCCGGGTGAGCAAGGCCCCCAAGGTCCGCAGGGTCCTCAAGGCCCTCAAGGCGATAAAGGCGATCAAGGCGAGCAGGGTCCTCCAGGCCCTCAAGGCTCTCAAGGCCCGCAGGGTCCGCAAGGCCCGCAGGGTCCCCAAGGTCCGCAAGGCGGTCAGGGCGATCAGGGCCAGCAAGGCGATCAGGGCGAGCAAGGCCCCCCAGGTCCTCAAGGTCCTCAAGGTCCTCAAGGTCCTCAAGGCCCGCAGGGTCCGCAGGGTCCCCAAGGTCCGCAAGGCGGTCAGGGCGACCAGGGCCAACAAGGCGATCAGGGCGAGCAAGGCCAGCAAGGTATTCAAGGCCCGCAAGGCCCTCAGGGCCTGAAGGGCGACGACGGCGAAAAAGGCGACCGGGGTGAGCAAGGCCCCAGAGGCCCCCGGGGCCCTCAAGGCTGCGAAGGCCAGCAAGGTGAAAAAGGTGATCAGGGCGAGCAAGGCATTCAAGGCCCGCCGGGTTCAGCGGAGCCTGTTTTACAACCCTTCTTAAATGCCAATATAATAGGCATCCAAGCCATTCCAAGCGGCGGGGCGGTCAGATTCCCGCCTTTGAATGAGTCGCCGCAGCAGTATTACGCCGAAGGTATAGATTATGACGGCGTCGAAACCTTCACGATAACGATGCCCGGGCTTTACTCACTGACATGCGTATTGTCGTTGGCTGCGGGGAATCCGCCGGACAATTATTTCTATATCGAGATTAACCATACCTCCCCCGTTGCCGGCGCGTCCAATCTGGGAACCACAGGGCAGATCGTGCTTACAAGGGTTGGATATTTCGCGGCGGGGACGGCTTTACGCATCGTAAACGGGTCGAACCACACCGGAACTATCGCGAACGCTTCCGGCAGTACCAGCAGCACGGGGCATTTATCCCTGTTCAGGTTCGCGGACGACGGGGTATCGGGAGCGCATTTGAGGAAGAAATAGGCATAGCGTCAGGGGCAGCCCAAAAGGACTGCCCCTGCCGTTAAGACCATGTTACTTACCTAAAATTCTCCTCCCCGTAAAACTCCTTGTGTTCTTGAATGAAAGCCATAATTTCGTCATAATAATTTTCGTATACAAAAAGCCAGTCGCTGTGGTACTCAAAATCCGGAAGAAGCTGGCCGTTTACGTCCACCATCGCCCCTTTCATACCGGAGTAGCGGCGGTATTCTGTACCCGTCCCCAAATAAGTCAAGCTGAGATTGTATCGGCGGTTATAATTTATTCTGCCCGCAGTATTCACCCGAAATGAAATATAGATATCGGATATATACACAACAAGCCCGTCGTCATTTGTTTCAATATGCGTAAGCGTAGCCATTTGCGCCCAGGTACTGAAAGAGCGGGGCCGTGCCCGGCCTAAACCATATACATAGCGTTCATCGACATAACTGTATGTAGTCCAATCATCATCAAGATTTCTAATTAGCTTTTCATTTAATAAAGGATCAAAATTCAGCTTTATGAAACGGGCGACCAAAACGCCGTAAGTTCCCGCGGTAAGTAAAAGCGCGGCAAGTATGCCTAGGATTATTTTCCCTTTTACGGACTTAATGAATTTACGCATAAAACACCATCCCTACATAAAAATAGGTTACTTACCTAAAATTCTCCTCCCCGTAAAACTCCTTGTGTTCTTGAATGAAAGCCATAATTTCGTTATAATAATTCTCGTATACAAAAAGCCAGTCGCTGTGGTACTCAAAATCCGGAAGAAGCTGGCCGTTTACGTCCACCCTCGCCCCTCTCATTCCGGAGTAGCGGCGGTATTCTGTACCCGTCCCCAAATAAGTCAAGCTGAGATTGTACCGGCGGGTATAATTTATGCTGCCGAAGGTATGCGCCTGAAATGAAATATAGATATCGGATATATATGTAAGAAGCCCGTCATTGTTTTCAATATGCGTAAGCGTAGCCATTTGCGCCCAGGTACTGAAAGAGCGGGGCCGTGCCCGGCCTAAACCATATCTATACCGCTCATCGACATAACTGTATGTAGTCCAATCATCATCAAGATTTCTAACCAGCTTTTCATTCAATAAAGGATCAAAATTCAGCTTTATGAAACGGGCGACCAAAACGCCGTAAGTTCCCGCGGTAAGTAAAAGCGCGGCAAGGATGCCTAGGATTATCTTACCCTTTATAGACTTAATGAATTTACGCATAAAACACCATCCCCACATAAAAATAGACGACCGGAATCATAGCGATTCCGGTCGTTCACGCGGCATTTTCCCTATTGTTGCGCTTCGGCTTCAAATATTGCCGAATTATTAGATAAATTTACATAACTGGTTATGGCATTACCGGTACGTATCCAGCTTGTGGTGTTTGAATTGCTGCCCGATGTAACCATAGCCCGTTTTGAGATACCGGACGGAGCGGATGCTTGTGTCCTTACCCTATCTCGCGTAAGCAAACTGCCTACCTCAAAACGGCCAAAAAACCAGCCCATTGTTGAAGAAATATTCCCTATCCACATAACAATTTCTTCATCATCGAAATTTTTGGTTTTATCAAAATCACTATTGCTTTTTGTGTACCCTCCGTAACCAACAGACGAAGAAGAAGCCATTAACGCTTCCAAAGCCGCGTTAGCCGCCATCGCCTCCGGCAGCCTTGAGTTCCGTAACGCCACAAATTCATCAAATGTTATATGTATGTGAGGCGCTTCAGATAAACTCATCCTTCCGGCTCTGTATGCCTCGTTCGCTTCGGTTGCCGCCAGCACCCGATAAGCTAAGTCCGAAACGTTGACCGGGCTTTGCGGCCTCGCCGCGCCGTCAAAGGCGGCGGACACAGGCGTTAATGAAAGCACAAGCACAACCGCCATTAACGCAGCTACAAACAGCTTCTTTTTTCTCAACATAAAATTCACTCCTTAGTTTATATTTTGTCACTATCTGTATTATACGTTGACGAGTTCTTTGTGTCAAGTAATTTTTTACAATCTGAGTTGCACCCCCGATTCTACGTCGCCGACAAAACCGGAAAACGGAATATCTCGGGCAGCTCCCAATCGCCAAAGAAAAAAACCGGCTCCCTGTCCCAATCCATCCGCTCCCAGCGCGGAACGGCGCCCAGCCAATCCGGGCAGAACCCAAACTCAACAAGCTCCACCCCGTTAAAGGGCAGCTCGTTGCAAAGTATGTCAAACGCAAGCGGCTTCTCCGTAATCACATCGGCAATGAACAGCTTATCATCCTTCTGCCTCGCGACAACCAGCGCCCCGCAGCCGGGCAGGAAATAAATGTTGTCGGTGTAGGACATCAGCAAACGGAACATCTGCACGCTTTGCATGTTCATTGCGTCCGCCAAATCCGAATAAACACGCCCCCCGTAAAGCATTTTCTGCACAAACGCGTCGTCGGGCAGGTACTTCACGGCATTTTCCGTTTTGTTATTTATCGAAGCCCCAAGCACCGGGCGATAGGTGTACTTCCTTTGAAACCCGAAGCGCGGATAGAAATTCAGTACATCCGCGCCCGCGTACAAAAACGCCGGGGTGCCGGGGTACGCGCCTAAAATATGCTCTATCAGCGTGCGTGACAGCGACTTGCCCCTCTCGCCCTCCAACGTGGCGACCGCGCCGATTTGGTGTGCGCGGACGCGCTCCCCCCGTATCAGCAGATCGGTTTTGTATATGCAGACGTTCGACAGCATTTTGCCGTCCCTTATAAACGAATAGCTCTCGTACCGTTCGTCCCACAGCTTGCGCTCAAGCCAGGGCGAGAAGGAGAAGCCGTAAACCTCCGTCATCAGTGTGTCGAACATTAACTCATACGCGGGCTCTCCCCCGCGGCTTACGGATATATCCATACAAACCCTCCGTTCGTGCTTTCCCGTTAACATTATCACAATGAATTAACCGTATCAACATATTGTTTGGATATAACTGATTTTTACAAGCCCGGAATGCAACATTCACGGACTTTAAAACGTATATAGTCAATAATCTAAGGGACAGACTTTGTGTCCGCCCCCCAGGCTGTCAATTTTCCATCTCATATATTTTTTGCAGCACATTAAGGTCTGATTTTTGCTCTTCCGGCGTCTTCACATCGTTTCGCCAAGTAACGCCGCCTATAAGCCTGTAACCAAAATGCATGACAATGCGTTCGTAAATATATAGGCTTTCTATCTGCGAAGCATCTGAAAACTCCGAGAAACCTTTCAAATAGGCAGGAACACAAGTGTGATAATATTCCGCCATATGGTCAACGTCACCTGAGTCTGCTATCAAGTTTACAATATCTTCACCCAAATAACTCCAACCTGCGCTGTCCCAGTCTATCAGAATGATTTTGTCATCCGCATAAAATATATTGGGCGGGAAGAAATCTCCGTGACGGAGTACGATTGGCAATTTTTCAATCTCTGCCCATACTTTGTCTGATTTTTCGTCCATATCAGCAATCATTTTGCATAAATGCCGCGGTATTTTACAGTCAGACCGGCGAATATAATTATAAAGTTCCTTCTTTGAACGATTGTAGCGGTAGAAGTCTTTCATACCATCTGCGTTACATAAATTTTCGGTTGGCAGTGTAAACTTTTCAGCAAATAGCTTACCATGGAAACGCCCCAAGCCCTCCGCAATCTTTTCATACATTTCCACAGTCAGGTCAGAACCTGAAACGCCTTCGATGTACTCCGTCCATAATTTAGTTTCATCGTTGCTTATCTCAGCATGATAGCATTTCGGCCAACGAAAAGTTTCCGTAAAAATCTCGCTTAAACCCGAAGTATAAAGGTCATACTCCCTTCGCCACGAATTAGGGTCGCCGGGGCGCTCCCATTTTTTCTGTGTTTTTATAACCGCCTTAAACGGCTTGTTGTCGTAGGTACCGGTTACAAGCTCTACATGACCGACAGACCCGCCGCTGAGTTTTGTAATTCGATAGCCTTCATCAATTTTTGTAATATTCACCTTGCTACCCCTTTCATCATAATGCTGTTCCGATGAATCAGCAATTTCTTTACCCATTATAGCACGGCACGGCGCCGCCTTCAAGAACGCGCGTTCCAACCTACGAATTTATTGACATTCCTCCATAAAAATGATATCATCAACCCATGCCATATTACATCCTGGATCTGGAATATAACCAATATTTCGACTTTCACGACAACCGCCAGCCGGAGCCCGCGTGCCCGGCGGAGATAATCCAGATGGGCGTTGTGGTGATGGACGACAAGCTGAATATAAAACTCAGGCGCGAAACCCTCGTCAGGCCGCAGATTTACAAACGCCTGCACCCGTACGTGGAACGCATAACGGGCATCAGCAAGGACGACTTGCGTCAGGCCCCGGCCTTTCCCGACGCGTTCGAGGATTTTTTCGGCTTCGCGTTCGGCAAACGCGCGGTTTTCTGCACGTGGGGAAACGACGACATAAAAGAGCTGTACCGCAACATCCTGTATTATGACTTAAACCACAAACGCCTGACACGGCGGTTTTTGAACGTCCAAAAGCTGTACGGATCATATAACGCCGCGATACACGGCGAAAAAGCGGAAAACGGGGAAGCGGAGCAGCCGTCGCGGCAGCAGATTGGCTTGCGCAACGCGATTGAGGGCCTTGGAATCCCGATGGAGCGGCCTTTCCACACGGCTTTGTCCGACGCGGAGTACACGGCGGAGGTTTTAGCCCGCGTGCTTGCCGATAAAAAAGCCCCAAGCGCCGCGCTCCCGCAGATACTGGACGTCAAAAGCCTTCAAGACCACATCATAAGCCGCGTAAACTCGGTAAACATCCGGCTTCTGTATAACCACGCCGAGCATCTGCTGCGCCGCAAGCTCTCCGAACGCGATAAGGACGCGCTTCTGGAGCTGTACATCCTTGGGCGCAAAGGCAAATTTGATGTTCCCCGCCCCCGGCATCCCCGGGCGCGGAACTAACGGTTAGTAATTGACAGCTATAAAAACATAGGAGGGAACGGTTTTGGCAAAGTACGGGAAACAGCCTAAGAAGGAAGTGACGGAGAAGGAAAAAAAGGCGGCGGAATTCCGCAGGCAGAGCGTGCGGAAAACCCCGAAGAAAAAGAAAAAAGCGGAGCGGCAGACGTGGCTGGTGCGCTGGATCGACGCGTTGCCGCCCAAGAAGGCCAAGCTGTATCTGCGCGGCGGCATCGGGGCTTGCGCACTGTTTATCGTTGCGGCGACTTTTATTATCGTTAACCTGTTCATGGTCTCCACCCCGCGCGAAAAAATCAACCCCCATACAACCGAGCTTACCTTCGCGCAGCTGATGGACATACACGAGGATATCCAGCGCAAATACCAGTTTAACGCGATGAGCGGCCGTCCGCCCTCGGACGGCAGTATGACCGAGGCCGACGCGTATAATTTCGCGCTCCTTGATTTTATGCGGATGAACGAGCTGACCCGGATATTCGGCACGGGCGGCCCGCAGGGTTACGATCAGCCCGGGGAATTTTACTTCTTTGAGCCGGACGGGGTTACCGATATAATTATAAACGACGACGGCACCGCCGTCCCCGTGTCGTTTGAGGCGCGCGAAAACGGCTACGCCATCACCATAGCGGGCGCCGAGTTCGTTAAGGAAGACCTGGAATGGCCCGACAATATGGTAACCGCCATCCGCTACGGCGGAGACCGCAACTACCTGCTTGTTTGCTCCGATAATTCCTTCTCGCATCTGTCCTCGCGGTCTTTCGTATATTATTTTGACGGCGTGAACGCCTTCTACGCGGGTGAACTGCCCGTGGGCATTACCGGCCTGCGCGAAATCAGCGCGCCCGGCGTCGCCTTTATGAGCCAAAACAGCGTCATACAGGACTGGTTTATCTTCGGCACCGCCGTGCTTGACGGAGCGGACAGCCTCGTCCCCGGCGGAATACCGGCGCAAGGCTACTACGACTTCACCGCCTTCCACTCCGTTTTCTCGCTTGCCGAATTAACCGCGTACGCCGCGCCCGAGAAGGAAGCCGACAGCTTCACGCTGCCCGCCGCCATAACCTTTGACATCGTCGGTACCGATAACGAAAGCTTCATCCGCTGTCACAGCCAATTCGGTTTCTTCTACCTGCATATGCCGCGGCGCGATGTCGTTGAGGCGGGCGACGGGAGCCATGTTCCTATCGGGGAATTGCTGTATGGATTAGACTAATAGATTAATTTTTAACGGAGGCCAAAAAATGACGGCGCTTACGGCGATTAAAAACAGAACAAGCTACCGCGGTACATACACAAATGAAACGGTGCCGCGCGAGGCTTTGATAAAGATAATGGAAGCGGGGCTGGCGGCGCCGTCCGGGTGCAATAAGCAGACGGCGAGCCTCATTGCGGTGGATAACCCCGAGTTACTGGGTAAGCTGCGCGGGGTCATCGGCCCGTTGGAGCCTTCCGACACAGCGCCCGCAATGATCTGCGTGCTGACGCAGCAAATTATAGCCTATAGGGACAGATGCTTCAGCGTCCACGATTATTCCGCGGCAATCGAAAATATGCTGATTGCGGCGGTTGAGCTGGGTTATGAAACCTGCTGGTATGAGGGAAGAATCACGGACGTTGATAAAATAGGCCGGAAAATGGCGGATGTCTTAGGCGTGCCGGACGATTACGAGCTGGTTTGCTTCCTGCCAATCGGCGTGGCGGCCCAGCCCATCAGCCACCCGGAGAAAAAGCCGTTTGGTGAACGTGCCTGGTTTAACGGGTTTAAAAATATTTAAAGTCTAACTGTAAAGAGCCGCTTCCGAACCCGTGTGTGGGGCGGGCGCGGAAGCATCCGCTCTTTTTGTGTTTTTTTGTGCTTTTTGTGGTTGAAAATCAAAAACTATAATTACTGTAAACCCAAAAAGTCATCCAACGCCGCCAGCAGCATCTTATACCCAACCTTATGCTGCCAGAATGACTTATCCCGTTCAATCACTATTTTTTTGAAATCTTCATATTTTATATACTTTACGGCCTGCACCTCATCAGCCTGCATCGTAATCCGGTCAATATCAAAGTCAGCCTTTAATACGAATACATCATAGAATTCATTATCTATATACCCGCCGTTATTTATTGTCACATGATCTATGAATGTGTAAAGATAAGTAAGCGAATCCGTTAGGTTCGAGATATCCAGCCCCAATTCTTCCTTTGTCTCGCGTATTAAAGTGCTTTCAACGCTTTCGGAGGCGTCAATATGGCCGCCGACTGACACATACCAAAAACCGGCGCCCGCGTCTTTGTCAGCGCTGCGCTGTTGAATCAACAGCTCGTTGCGGCGGTTTAAAATCCATAAATGAGCTACCCTATGGTATATCCCGCGTTTATGGGCTTCGCCGCGTTCGATTATTCCGTCTGTTTTTTCCCCGTATTTGTTATAAATATTAAAATACTCCATACTCACCCCGGATTTATATGCGCATTGCAAAACCTCCTGCCGCGGCTTATATCCCGCGGCAGGAGGCTTTGCTTTGTAATATTTGGAAATTAATCCGCCATCTTCTTATAGCTCTCATAACGCGCCTTGGCGTCCAGCGCGGCCTGGTCGAAGAGCTGGTCGGCGATATCGGGGAACGCGGTCTGGAGCGCGGTGTAGCGGGATTCGCTGGTGATGAACTCCTTGAAATCACCCGTCGGCTCCTTGGAGCGCATTACGAAGGGGTTCTTGCCCTCGTCGGCAAGCTCGGGGTTGTAAGACCAGCAATGCCAGTACCCGGCTTCGACGGCCTTCTTGGAATGCTCGTAAATCCGTCCCATGCCGCTTGCCATGCCGTGCGCGATACAGGGCGCGTAGGCGATGACCATGCTGGGGCCGTCGTATTTCTCCGCTTCCAGCATACATTTCAGGACGTGGTTCTGGTCGTAGCCCATGCAAACCTGCGCGACGTAGACGTAGCCGTAGCTCGCCGCCATCATGCCCAGATCCTTCTTGCGGATCTTCTTGCCGCTTGCCGCGAACTTGGCAGTGGCAGCCGTGGGCGTGGATTTGCTCGCCTGGCCGCCGGTGTTGGAGTACACCTCGGTATCCATGACAAGGATGTTGATATCCTCGCCGCTGGCAAGCACATGGTCAAGCCCGCCGAAGCCGATGTCATAGGCCCAGCCGTCGCCGCCGAACACCCAGACGGACTTCTTCACGAAAACGTCCTTCTCGGCAAGCATCTCCCGCGCCAGCATGCAAGCGTCGCAGACGCACCATTTATTGACCTTATCCCAATACTTGGCGTATTCGCCCTGGAAGAAATTACCGTTCTCGAAATACACGGCGTCCTCCAAAGCGGCCGCAAGCTCGGCGGACGCGGCCTTGCTGGCCTCGCCGTCGTTGAACGCCGATACCCACTTTTGCAAGGCTTCCTTCAGCTCTTTTGTGGCCCAATCAATAGCGATAAGCTTCTCAGCCTTCATTTTAAGCAATTCGCGGCGCTGCTTCACGCCCACCATAATGCCGTAGCCGAACTCGGCGTTGTCCTCGAACAGGCTGTTCTGCCATGCCGGGCCGTGGCCCTTCTTGTTGGTGGTGTACGGCGTGGACGGAGCGGACGCGCCCCAAATGCTGGAGCAGCCCGTGGCGTTGGCGATATACATGCGGTCTCCGAAAAGCTGGGTGATCAGCTTGCAGTAAGGCGTCTCGCCGCAGCCCGTACAGGCTCCGCTGAACTCAAGCAGCGGCTGCTCGAACTGGCTGCCCTTGACGGTTTCCTTCGTGCCGGGGTTTTCTTTGTGGCCCACGGTGTGTATGCAGTATTCCCAATTCTCGATCTCATGCTGCTGGCTGGCAAGCGGCTCCATAACAAGGGCCTTTTCCTTCGCCGGGCAGACCTGTACGCAGTTGCCGCAGCCGGGGCAATCCTCGGGCGCAATTTGCAAGCGGTACTGATAATCCTCAAATCCCTTGCCCGTGGCCTTTAAGGTCGCCATACCCTCCTTCTTCTCGTCCTCTTTAAGCAGGAACGGGCGGATGGTGGCGTGGGGGCAGACGTAGGAGCACTGGTTGCACTGGATACAGTTTTCGGGGATCCAGCGCGGGATGTCCACGGCGATGGAGCGCTTCTCGTACTGGGAGGTGCCCATCGGGAACGAACCGTCCTCGCGGCCCTTAAACGTGGACACCGGCAGGCTCTCACCATGCAGGTAGTTCATGCGGAACGCGACGTTCTGCACGAATTCGTCGTCCACTTCCGGCGCGCCGAACTTGGTGTCGGGGGCGTTGGCCCATTCCGCCGGCACCTTAACCTGTACGAACCCGTCCAAGCCGCGGTCAACGGCTTCGCAGTTCATCTTTACGACATTCTCGCCGCGCTTGATGTAGGTGTGGGCGATCTCGTCCTTCATGAACTTGACGGCTTCATCAATCGGTATAATATCGGCAAGCTTGAAGAACGCGGACTGAAGCGTCGTGTTTACGCGGTTTCCAAGGCCGATTGAGCGGGCGATGGTCGTAGCGTCTATGGTATAGAACTTAATCTTTTTGCTTGCGATGGCGCGCTTAACGGCTCCGGGCAGCTTATCCTCAAGCTCCTCCGGGCTCCACATGCAGTTCAGCAGGAAGGTGCCGCCTTCTTTGAGGTCGCGTATCATGTCGTATTTGTCGATATAGCTCTGGTTGTGGCAGGCCACGAAGTCCGCGGTCTTAACCAAGTAGGGGCTGCGGATGGGCTTTTTGCCGAAACGCAGGTGGCTCTGCGTAACGCCGCCCGATTTCTTTGAGTCGTATGAGAAATACGCCTGGGCGTACATATCGGTATGGTCGCCGATAATCCTGATGGAGTTCGTGTTCGCGCCGACAGTGCCGTCCGCGCCCAATCCCCAGAACTTACAGCTTGTGGTGCCTTCCGGCGTAATGTCGATCTCAGCGCCCACTTCAAGGCTCAGGTTGGTCACGTCGTCCTTAATGCCCACTGTGAAATGGTTCTTAGGGCCGAGCTTCGTCATATTGTCGAAAACGGCGACGATCTGGGCCGGGGTAACGTCCTTGCTGCCAAGGCCGTAACGCCCGCAGATGATCTCCATCTGGACGTTCATTTCGGTGAAAGCGGCCACGACGTCTAAGTACAGGGGTTCGCCGGGCGCGCCGGGCTCCTTGCAGCGGTCAAGCACGCAAATCTTCGCGCAGGTGTCCGGAATCGCCTGTAACAGGTGCTTCGCGGAGAACGGGCGGTACAGATGCACGTTCACGAGGCCGAGCCTGCGCCCCTGCTTCTCGTTCAGGTAGTCGATGGTTTCCTTAATCGTATCCGCGGCGCTGCCCATGGCGACGACCACATGCTCGGCATCCTCGGCGCCGTAGTAGTCAAAGAGCTTGTAGTTGCGCCCGGTAAGCTTGTTGATTTTTTCCATATACTGCTCTACAATGGCGGGAACCGCGTCGTAGAAGGGGTTGCTGGCTTCCTTGGCCTGGAAGAAAACGTCGGGGTTCTGCGCCGTGCCCCTGGTTACCGGATGCTCCGGATTCAGGGCGTTGTCGCGGAACTTGCGGATGGCGTCGTGGTCAGCGATTTCAGCCAAATCGTCATAGTCAAGCGCGTCGATCTTTTGAATTTCGTGGCTGGTGCGGAAGCCGTCAAAGAAATGCAGGAACGGCACGCGGCTCTTGATTGACGCCAAGTGCGCAACCGCGCCGATGTCCATAACTTCCTGGGCGTTGCTTGACGCGAGCATGGCGAAACCGGTCTGACGGCAAGCCATAACGTCGGAGTGGTCGCCGTAAATGCTGAGGGCGTGGCCCGCGACGGCCCTTGCCGAGACATGCAGCACGCCGGGCAGCAGTTCCCCCGCGATCTTGTACATGTTCGGGATCATAAGCAGCAGCCCCTGAGAGGCCGTGTAGGTGGTTGTAAGCGCGCCCGCCTGTAAGGAACCGTGTACGGTGCCCGCCGCGCCCGCTTCGCTCTGCATCTCGATAACCCTTACCGGCTGGCCGAAAATGTTCTTCCGTCCGTTGGCGGCCCATAGGTCCACATGCTCTGCCATGTTGGACGAAGGTGTGATGGGATATATCCCGGCAACCTCTGTAAATGCGTAAGAAACATGGGCCGCGGCTTCATTGCCGTCAATGGTCTTCTTGACCGAGCGGTTCTTTAACTCTGCCATCTGGTTCATCCTTTCTATCTTAACTTCCTGGTGGAAGTTGTTTACAAAATTTATTCGTCATTAGCCCCTTCCGTCAACTTGCCCGTCGCAAGCTTTTCAAAGGCTTTTCTTATTTTATCTATATCGTCGGTGCTGTTTGCGATTTCTAAAACCATCGTCATTATCGCCTTAAATTGAAAATCGGTCATTTCCATAAACCCTCCTCATTACCTATTACTTATTACCTGATATTCAATCCCTTCGCCTGTTCCTGCTGTTCTGCAAAAACACCGGCAGCGTCAGCACCTCGGAATTTTCCGTAACCTCCTTGATGCTTCCCAGATCGTCCCGCTCCTTCCGGTGAAACTGCTGCGTTTCCGCGGCGGGGTGGGGGATTGGCGAGGAGGGATTGGGATTGTACTCACGCGGGGCTTGCTCCTGTATATTATGCAGGTTGCGGTGTGTACGTCCTGAAAAGCCCGTGGCAATCACGGTTACAACGATTTCATCGTCCAATTTCTCGTCAATGCTGGTACCGATAATTATTTCCGCGTCGTTGGCGACGGTTTTCTTTATATGCTCGCTGGCCTTGTTAAAATCGCCCAGCGTGATGCCCAGCCCGCCGCTGACGTTTATCAGCACATGCTTCGCGCCGTCCATCGTCGTCTCAAGCAGGGGGCTGTTTATGGCCATATCGGCGGCGGCCTCGGCGCGGTTCTTGCCCGAAGCGCGGCCTATGCCCATATGCGCCACGCCCTTGTCCGCCATGGTAGTGCGTACGTCGGCAAAGTCCAGGTTAATGTCTCCCGGGTTGGTTATTAAATCGGAAATCCCGCGCACGCCCTGTCGCAGGGCCTCATCGGCCTTTTTCAGGGAGTCGCGCAGGCTCATGTCATGCTCGACAATATCAAGAATCCGCTGGTTGGGGATAACCACCAGCGTATCTACGTTCTTTATAAGCTCGCCAAGCCCGTCGTTGGCGTTTTTCATGCGCTTGTTGCCCTCGAACTCGAAAGGCTTCGTCACAACGCCCACGGTCAGCACGTTCTTGCCCTTGCAAACCCCCGCGATAATAGGCGCCGCGCCGGTTCCCGTGCCGCCGCCCATCCCCGCGGTGATAAACACCATATCCATGCCGTCAACAATTTCGGCTATAACATCCACGCTTTCCTCGGCGGCGCGTTTGCCGATCTCCGGCTGGCCCCCGGCCCCAAGGCCCCGCGTCAGCTTCTCGCCGATCTGTACGCGTTTCGGGGAATGGGATTTTTTCAGGACCTGGCTATCCGTATTGACGGCCACGAACTCGACGCCCCCAATCCCGTCCTCGATCATCCTGTCGACGGCGTTATTCCCGCCGCCGCCAACGCCGATCACGCAGATTTTAGCCTCTCTGCCAAATGTCGTATCCACGTCAATCAAATTCATAGCCACCCTTCTTTAAATCAGGTAATAGGTAATAAAAACCGTTGTAAAATTATCGTCCGATTGATAGATGCATGCTGTTGGTGTTGTAGGCGTGCAGTGTTCCCGTAACTACGGGGCTTATGGCTTCCACGCAGGACAGGGCCATTAGAATTTTCTCCTCCGCGCCGTCCATTGAGCCGATGCGTACGGTTACGTTGTTTATGAACAGCTTGATGTCGGCTGGGTCGGAGATGTCCACCCTGGAGATGTTTTCGCTGCCGTACCGGGCCAAAATCATCGAAAGCCGCGTAACGGTGGTCATTTGGTTTACCCCGCCGTCGGAAACCAGCTCATGCCCGACCGAATAGCCCGCAAGCTTTATGCCGGATATAACGGGCAAACCGCTGTCCAGCCTGTCATTTATGCCAAGCACGTAGGCGTTGTCGCAAATGGTTAGGAAAATGTTCAGCTTCTCGTCAAGGACAAGGGCGCGCGGTATGCGCTCGGTAACCGCCACTTCCAAGGTTCCCGGAAACTGCTTGGCAACCCTCGCGTGTTTAATGTAGGGCAGAGCCTCAAGCTGCCTCTCCATGCCCCGCGCCGAGCGGTAAAAAATGCTGTCGCCCCCGCCTGGGTCAAGGCCCATACGGCTTGACAAAAATGCCTCGGAATACACATTATGGCCCGAAAAGTCCAAAGCCTTGATGCTGAAATAAGGCGAGGCTAAAACGGCTAAACACGTAATTACGCCGCAGAACGCGGCTAAGAAAAATTTAATGCCGAAAAATCGTCTTCTCATAGCAAAAATCCCAATATTGTAAATTTATGGTAATCATATGAGCGCACATTTTGATTATAGCATAGTTGATTTATTAGTACAAGTGTTTTTTATAAGAATTAATAAAGCCATTGCGGCGTTTTTAGTAATATGTTATTCTTTTATCTTTACTTTCAGAATAAAAGTAATCCGCTCTGCTACCGGAATAGCAGAGCGGACATTGCAACACCGGCTCTGTAATTGTAGGTTCGCCATCGGTGAACATTAAACGCTAATTCAGGATAAACCTCACGATATCCCTTAAAACCGCCTCGTCCACATGCCCCGGGACGGCGTAGTCATCAGCCGTGCCCATGCCCGTTGTGCTGTAGCTTTGCGTGAACAGGTGCGTAAGGTTTTCGTACAGGATACCCTCAATATTGTCCATGCCCTCGGTAATGCGCATATATTCTACAAAATCAATGTCCCAGCGGCACTGATAGTCCATGTCGCCGTGCAGGATAAGCCCCGGGCGCTCCCATGCCTGAATGAACGGCACGGGGCTGCGTTTTGCAAGGTTCACAACATAATTCGCCGGAAAGCCATGGATAAAGTAGGTCTTATTTTCCTCTTCGGTTTTGGTCATGGCCTCAAGGAACAGCTCGTGGGCGAGCCGCGCCTCAGCCATAAGCGGCTCCGCGATTTCCGCCGGCACGTCTTGCAGAAGGTGTTCGTATTGGTGAACTACCGCCTCTGTCAGAGGAATCAGCGTACCGGCCATGATTACAAACCCCGCGAAATCACCGGTTGCGGCGATTTCGGGAGCGAGGACGCCGCCCAGGCTGTGCCCGATGACGTAAATGCGGCCGGAGTCAATGCGCGGGTCGGCTTCCAGCAGTTCCTTGGCGAGAAGCGCGTCGTCAACCATTTCCCAATCAACCGTATATTCCATATAGTACTCAATCGGCGAAACCATTTCCTCCGCGTAAACCAGAGTCCGCTTGTCATAGCGCACGGAAGCGATGCCGTTCGCCGCCAGGTAATGGGCGATATCGCGGTAAGGCTTGGTGTAAAAAATCGTGCAGTCCCTGTCGATGGGGCCGGAGCCGTGTACGATCACAACGGCGGGCACGGGGCCTTCCGCGTCGGCGGGCATGGTAAGCAGGCCGGGAAGCGGGTATTTGCCGCCGGCGCCGACGAAGATCGGTTCCTCTGTAAATAAGTCGGAGGCCTCCGCCGCAAATTCCGGGTTTGCAATGATAACGATGCTAAAACCCGGGATTTTGCCGTCCTCGTCAAAAATAACGGTGGTGTGGGTAAGCATGGACGGCTCCTCGTGCAGGGCGATAATTTCGTAGGCCGTCGTCCCCGCGGCGGGGTTAAACTCGGCGTCCGTCCGCACAATTTCCTGAAATTCGCCGGTGAACGCGGTGATGGACGCCCATGCCTCCGCAAGCACATCGGCGCTTGGAATCACGGAGCGCATGGTTTCGTCAAGCATTTCCCAAGCTTCGGCGTACGCGCCGGTTCCAATCATTTCAACAAATGCAGCGGCAATGCCGATTGGTTCGGCAGGCTCGGCTTGCTTCGTGCCGATTTGTGTGACGCAGCCGCTTAAAACCATTACCGCGGCGAGGAACAGGGTAAAAACTTTTTTCATGGTGCTACCTCCTAAAGTAGAATGATAGATATGTAACTAATAATTACGCAATGGTAACCAATAAGTCTGTCAAAACGTAAAATTAAATTACATTTTTAAGGAGCTAGTTAAACCGTCACCCGAACCGCGGTAACATCATCATGCCGCTTCAGCTCCGTAAAGTCCGGTATATCCCGCTCAAACGCGCGTAAAAGCCGCGCGGCTTCATTTAAAGTTACCCCGTTTATGAAAAAATCATGCATACTCATAATGTTGTATTCAAACAAACGCATAAAACCGTCGGAGCAGAGCAGAACCTGATCCGCGTTTTTTATATCAACGCTCCAAGTCAAAGCCTGGTCAAACCCCGCGCCGTCAGCCGTGCCGACCCAATACCCGCCCGGTTTGTTCATCGACCTCCGGTTTTTAACAATCTGCCTAAGAGCCAGTTCACGGCCCCCGGCCCCGGAAAGCCCGTTCTTCCGGGCATAATCCAGTACCCGTTTTGTCCGCTTTGTAAATTTATCAATCCGCGTATCGGTGTAAACCTCGGCTTCACATGAGCCGCGCCGCCAAATAATGGCGGCGCAGTCGCTGAGGCAGGCAATATCAATGTTCTTCTCCCCGATATGTGCCATAACCATGGCAAAACAGGTGACGCTTGTTGAAAGGTTCGTCCCGTCGAACACCCAATACCAATTATCGTTATACCCGAAGAAATCTTCGTTTTGCGCGCCGCTCCCCTGCAAACATACCGTTTCCGGGGGTGTGCGGCCGTAAGGCTTGTTACCGTGCGGCATTGGCTTTCCCGCTTGCGATGGCTTTCATGTTCAGGGGGATCAAAGCCGCGGCCTTCGCGCCGAACCGGTCGTTAAGGACGCGCTCAATCTCGTCGTCGGTAAACTCCGGGTGCAGCGTGAGATACGCGCCCAGCATGACCATGTTGGCGACCTTGATGTTTTTAAGCTCATTGACGGCGATGTTGGACGCGTCGATTTTGATTGATTTTACGTCGCCGCGCTTTAAGCCGCGCGTCACGATGGATGTGTTCAGGATAACCGTACCGCCGGGAGCGGCGACAGGCTCGAACTTGTCCAGTGACGGGCTGTTCAGGGCCATAACTATGCCGGCGTTTGCGGAGACGATTGGGCTGCCGATAACGCCGTCGCTGGCTATGACGGAGCAGTTTGCCGTGCCGCCGCGCATTTCCGCGCCGTAGGACGGCATCCAGGTCACGTTAACCCCGCGGTTCAGGTACAGCGAGGCGATGAGCTGCCCGGCGGTCAGCGCGCCCTGCCCGCCGAATCCGGCAATTAGGATGCGTTCGTTCATTCGGCACCTCCGTCTTTATAAACGCCCAGCGGGTAGTAGGGCATCATCTGATCCTTCACAAAGCCCATGGAATCAACGGGTGTGAGGTTCCAGCCCGTGGGGCAGGTGGACAGGATTTCGACCATCGTGAAGCCGCGGTTCTCAATTTGATATTGGAACGCCTTTTTGATGGCTTTTTTGGTTTTACGTATATTCGGAACGTCGTGTACGGATGTGCGTTCCAGGTAAAAACTGGAAGGGATGGCGGCAAGCATTTCGCACACCTTTATCGGCAGGCCCTGGGCGGACTGGGAGCGTCCGAAGGGCGAGGTTGAGGTCTTTTGGTCGATCAGCGTGGTGGGGGCAAGCTGCCCGCCCGTCATTCCGTAGATGGCGTTGTTGATGAAGATGACGGTGATGTTTTCGCCCCTGTGCGCGGCGTGGACGGTCTCGGCGGTGCCGATTGCGGCAAGGTCGCCGTCGCCCTGATAGGTGAAAACAATGGAATCCGGCGCGCAGCGCTTGATGCCCGTGGCTACGGCGGGAGCGCGCCCGTGGGCGGCCTGCACGCCGTCGCAGTTGAAGAAATCGTAGGCGAACACGGAGCAGCCGACGGGCGCGATGGCCACCGCGCGGCCCAGCACATCCAATTCGACCAGCGTTTCCGCCACAAGCTTATGCACAATGCCGTGGGTACAGCCCGGGCAATAGGTCAGCGCCCGCTCGTTCAACCCTTTGCTCTTTTCGTAGATAACCGCCATTACTGCCCACCTCCCGCTATTTCTAAGGCTTTTTCAACAATCTCTTCCGGCTCGAAGATCACGCCGCCCGTGCGCCCGTAAAAATGCACGGGAAGCTTGCCGTTAAGCGCAAGGCGCACGTCCTGCACCATCTGGCCCATGCTGAGCTCGCACACCAGCACGTTTTTAACGCTTGACGGAAGGGACTGGAACGCAAGGTCCGGGAAGGGCCACAGTGTTACCGGCCTGATAAGCCCGGTCTTAATACCTCTGGCGCGAAGCTCCGCGACGGCGTTCTGCGCGATGCGCGAGGGCGTGCCGTACGCCGCGATAACCAGCTCGTCGCCGTCCTCAACCGTGCTTTCATACATAACTTCGTTTTTGATAATTTCCTTATAAACCTCGGCAAGCCGCAGATTGGACTGCTCCAGAGCGGCGGCTTGCAAATTCAGCGAATTAACGATATTGCGCCCGCGTCTGCCGCTTTCGCCGTTTGTGGCGTACTTGTCGGTATCGTTCTTAAAACGCGGGATTGGCTTGATTTCGGCGGGCTCCATCATCTGGCCCAGCAGGCCGTCCATCACGACCATTACGGGCGTGCGATACTGCTCCGCCACGTTAAAGGCCTTCTGTACGAGGTCCGTTGCCTCCTGGATGCTGTTCGGCGCGTAGACGGGGGTGTTGTAGTCGCCGTTGCCGCCGCCCCTTGTCGCCTGGAAGTAATCCGCCTGGCTGGGCAGAATGCCGCCAAGCCCCGGCCCGCAGCGCATTACGCTGACGATAAGGCAGGGCAGGCGCGCGGCGCAAAGGTACGAAATGCCCTCCTGCTTCAGCGCGATGCCCGGCGAGGAGCTTGACGTCATAACCCGCGCCCCGGCTGCCGCGCCGCCGTAAATCATGTTAATAGCGGCGATCTCCGATTCGGCCTGTACAAAAACGCCGCCCGACTCGGCCATTTTAGCCGACATATACTCGGGAATCTCGTTCTGGGGCGTGATGGGATAGCCGAAAAACGCCTTGCAGCCCGCGGCGATGGCGGCGGCGGAGACGGCCTCGTTGCCTTTCATCAAAGTTTTCATGAATCCTCACGCTCCATTCCGATAACAGAGTCCGGGCAGATGAACGCGCACATAGCGCAGCCCGTGCAAACGCCCATATCAACGCATTCCACGGGATTATACCCCTTCTGGTTCACGTTCTCCAAGTTCAGCCGCAGGATCTTCTTAGGGCAGGTGTCCACGCACAGCAGGCATCCCTTGCAAAAGTCCTGGGCGAAGGTCAGTTTGATTTTAGCCATTTCTAGCCCCTTTCTATAAATAAAACCATTTATCAACCACAGAAAACACAAAAAAACACAAAAATAGCGTTTACAGCCAATCGTCCCGCATTATCAATTTGTTAAAGGTAAGAGCGGGTGAAATCAGCTCATGCTTAATCACGTTATAGATTTCCGTATGCGTAAACGTGTATTTCACGGGAATTCCGGTCTTTTCAGCCACATCCGCCGAAAGCTCCTGCCCCCGCAGCACGTCGTCCGCAGTTGTAAACCGCAGCATATGGCTGTTGTTCACAATGCCCGTAACGCGCAGGCCGCTGACTTTCTCCGCCGTTTGGATAAACCTGAGGCCCTTGTCAACGGTCGCCGATTCCTCGCGGAAGGCGTTCAAAACCACCCACAGCTCGTAACCCGTCAGGTGTTCCCGAAAAAACGCCAGCGCGTGCAAACCCGCAGAGGAACCCGCCAAATCGACAACCAGCGCGTCCCTTGCAAGAACGGCCCGCAGCACATCCCCGCCGATAGCCGGGACATCCTGATTGCCGCTGTTGCCCGTCAAGTTGCCGATAACCTGAACGCCGCGCCGGGCAAGGAATTCAGCCTTTTCGCGGCTGCGGAAATACGGGTTCATCACATCCATATCGGCAAGCTTGACAGGTTCAGGCATAGAATGTTCCGGCGGAAAAATCACCGCCAGGGAAATCGCATAATTCACGCAAAACTCCGTTTTCCCCGCGCCGTAGCAGCCCGTTACGATTACCGGAAAATTCACCTTTTGTTTAAGTAAATGCTGTTAACATGCCTCATAGCGTCAATCCTCGCCTCGGCCATCTGGTCGGCGATAAGAGCGGTGGGAAGGTTTTTCTCGCGCGATGTGAGGATAATCTCCAGCGTCTGGCTGTAAATGCGCTCAATGCCGCGCTTTACCGTCTCCACGTCGTAGGTGTGCAGCTCCCAGTACACGTTAATCACGCCGCCCGCGTTGGCCACATAGTCCGGCGCGTAGATAATGCCCCGGTCATGCAGTTGCTGCCCGTGTTTCTTGATATCGGCAAGCACGTTGTTCGCCGCGCCCGCGATAATCTTGCACTTCAGGCGGGGGATCGTCTCGTCGTTCAGTCCCGCGCCCTTCGCGCAGGGGGCGAAGATATCGCAGTCAAAGCCGTAAACGTCGTTGCCGTCAACCTCTACGGCGCCGAATTTCTCGACGGCGGCGGCCACGCGTTCCCTGTTCAGCTCGGAAACGAACAGCTCCGCGCCGTCCTCGTGCAAGTGCTGGCAAAGCCTGTAGCCAACCGCGCCGATGCCCTGCACCAGCACCTTTTTGCCTTTCAGGCAGGTGCTGCCGTATTCGGCCTCGCAGCAGGCCAGAATGGCCTTATAAACGCCCAAAGCCGTGAACGGCGCGGGGTTGCCGGATTTATGCTCAAGGCCTACGACAAAATTCGTTTCCATGTTGATATAATCCATGTCCTGCGTGGTGGTGTTCATGTCCTCGGCGGTGATGTAACGCCCGTTAAGTCCCTCCACAAAACGCCCGAAGGAGCGGAAGAATGCCTCGCGGCGCACGATGTCCTTGCGAAGCTCCTGAGGGTCGGCGATGATAACGGCTTTGCCGCCGCCCAAATTCAACCCCGCGCAGGCCGACTTGTACGTCATGCCCCGCGCAAGGCGCAGAACGTCCAGCGTGGCCTCGTCCTCGTCCTGATAGTTCCAGATCCGCGTGCCGCCAAGAGAAGGGCCAAGCACAGTGGAGTGGATACAGGTGATGGCCTTTAAATCGGTGGCTTTGTCGTGGAAATAAACCAGCTGCTCGTATCCGTACTGTTGCATGTAATCAAAGATTTTCATGCGATTGCCTCCTGATATGTTTTATGATTTATTTTAAATTTTTTGCATTTTTTTGTGTTTTTTTGTGCTTTATGTGGTTGGATAAAGTACTTCCTTCTCAAACTCATCCCTGATTCTCTTCCGCAGCGCTTCGTCAGCCATAATGTCAAACCCCGTCAAAGCAAGCCCCTTAGCGGCTTTCACAGCCATTATGTGCGCATAGTCCGAAGCGCTGGCCTCCGTGAACCCCAAATGATGCCCGGGATAGTTCGAGCCGATCTCCAGATAAGCGTGGACGGAGGGCACCTTCAGCGAAACGTTGCCGATGTCCGAAGACCCGTATTTGCCCTCGTTATCGGCCTCATTCATAACTATGCCAAGCCCGGACATGTTGTCCCCAAAAGCCCGGTTCATGGCGCGGTTGGGATGGAACTCGGCGTAGCAGGCGTCGCGGCAAACGGTTGCCGAAGCGCCGGTCAGGACTTCCGCGGCCTTCACCGCGCGCGTGATGTAGTCGCAGACAATATGCAGGTCGTCCAAGGTCTTGGCGCGTACGGTAAACTCCGCAACCGCGCGGTCCGTGATAATATTCGCCGCCGTGCCGCCCTCGGTGATGATGCCGTTTATGTTCGCCGTCAAGGGCATCAGAGGGCGAAGCACGTCGATGTTATGGAACGTCTGCATGGCGGCGGTCAGCGCGTTTATGCCGTTTTGAGGGTTCGACGAATGGGCGTTTTTCCCGGCGAAGGCAACTGTCCAGTGCTGTAACGCCGTGCTGGTGCGGTTTATAAGGTTCTCGCCGCTAGGATGCACCATCAGTGCGAAGTCCACGTCGTCAAAGGCCCCGCCGTCCAGCATGTTCAGCTTGCCGCCAAGCCCTTCCTCGGCGGGCGTACCCAGTACGGTTACTTTGCCTTTAAAACCATCCCCGGCCGCCGCCAGCCCCGCCGCCGCGCCCGCCGCCATCATGGCGATCAAGTTATGCCCGCAGGCATGTCCGATCTCCGGCAGCGCGTCATACTCGGCTATAAAGGCCACCGTAGGCCCTTCGCCAAAATCCCTAACCGCCCGGAACGCGGTTTCAAGCCCCGCAATACCCGTCTCCACGGTAAACCCATGCTTCCGCAGAAACTCAGCCAGCGCGGCGCAAGCCTTATACTCCTTAAACGCCAGCTCCGGGTTTCTGTGGATTTCCATCGATAACTCAACCAACTCTCCCCGGATACCGTCAATCGCCTCTAAAATAAGGTTTTTCATAACTACCTCCAAATAGTCATTACAGTTGAAAATCAGTTTTAAACTAGAATGACTGTATTAATAAACCTTAGCCTCTTCCTCACCCGTCAAAACCCTGAAAACCGCCGAAGCCAGCGCCCACAGCTCGTCCTCACCGGGATAAGCGTACACGGGAGCGATAAATTCAACGCGCCGCGTAATATATTCAACCAGATAAGCGCTGTACGCCATGCCCCCGGTCAGCAAAACCGCGTCCGCCCTGCCGCAAAGCGCGGCGGCACAGGCGCAGACCGCCTTCGCTATGTTATAAAGCATGGCGTCAAGCACAACCCGCGCTTTTTCGTCAGTTCCGGCCATTTCCACGGCCTTTTTGAAATCGTTTATGCCGAAATACGCCACCAGGCCGCCCTTCGGTTGCACCATGGCGCAAATCTCCTCTTTCGTATATTTGCCGGAGAAGCAAATGTCTATCAACTGCCGCGCGGGCAGGGTTCCGCAGCGTTCCGGCGAAAACGGCCCCTCGCCGTACAGCGCGTTGTTCACGTCAACTACGCGGCCCTTCCTGTGCGCGCCAACGCTCACGCCGCCGCCCATGTGCGCGACTATGAGGTTAGCCTCCGCGTAATCAAGGCCATGGTCTTTGCAATGCTTTTTGGCGATGGCCTTGTGGTTAAGCGCGTGGAAGATGCTTACGCGCTCCATCAGCGGATGCCCGGAAATACGGGCTTCCGGCATTAATTCGTCCACGACTACCGGGTCGGCTATGTATGCGTCCTTACCCTGGGTTTGCGCCACGGCGTGCGCCAGCAGACTGCCCAGATTAGAGGCGTGTACGCCCTGCAAGCCGCTCCCGGCGTCCGCGAGCATCGCTTCGTTAACCTTATAACAGCCGCTCTCAATTGAACGGATAAGCCCGCCGCGCCCGATAAAACCCCCGATATCGCCCATTTCAAGCCCGGCGTTTTTTACGGCCCGGATAATCAGCTCCTTGCGGAAGCCAAGCTGAGAGATAAGCGTCGGAAACGCCGCAAGTTCGCCGGCTTCATGACGGATAGTCTCTGTGTGCAGCTCTTTAAGCCCGTCTCTGTCCCCATTAAAAATCCCGAGCTTCGTTGATGTCGAACCGGGATTGATTGTCAGAATCAGCATATTTATTCTCCTTTAATAAGCGCGCCAAGCGCGATGGATAGGAGCTTGTTGCCGGCGGAGTCGGAGCGCGAGGTGAGGATGACGGGCGCCTTCGCGCCCAGGATTACGCCGCCTGCGGCCGCTTTTGTGAACATGGTCAGGGATTTGTACAGCACATTTCCGGCCTCTATATCCGGGCAGAAAATAATGTCCGCGTCGCCTATCACGGGGCCGTCCAAGCCCTTGGTTTTTGCGGCCTCCAGCGATACGGCGCAGTCCAGCGCCAGCGGCCCCCGCACAGAACAGCCCGGCAGCCAGCCTGCTTCGTTAAGCTTGGTCAACTCGTCAAACTCCAGGGTAACGGGCATTTTAGGGTCGGATTTTTCCTTAGCCGCAATCAAAGCAACCTTAGGCTCCGCAAGGCCAAGGCTTTTCACCGCGTTCACGGCGTTTTCGATGATCTCCTTCATAAGCTCAAAATCCGGCGCGATATTAACCGCCGCGTCCGTGACGTACAGCGGTTTATGGTAAAATTCCGCGGGCAGCGCGAACATCGCCATATGCGAGAGCCGGCGGCTTGCGCGGATGCCGTGTTCCTTATCCAGGGCGGCTTTTATGATGGTTGAGGTTTCACACAAACCCTTCATGATGGCGCTTGCCTTGCCGCGGGCGACATGGCTGACGGCGAGGCTTGCGGCGCAGGCGTCCGTATCTGCCTGAACCAGCTCGAACAATCCGTGGTCAACGCCCAGCCCCGCGCAGATATCCTTTATTTTCCCAACGTCCCCGAACAGCGCAAAATCCGCGATTCCCAGCTCCCGGGCGCGCGCGGCGGACTCAAGGACATGCGCGTCGGCGGCGGCGGCTACCGCCACAACTTTTTTCCCTTGCCCCCGCAGCCGCGGAAGCAGATTATTCAACGCATCTATCGCGAACACTCTCCCGAAAATTTCTGTTTACATTTAATAAATCTGTGTTATAATAAGTGTAGGTAGCTATTCACCGGTGGCGAACCTACATTATAGCAAAATGCGTGTTGCTTTGTCCACTCTGCTATTGGTAGTAGCAGAGTGGATTACTTTTTATCCGAAAGAAAAGATAAAAGTGAGCAACGCCAACAAAAAGATACCGAACGCGAATAATAAAGTAAAAAGGTCAACGTTCTTTTTCATCGGCATCACCTCCTAACAAGATGTTAGGCTCGCCTGTCTGCTTTCACTACCTACAAGAAAATAATAACATAAAATTAAAGCCGGCGCAATGCCTTGCTTTTTTTTCGCCTGTGTGGTATAATAGACGGAATTATTGAGGAGGCATTTCAGATAATGGATAAAATCGTGGCTCTTGCGAAAAATAGAGGTTTTATATATCCGGGTTCGGAGATTTACGGCGGCCTGGCGAACACATGGGACTACGGCCCGCTGGGCGTGGAGCTGAAAAACAACGTTAAACGCGCGTGGTGGAAAAAGTTTGTGCAGGAGAACGAAAATATCGTGGGCCTGGACGCGGCGATTCTTATGAATCCCAAGGTGTGGGCGGCTTCCGGGCATTTGGCCGGCTTCGCCGACCCGCTGATGGACTGCCGCAAGTGCAAGGAGCGCTTCCGCGCGGACAAACTGATTGAGGACTACGCCGAAGCGAACGGGATAACGGTAAACGCGGGCGCGATGAGCGACGCTGACATGAAGGCTTATATCGCGGAGAAGAAAATCTGCTGCCCAAGCTGCAAGGGTTATGATTTTACCGATATCCGCAAGTTTAACATGATGTTTAAGACATTTCAGGGCGTTACGGAGGATACGGCGAACGTGGTTTACCTGCGTCCCGAGACGGCCCAGGGCATTTTCGTCAACTTTAAGAACGTCCAGCGCACGTCAAGGTTAAAGGTGCCCTTCGGCATAGCGCAGATAGGCAAGAGCTTCCGCAACGAGATAACGCCCGGAAACTTCATTTTCCGCACCCGCGAGTTTGAGCAGATGGAGATGCAGTTTTTTTGCGAGCCTGAAACGGACCTCGAATGGTTTGAATACTGGAAGAATTTCTGCATAGACTGGGTGAAGGGCTTGGGTTTAAAGGAATCCAACTTCCGCGTGCGCGACCATGAGGCGGAGGAGCTGTCCCATTACTCCAAGGCCACGTCGGACATCGAATTCCTGTTCCCCTTCGGCTGGGGCGAGCTGTGGGGCATCGCCGACCGCACGGACTTTGACTTGAAGGCCCACAACGAGCACAGCATCGAGGACATGACCTACTTCGACCAGGAGCAAAACCGTCGCTACATCCCGTACGTAATAGAGCCGGCGCTGGGCGTGGACCGTATGCTTCTGGCGTTTTTCTGCGGCGCTTACGACGAGGAGAACCTTGCCGCCGAGGGCGAAAAGGAAGATATCCGCATAGTCCTGCGCCTGCATCCCGCCCTTGCGCCCGTAAAAGCCGCGGTTCTGCCGCTTTCAAAGAAGCTTTCCGAGGACGCCTATAAGATTTACAGGGATTTGCGCGCGGAATGGAACTGCGATTTCGACGACGCGTCCTCCATCGGCAAGCGCTACCGCCGCCAGGACGAGATAGGCACGCCGTTCTGCATAACCTACGATTTCGATTCGCAGACGGACAACCGCGTAACCATACGCGAGCGCGACAGCATGAAGCAGGAGCGTGTCGCCGTTGCGGAGCTTAAAGCATATTTGGCTGAAAGGTTGAAATATTAATGAAACCGGCAATGAAGCCCGTTAAAATTACCGAACGCAACATTATGTTCACCCAGCCCATGGGCGAGGGCTACGATTTGAACCTGGGGCTTATTTTGGGGAATAAATACAATTATGTGATAGATACGGGGCTTGGCAGCGGCAGTGTCGCGCCGGTCCTTGAATATACCGCCAATGACGGGAAGCCGGTTATTGCCGTCAATACCCATTGGCATTGGGATCATATCTTTGGAAACTTTGTTTTTGAGAAAAGCTTTATAATCGCCCATTCGGCATGCCGTGAGTTAATAGAGAAAAATTGGGATGAAATAGACAGGGGATGCGCGAAATACAAGGACGGCGAAATGCGCAAATGCCTGCCAAATACGGTGTTTGAAGGCGAGATACGCTTCCCGGAGGACGGGGTCGTCATTTTCCACTCGCCGGGCCACTCGGCGGACTGCATAAGCGTTTATGACGCGGTTGACAAGGTTCTGCACGCCGGGGACAACATCGGCGACACGGAAGAGGAAATTGTGCCGTGGATCGACACGGATATGGAGACTTTCCGGAAACTTATCGAAACCTACAAAAGATACGATTTCGATTTTTGCGTATCGGGGCATAACAAACCCCAGACAAAAGCGGTTCTGGCAAGGATGGAAGCCGGGCTGGCGGAGGCTTGGGGGAAGCAGAGGCAGAATACACCCTAAGTATCGGGAGGGTTTGGAATGGGGAAGCTGATAGCGGGGCTGATGGCCGCCATCGCTTTGGCGGTAGCCGTCATAAATTTATTGGAATTGGCGGGCTTCAGCACTAATTTTGGACTGAAATGGAGATACCGCAAACGCTTGTTTAAAATACCCGCGAATCAAAAGCCCGAGCAGGCTTTGCCGCCGCAGAACCTTGTGGTCTGCCCGGACTGCGGCAGGGAGGGCGTTTACGTCAAATCCAGGAAATGCCCGAATCCCGATTGCGGTTATAATCTCGCGGCTTACCCCGTAACGGTCGCTAACCATCAAATAAAAGTCGCGCAGATGAAGGAAAAGGAAAAACTGGAGAAAATGGAAGCGGAAGCGGCGGAGCAAAGAGGGCGGAGGGAAGCCGCCGAACAGAAGGAAAAAGAGCAAGCCGCCGCGCGGGAAAAAGCCTTGGAGGCGCCCTGCGCCGGATGCGGAGCCGTAACGCAGGCGATAGAAACCTTGCGCGGCCAAATACCCGAAGGGCCGGGACACCGCGGGGAAGAGGCTCCCGCTAAAAAAATATGGCTGTGCGGCATATGCGGAAATGAAAAGTATGCCGAGGATGTACATAGTTAATTTTTCAGCAGAAGCCCTAATATCTCACCGTACAGCCCCGCCACATTGGCCTTCCAGTTCGTGCAGATCGCCACGGCCTGCTCCTTGGACACCACGGAGAGGTTCAGCTCCATCAAGGTCATATCCTCTTCGTAAACGCCGCATTTTACTATATATTCCTTTGTAGTGCGGTCATAGAAATGATTCGCGATATTTTCAAAGTCCTTTTTAACATTTCGCCGGTTTTCGCCGGCGAATTTTGTTACCTTATTTTTCACGTCGTTGTTTACAAGCTTGATAAAGGATTCCAGGGCCGCCGCGCCGTCGCCCGTGATAGTGAAATGGTTTGAGCCGTGGTTTGAGGATTTGTCAAGATATCCCACATCCACCATTTCCTGTAAATATGTCAAAACCTGGTAATAGTTCATTAATCCCTGTTCTAATGCGAACTGCGTGATATGAGTGGAAGCAAGCGGGATATCAAATTTATTGACAAGGTACAGAAGCGTTATTTTTTTGGTTAGCTGAGCGTCGCTGTTTTCCTCGTCGGGATATAGATTCTGCTGGATCATTGTTCCGTATACCCCTTTCCGCGCCGCGCGATCCTTGGCAGGGAATCGGCGGACTTGCGCTCTGTTTTCATGATTGTGATGTCGAAATGCATCTCACGGTCCTGAAAATCGATTTTGTGAAAAATCGCGTCGCCCGGCTGGGAGGCCAGATCCGCGATTTTCGTCTTGGCGGGCGTGTTCTCACGCGGGGCGGAGAGCCGGGATTTGCGCGGCGGGCGGTTGGTGTACTCGGCAAAGGGGTTCTCGCCCCGCCCGGGGTAAAAGCTGTAGTCATGGCCCGGAATTATGCTGAAATTCGCGCAGATAAAGAGGTGCAGGGCGTTCAGGGGCATCGCGGCGTCAAGCTCCGCGTTCACCCAGAAGCTTTTGAAGCCGCGCGGTATGATTTTAACGGTCACAACGTCGCATTCACCGCCCTTCTCAAAACTGCGGCTCACAAGCCCGCGCAGCTCCGGTATAATCGCCTTGACCGGCGTGTCGGGCGGCAAAAAGACCTTTTCCGTGTTACTGGCGCCCTCCCCGGCAATGTCGAAGCCAAGCGCGGTCAGCGCGTATATTGTGCAGGGCGAGTAGACCATGGACAAAACGTCCAGCTCATCAAACCCATCGTTTTTTACCGCGTTTTTTTTCTGCCCAAGCATGTCCAGCATGCACTCAAGCTCATTTTTGACATTGCAGGGCAGGATGTACAGGGGCTGGATAAACCGGCAGTAGTAGGCAAGGGGCGTAAAAAACAGGCGGTCAAGCTGCACGCCCATAAAAAACGCCCCGCTCATGATATCCGCGTGCAGGCTTGCAAGCCCCGTGTTTTTACTTGAGCCGTCAAAATCATCGTTCAATTCGTCAAGTAACTCGGCGCTGTAGTCAAACTCGTTAAAAAGCCCTATAATATCTATGCCCGAATCGGCAAACAGGTCGTTGAATATCTCGTCCACGGGTTTCGGGTTTGTAAAGTACCTCATCATTTTTTGTTTATATGTTTTTTTAAGGGGAAGAATCTCGCCAAGGGCCTCGATGCAAATGTCCAATACCGCGCCGGCAAGCCTTTTAAGCACCGATTCGGGCTCGTTATCGAAAAACGCTTTCCACGTGCTGTTCACCATGCCCACGGCTCTGCCGACGGACGGCATTTTCTTTGCAAGCCGCAGGTTCAGGGCAAGGCTGTGCAGGAAACGCAGGTATTCGCCGTCGCGCATGGTAAGGCCTTGAAGGTTCCAGTTTCCCGGCTCCGCGGCGTCGTATGTCGGCCCTATGTTTTCCATCAAATGTTTCAGGTCTGCTATCAGGGGGTGGTTTTCGGCCTCGAAGAATGTCAGGCTGTATTCAAACCCTTTTTTTCCGGGCTTTTGGCAAAGGCGCAGGGCCGCGGTTTCGGGCAGCCCGTAGTGGCGGTTCAGCACGGCGATAAGGTTTGCGGGCGACAGCAGGGAATCCTCGGTCAGGGAGCTGAAATACCAGCGGCGGTATATAATGGGCATGTAGGCGTCAAGCTTTTTGATGTTTCTCGGCGTTTTACGGCGCAGGAACTCAATTGCCCCTTCCCATTGCTCGGTGAACAAGCCCGCCACCATGCCCAGATAATTGTAATATTCATTATCAATTTCGCTTATGTTTAGCATCCGAATCTCCGATAAAAAGTTTAGTATTGATTGTAACAGATAACTGGTGGTAAAATCAATATATATTTGCTATGCGAAAAAAGGAGCATTTATATGCCGGGCGAAACCCGTAGAATTGAGGAGCGCGGGAACGCGTTTATGCCGGAACTGAGGGAACCGAACCTTTACGCGGTCGTTTTGCACAACGACGACTACACCACCATGGATTTCGTGGTGGCCGTGCTTATGCGCGTTTTTCAGAAACAGGCGGAGGAAGCCGCGCGTATCATGACCGACGTGCATATCAACGGTGAGGGCGTCGCGGGGGTTTATCCCTTTGATATCGCCGTCACGAAGCGGCTTCTGGCCGAAAGGATGGCCGAGGAGAAGAATTTCCCGCTAAGGGTCTCGGTAATGGAGGCTACAGGCAGATGAAACTGGACAGCATTTCCAACCAAATATACATCGTTGCCTTTAACGAGGCGAAGATGCAGCTTCACGAATTTTTGACCCCGGAGCATTTTTTGTACGCGGCGCTTATGTTCGACGCGGGCAAATCCATGCTGGAGGCCAGCGGCGGCGTGATTAACGGCATTTCGGCGAGCATTGAGGATTATTTCAGGCGTTATATGACCAAACTGAGCACCGCGCCCGATACGGATAATGAGTACGCGAAATCGACGGTTTTGCCGGATGTGCCGATTGAGAGCTTCGCGTTTATGAAGATGTTCGAGATCGCCGCGGGGAGCGCGTCGGGCGCGGGCAAGGAAGAGGTCGCGCTGGGCGATATCCTGGCGGCGATATACCATCTGCCCGAATGCTTCGCCGTCTACATCCTGAATAAAAACGGCGTGACGAAGCTGAAGCTTTTGCGCCATATATCACACGGCGCGAAAAAGGACGCGAAGGCGACGGCGCAGACGGCGGCTCAGAAGGCCGTGTCCGCCGCCGAAACCCTCTCCGCGTACACCGTTGACCTGACAAAAATGGCGCGGGAGGGGCAGCTTGACCCGCTGATCGGGCGCGGGGAGCTCCTTGAGCGCACCATACAGGCCCTGTGCCGCCGCGTGAAGAACAACCCCGTCCATGTGGGCGACGCGGGGGTGGGCAAAACCGCCGTAACCCACGGCTTGGCGCAGCTTATCGCTTCCGGCGACGTCCCCGATAAGCTGAAAGGCGCGACGATTGTAAGCCTGGAGATGGGCGGCGTTTTAGCGGGGACAAAATACCGGGGCGACTTTGAGGAGAGGCTTATCAGCATTTTGGATGCCTGCGCGTCCCTTGTCAACCCGATTGTATTTATCGACGAGATACACTCCGTTGTGGGAGCGGGGGCCGTAAGCGGCGGGGCGATGGACGCTTCGGGCATCCTGAAGCCGTATTTGCAAAAGGGCACGCTTAAATTCATAGGCGCGACGACATTTGACGAGTACAGGAAATATTTCGAGAAAGACGCGGCTTTGTCGCGGCGCTTCCAGTCAATAGACGTGCCGGAGCCGGACGTTGCGGAGACCGTTAAGATGCTGATGGGCGTAAAATCCAAATACGAGGAGTTCCACGGCGTTACCTTTGACGAATCCGTCATAAACCGCGCCTGCGAGCTTGCCGGGCGGTACCTGAGCGACAGGCGGCTGCCGGACAAGGCCATCGACGTTTTGGATGAAACGGGCGCGTACCTGCGCATCAAAAACCCCGGAAATGAGCCGATTGAAGCCGCCGTACCCGACGTTGAGCGCACCGTTGCGCTGATGGCGAAAATCCCGGAATCGGGCGTGACCGAGCAGGAGGAAAAGAGCCTGCTGCAACTGGACGCGCGGTTGAAGGAGACTATTTTCGGACAGGACTCCGCTATCGAGGCCGTAACGTCGGCTGTGCGCGTATCCCGCGCGGGGCTTGGCGGTACGGATAAACCGGTTGCCAGCCTGCTGTTCGTAGGCCCGACGGGGGTCGGCAAGACGGAGATCGCTAAACAGCTTGCGAACTGCCTGAATATCGGGCTTTTGCGCTATGATATGAGCGAGTATCAGGAAAGCCATTCCGTCAGCCGCCTGATCGGTTCGCCGCCCGGTTACGTGGGCTATGAAAACGGCGGGCTGATGACGGACGCTGTGCGCAAAACCCCGCACGCCGTGCTGCTTCTGGACGAAATAGAGAAGGCGCACAGGGATATCATGAATATGCTGCTGCAAGTGATGGATTACGGCACAATGACCGACAACACGGGCAAAAAGGCGGATTTCCGCAATATTATCATTATAATGACGTCGAACGCCGGGGCCAGCGAGCTGGGCAAGCGGTTTATCGGCTTTGACGAGCGCAGCAGCGGCGGCATTGAGCTGGACGCGGAGGTAAAGCGCGTGTTTTCGCCCGAATTCCGCAACCGGCTGGATGAGGTGATCATGTTCAACCACATAAGCCCCGAAATGGCGGCGTCGATAACCCGGAAGGCCCTGAACGAAATACGGCGCAGGCTGCAGGCGAAGGGCCTGTCTCTGGACGTCACGAAAGCCGCGGAGGACTGGATAGCCTCGAAGGGGATGTCCCGCGAATACGGCGCGCGGGAGATTATGCGCATCGTGAACAAGGACATAGCGCGGAAGCTGGCAACCGCGGCGCTTAGGGCCGCGGAGGGCGGAAAAATAAAGGTGGCGGTTAGGGACGGAGAGCTGTTAATTGATAAGTAATAGGTAAAAGATAAGCGAAGGGTCTCCTTTTTAGAGGGGACCCTTTGCTTTGGTTGTTGGTTATTGGTATGTCAGGCTTTGCGGGCGTTTGCTTCCATTTCGTCGAAGCCTTTCATTACCGCTTCGTGGGTTTTGTAGGATATTTCGGGAAGCTTGCCGCCCCAGGCTTTTTCGGCGGCTTTGAAGCCTTTTTCGAAGGCGCTGCGCATCTCGGCTATTTTAGCGGGGTCGTCCCCGGCGTAGGCCTTGGCGAAGCTGAGAAGCCGCTCGGATGTCTGCTTAACGCCGAAATACCCGTCATCGGAAACCATTTCGCGGGCTTTGTCACGCGTGGCGGCATCGACGTTTAAGTTTTGGAACAAGGACTTCAGGTTGCCCGACTTTTCGGCGGCGCCCCAAGCCTTGGCAAAGTTGCGGCCCTGTTTGTTGAAGACGCTGGATACAAGCTTCTCGAACATCTGCGCCTGATTGTCGCTTTCCCTCAAAAGCCTGTCTATCGCGGCCCTGTCGACAGGGTTTTTAGACCTTGTAAACTCGGCTGCGGGGCTGTTTGAAGCCGGCTTTGTTTCGGCGGGCTTATTGTTCGCCTGTTTATTGTCGTTTGCGGCAGGAGCGGCGGTTTGCGCGTGGGTATTGGTATTGTTGGATACCTTCATAAACTTTCTCCTCCTTGAAAAGAATTCCATCCTCGCTTTTTATATCGGAGAAAGGAAGAGAAAAGTGTAGCATTAAATTAAATTATTACTACGCGAGTTTTATCAGGCACATTCTTGTAGAACCATTCGGCGTCGGGAACGGACAGCCGGATGCAGCCGTTGGAGCTTTTCCGGCCCAGCGTGCCGTCGGTGACGTTGCCGTCCCTGTCCATTGCGACGGAATGGAAGAGGTACGGCCCGTCGAAACGCACCCAGTATTTCGCGCCGGAGCGCAGGCGTTCGGAGTAAAACCAAAGCCCCCTGTCCGTAAGCTTAAAGTCGCCGCGCACTGTAGGCGACTCGTTTTTGCCGGTGGAGACGCCCATTGACGCTATAAGCTCCCATTTATGCTTTTCGCCCTTGAACACATGGGTTTGCTGGCGGCTGATATCGACGACTACGAGGAAGCGCGTCTGGCTGTTGTATCCCATTATGTTGGCGTAATCCTCAAGCTGGGTTTTGTTCATGCGGGTTGTGTCCGTTGGGCCGTCCGGCGTGATGGTCAGCGCTTCGCGCCTCACCCAGCCGGGCTTGCCGGAGTTCAAGCCGCGGACCAAGTACCAGATTTCGCCGCTGTCCCGCAGGATCTCGACCTGTGACCCGGCGGGCAGAAGGGTTACCACCGCCGCGGCGTCCGACATATCGGCGCGGAGTGCCGCGATTTGGGTCACACAGCCCTCCACGCGGGTTTCCTTGATCATATTGATTATTTCGCTTTTGTTATAGTCGGGCTGCGGCTCGGCGTTTTTCGTGACATAAGGCAGCTTTGCGTTAAACAGGAAAAGCAATGCGCAAGCAAGGGTTCCGAATTTATTGGCTAAGATATTTATACTCCCACCCCATTTCTTTTTAGTTTAACCACAAAAAACGCAAAAAAACACAAAAAAATCTAAAGATAAATAGACAAAAGCAAATTTGTGTTATAAAATATCTTGTATTGACAGAGAGGGGAACAGGAAATGAGTTTATACGAGGCATGGATAAAGGCCGCCTATGACAGCCAGGGGCAGAGCGACAAGACGTTTTGGAAAACATATATGCCGGTTGAAACGCGGATTTATGAGGATTTGCTGACGGAAGGGCAGGGCGCGTTGAATGCGCCGCTTATGGAATTTGCTAAAAAATACGGGTTGAAGCCCGAACACGCCGTGGGTTTTTTGGATGGCATCGGCGGGGCGATAGATTCTGAAATTGACGCGGAATCAATAACAGAGGACTATATTATTGACATAAAGTTTGATTACGAAAAATTATTCAGGAAAATGGTTGAGTACAAAGCCCGGCATTTGTACACTTTGCCGCAGTGGAGCGCGTTTTTCGACGTTGCGGCGCAGGAGCGCATGATAGAGGAGCAGCGCCGGTCCGGCACCTATGTCGCCGGAGAGAAGCCCGGGCGGAACGACCCGTGCGCATGCGGCTCGGGTAAAAAATACAAGAAATGCTGCGGGTCGTCATGACGGAATACCTGAACATTATTCCCGGCGACGAACCGCATAACGACAAGGTTTTGGCGCATTGCGCAGGGATCATTAAGGGCGGCGGGCTGGTCGCTTTTCCGACGGAGACGGTCTACGGGCTGGGCGCGAACGTTTTTGACGAGAAAGCCTTGCTGAGGATTTACGAAGCCAAGGGCCGCCCCTGCGATAACCCGCTGATTGTGCATATAGCGTCGGTAAACGAATTGGCGGTCTGCGTTTCGGCGTTGTCGGAGTCGGCGCGGCTTCTGATGGAGGCCTTTTGGCCCGGCCCGCTGACCATGATATTTCCAAAAGGCCCCTCGATACCGCTGGCGGCTACGGGAAAGCGCGGCACGGTTGCCGTGCGCTGTCCCGCCCATCCGATTGCGCGAAGGCTCATCCAAGCCGCCGGAACGCCCGTTGCCGCGCCCAGCGCGAATATCTCGGGCCGCCCGAGCCCGACGGGCGCCGACCATGTGAAACAAGACCTGGACGGGCGCGTGGATGCCGTCCTTGACGGCGGCCCCTGCCCGGTGGGGATAGAATCGACGATAATCGACATGACCGGCGAACCGCGCCTTCTGCGCCCGGGCTTTATTACAAAGAGCACGGTCGAAAACGTCTTGAAGCACGGGATTTCCCAAAGCCCCGCCACGCTGGACACGCCGGAGGCGCCCGGCATGAGGTACGCCCACTACGCGCCGCTGGCGGAGCTTATCATTGTGGACGGCTCTGCCGGGAAAACGGTTGAGTATATTAATAATATGTGCCGGGAATCCGGGCTTGGCGCGGAGAAGCTGGGCGTATTCGCATCGGATGAGACAGCTGATTTATATAAAAACGCCCGGGTGATTTCCGCCGGAAGCCGCGCGCAGCCCGAAACTATCGCGCGTTCGCTGTTCGGCGCGCTGCGGCGGTTTGACCTTTGGGGCGCGGCGCGGGTTTACTCCGAGGCGTTTTACGATACGGAGCTGGGGTTGAGCGTCATGAACAGGCTGGAGAAGGCGTCGGGCTACAATATTGTGAAATTATAGGAAAGACAGGGGAAAGGGTTTCTGAAAGCAAAAGAATTATTGGATTGTGGAGGTTTTAGCAATGAAAATACCGATGACATGGCTGAATGATTTCGTTGACCTTGGCGATGTGGATATAAAGACGTTTATGGACCGCATGACCATGAGCGGTTCCAAAGCGGAGGGTTTTGAGGCGCTGGGCGCGGATATCACGGGCGTTGTGACGGGGCGCGTTTTGTCCATAGACAAGCATCCCGGCGCGGATAAGCTGCTGATAACCAAAATTGACACAGGGCGCGCCGAGCCTGTGCAGATCGTTACGGCGGCGACGAATTTGAAAGCGGGCGATTATGTGCCCGTTGCCCTTGACGGCGCGGTTTTGGCGGGTAACAAGGTGATTGCGGCGGGCGAGCTGCGCGGGGAATTAAGCGACGGGATGCTGTGCTCCATCGAGGAGCTGGGTTATGACCGCGACAGCTATCCCGAAGCGCCCGAGGACGGGATTTACGTGTTCGCGGAGCCTGTGGAGCTGGGTGCGGACCCCGCGCCTATCCTGGAACTGCGCGAGGACGTTGTGGAGTTTGAGCTTACAAGCAACCGGCCGGATTGCTTCTCCGTTCTGGGCATAGCGCGTGAGGCCGCCGCCACTTTTAACCGCCCGCTTAAAGCCGGGGAAATCAACCCCGGAGAGACCGCCGGAAACGACGTCGGCGACTTTATTAAGGTAAGGATCGACAACCCGGAGCTTTGCCCAAGGTACTGCGCCAGGGTTGTGCGGAACGTGAAAATCGGGCCTTCTCCCCAATGGCTGCGGCACAGGCTTACGGCGGCGGGGCTTCGCCCGATAAACAATATCGTGGACGTAACGAATTACGTGATGCTTGAGCTGGGCCAGCCCATGCACGCCTTTGACATAGGCTGTGTGCGCGGCGGCGAGATTATTGTGCGGAACGCGCGGCCCGGCGAGGTTTTGACCACGCTGGACGGCACGGCGCGGAGCCTTGACCCCTCCATGCTGGTTATAGCGGATAAAGAGCGCGGCCTTGCCGTAGCGGGGGTTATGGGCGGCGAGGATTCGATGATCACGGGCGTTGCGGGGGCCGTTCTGCTTGAATCCGCCAACTTCAACGGCATAAATGTCCGCCTGACGGCAAAAAAACTGGGCATGCGCACAGATTCCTCCGCCAAATTTGAGAAACGCCTTGACCCAAACCTTGCGCTTACGGCAATAAACCGCGCCGCTGAGCTGATTGAGCAAATCGGCGCGGGCAGCGTCGTTAAGGGTGCTGTGGATGCGTATCCCGGCGTGCGTGAGCCTTGGGAAGTACGGTATAATGGGAATAAGATAAACGCCCTGCTGGGCTTGAAGCTTACGGACGCCGAAATAGAGGGTTTCCTTGCGCGGCTTGGGATATCCGCAAAGGACGGCGCGGCAAAAATCCCGACCTTCCGCCCAGACTTAATCGCCGAAGCCGATATCGCCGAGGAAGTGGCGCGGCTGTACGGATATGACAACATCGAAACGACCCTTGCCGGCTCCTCCGGCATAGGCAAAAAAAATGACCGGCAGCTTCTCCGTGACCGGGTCAGGGAGGCTATGTCGGCCCTGGGCTATCATGAGGCGCTCAGCTTCGCGTTTGAAAGCCCGGCGGTTTTTGACCGTTTAAGATTTGACGGAAACAGCGGTTTGCGCCGCGCGGCCGTCATTAAAAACCCGCTGGGCGAGGAGTACGGCATCATGCGGACTACCACGGTCCCGGCGATGCTCACCTCACTTGCGCTTAATTACAACCGGCGGAACGAGGAGGCCGCGCTGTACGAGATAGCCCGCGTATACCTGCCGAAATCCGTTCCGATGACGGAGCTGCCGGACGAGCTTGACATCGTGACCATGGGGCTGTACGGAAACAGGGATTTTTACGATATAAAAGGCGCGGCGGAGTATGTTGCGGGCAAGATCGGCGCGGATCCGAATAAGACGGCGTTTGTGCGGGAGCAGGAGGTTAAGGGCGCGCCGCATGCGACAGACCTTCCGTTCCTTCATCCGGGGAGAAAGGCCTGTATTGCCGTGGACGGCGTGTTCGCGGGCTTTATCGGCGAGGTTCACCCGGCTGTCCGTGAGGATTACGGGCTTGATACGCGCGCTTATGTCTGCGCCCTGTACCTTGACGCGCTCTTCGCCCGCGCTGAACAGCCCGCGTACAATCCGCTGCCGCGCTTCCCCGCCATGCGCAGGGACATTGCGCTGATTACGGACAACGCCCATACCGTAGGCGATATCCTTGCCGCGATACGCGAAACGGGCGGCGAATTCCTTGAGGAAGCGGCGTTCTTCGACGCGTATACGGGGGCCGGGATAGAGCCGGGCAAGCGTTCCCTGGCGTTTTCGATGCATTTCCGCCATCCCGCGCGGACGCTTACCGACGCGGAGACGTCGGAGACGGTGCAGGCCGTGCTGGACGCGCTGAAAAAGCGGTTTGGGGCGGTTTTGCGGGGCTAGGGCGCGGGCGGGCAAAGCGCGTCATTATGTTTTATACCTTGTCTTTATCCTTAAATCCTCGCCCGTAAAACTGCATATGATGTAGTTGCCGAACAGGCGCGATGTGATCCTGTCGGAATAAATGTTGGTTATCTCCGGGACACTGTAGTTTGTGGAGATTATGGTGGAACGGTTGTGCAGCAGGCGCGAGTTCAGGATGTTAAACAGCTCGGAAGTGGTTACTATGGTTGAGACCTCTGTGCCCAGGTCGTCGATTATCAGTAAATCCACTTCGGGGAGCATTTCGAGGAAAACCTCTTTTTCGCTGACGCTGTCGTCTTTGTCAAACCTTGCGCTTTCGACCATTTTGAAGAGCTGGGGGCTGGTGACGTAGATGACGGAGCGGCCTTGATCCAAAAGGGCCTTAGCCACACAGTTGCACATAAAGGTTTTGCCAAGGCCGGAAATGCCGTGCAGGAGCAGATTCTCGGCCTTATCGCTGAAATTTTCCACGAAACGCTTGGCAATGTTAAGGTTTTTGACCATAACGTTTCTGGCGGAAACGCCCGTCTTTGGGTCGGTATCGGGAGAAAACAGCTCAATATCAAAGCTTTCGAAATTCTCCTTCTTTAAGACCTTATTCAGGTTGGAAAACCGGTAATGCCCCTCAATAAGCCGCTGGCGGAAACACGCGCAGCGCGCGTTACCCTCGTAACCCGTGTCCTTGCACAGAGCGCAGGCGTAAACCCCGTCCAGATAATTTTCGCGCAAGCCGTCAAGCTGCGCCAAAATCCTTTGTTTCTCGGCGTTCAGGGCTTCGCTTTCGCGCGCCAGCTCCGCGGTCAGCGCGGCGGCGTCCCCGCCGGTTAAAACGGCGCGCGACACCTCGATGCCAAGCATAACCAGCCGTTCGTCAATTTCCTTTATCCGGGGCGCGGCTCCGTATATTTCCGCCAAACGCGCCTCGCGCAGCGCGGAGGCCTTATCCCTGCGCCTTTCAAACTCGCGCAGAACTTCGTTTACAACCTGTGTTGACATATGCTAACCCTCCGCCGCCTTGTCCGCATATTCCGCGGCAAGCCGCTCCAATTCAGCGAAATCCCATTCACGCCCTTTGTAGTTGGCAAACCGGGATTTCTGGCGGGCGGCGGGCGCCGGTTTCTCCATCCGCTCAACGGACGCCTTGCCGTCACGGAAGGCCTGGTCGTCGGCCTTGACCTGCTCCAGGGTTGTTATGCCCTTTTTGCGCCAATTCTCAATGATGCTGTCCGCGTACGCAAAGCTCGTGCCCCCGGTATTTATCACCGTGGCGCCGCAGGCCTCAAGAACCAGTTCAAGGGGCAGCTCATATTCGCGCAGCCATTTGCGCATATACGCGACTTCCTTTGAGGTGGGGTCGCGGCGCGAATGCCCGAATGCCTTGAGGATCTCGCGGTAATCGTTTCCCCAGGTTTTAATATAGGCCTCGGCCTCGTCAACGGTTGTTATGCCGCTGTCGGCCCAGTTTATGGCGACTTTTTCCAGGTAACGGCTGTTTTTCTTGTTGCTGGAAACGCAGTAATCCAGCAAAACCTCTATGACGGGGACGGGCAGCGCCAGCCAGTCGTAAAAGCCCATAAGCAGGCTCATGTCGTTGTAGGTAAGCGGCTTGCCGAATATCCGTTCGGCCATGCCAAACATAAAGCGCACGTCGTCGGAGCTTCCGGCGGCTTTCTCAATCTCCCCGACGCTGTAGGCGGGGCGGTTGAGAAGCCGCGCGGTTTCCGGCGGCTTATGCGCCAGGTTAAATCCAAAGCCGGCCCAATACATAAGCGCGTCGGCCACGGCGCTGTTGGTAAGCCCAAGCGCCATGGCGGTTCTCTCAATCGAGGGCTCCTGATTGGCGGCTTCCTTGCGCCAGCGTAAAATATACAGGCAGACCGCGATATACTCGGGTTTCGCCCGCGTTAAATGCTCGTCTATAATGATATCCGGTACGGGAGTCATGTTATTGCTCCCAGTTGTGATAGACATTGGTAACATCATCCTCATCGTCCAGTAGCTCCAGAAGCTTATTCATCCTTTTCAGGTCGCCGGCGTCCGTCAAGGATACATAAACCGCCGGAACCATGGTAATTTCAGCGGAAACGGGCTGTATGCCCTTCCCGGACAGCGCGTCCGAAACCGCGCCGAACACATTGCCGTCCGCGCCCGTGAGGATTTCATAGCCGTCGTCCCCGGCAATAAAATCCTCCGCGCCCGCGTCCAGCGCCAGCTCCATCAAGCCGTCGGCGGACAGGCCCCCGTCCTGTCCGGCCTCAATTAAAATAACGCCCTGCCTCGCGAACATATAGCTGACGCAGCCCATCGCGCCGATGCTCCCGCCGCCCTTGGTGAAGGCGTTGCGGACATTGGCGGCGGCGCGGTTTTTGTTGTCGGTCAGCGCCTCCGCCATAACGGCGACTCCGTTCGGGCCGTAACCCTCGTAGATTACGCTGTCATAGTTGATCGCGCCCGGGTCGCCGCCGGCTTTCTTTATGCTGCGGTCTATGGTGTCGTTCGGCATGTTGCTGGCCTTGGCTTTTAATATAATGTTCTTCAGCGTCATGTTGGAGGCGGGGTCAGGCCCGCCGCTTTTTACGGCGACGGCGATCTCGCGTCCGAGCTTCGTAAAAATCTTGCCCTTGACGGCGTCCGCGCGTTCCTTTTTATGCTTGATGTTTGAGAATTTTGAATGGCCCGCCATGTGAGCCTCCTACATGTATATTATTGACAGTATAACAGCAGCCGCCGTCAGCGGCGCCCCGACTATTAAAAACGGCAGGAACCGCCACTTTTTTTCGTATTTTGACGCGCTGTATTCGTTGAATGTAGGGATATCGGTGTCTTCGGGCAGTTCGCCGGAGGCGACGCGTTTCTTCAGCTCGCCTGTATGGTTTGCGTAACCGCGGTAGCCCAGAAGCCTGAACTGCCCGCTGTTCCTTATCATACAGCCAAAACCCAGCAGGACGTTCCCAATGCCCGCCAGCGATATCCCGTTTATAATACGCAGAAAAATTTCCTCCCGCCGGTTGAAGGCTATGTAGGCGGCGATGAGCAGCGCGCTAAGGACAGCAATCCGCATAACGGCGGTTTTATCAGGTTTTTTCACTTTGATACCCCGCTTGAAAAATTACTTATTCAGGCATTATATCATAATTAATTATTTAAATCAAGCTGGCGTTTATGTAACGTATATGATAAAATTATCCGGTAGGTGATAAAAATGTTAAAAAAAATAATATGCTTTTTTATTTTAAGCGCGCTGCTGGTTTCATGCGGTTCGGCGAGAAACAGGAATCAAGCCGCCGCGCCTTTGTTGCCGGGGTTTGAAATGAGTATACGCCCGTTGGAAACGCTGAACCCCCACGCCGTTGGAAAAGACAGCGCCTGTGCCTTTGTTGCCGGGCTGATAACGGGGAGCCTCACGGAGGCTGACCCGGAAAGCCCGGCGGGCGAAAGGCGCTATATCGGGGCTATGGCGGAGGATTTGCCCTCCGTATCGGCCGACGGCATGGTGTGGACGTACAGGATACGCGAAGGGCTGATATTCAGCGACGGCACGCCCATCGACGCCCATGCCTTTGAATACGCCATGCGGATGTGGCTTGACCCGCGGCTGGCATACCCCTCGGCCCGGCGGTTCTGGGGGCCGGTAAAAATAGCGGGGGCAAGGGCCTATGCCATGGGGGAGGGCGGCGTTGGCTGGAACGACGTGGGGGTTTTCGCGCCGAACCGGCTGACCCTGCAAATTACGCTGGAGGAGCCCGTCCCTACGCCCGTGGGGCTTGAAACGCTTAACATACCGCTTGTGAACCGGGAGTTTTACGAGGCCGGCATGGAGCCCGCGCGCGGGTCAACCTCTTACGGCGCGCCGGAGGGCATATTGGATTTCCCGGTATCGGGGCCTTACAGGGTGGCGGAATATATTCCGGGTGAGCGTATTACGCTTGAAAAGAACGGGCTTTACCCGAATTTCTTTAAATATGACGCGGAGCGGCTGCATATCTTCCCGGACGGCGGGGACGAACCTAAGCGCGGCGGCAACCCGTGGTTCATTTATATTAATACGGACAACCCCGGCGTCCCCGCGCTGGCGGATGAGAATCTGCGCAAAGCCCTGTTTTACGGGCTTAACCGGTCTTACGTAATTGGCAGTATTGAGGGGGGATATACGCCCATAGCGGGTTTTGTGCCGCAGGCTTCCTGGGTTGGCGACGCAATGACAGGGCTGCGCATGTACGGGGATTTGCCGGAGGCAGCCTTCGCGCGGCCGTCCGATTACGGCATGAATACCCGGCTTGCGCTGGAGTATTTTGAGAAGGCCTTTGAAAACAACGGGAATGAAAAGATTACCATATATATAACGGTTTTTGACGAGCCCGAGGATTGGTGGGGCAGACTCGCGATAGGCGTGCGGGATTGGTGGACGCAGCTTTTCGGCGGGGTTGACCGCTTCCACCTGCTGCTGGATTTTAAGACCGCTGACGAGGCCTACAGGGCGATGGAGAGCGGCGAATACGAGATGGCGTTCGGCGCGCTGACCCATAACAGCATTGACGTATGGGCCACAATGGCGGTGTGGACGTCCTATTACCCGGGGAAGCTTGACAGCTTTTACAGCGCGGAATTTGACAAGCTGCAATATGAGTGCGCCTTTGGGGAGCTTATGACGGATTACGCGGGTAAGATTGACGCCTTAATTGAAATGGAACGGATGCTTTATGAGTATGTGCCGGCGATACCGTTTTTTCATGACTAAAAACCCGCGTTAAAATATACAAACCGTCTCCCTGCAATTACAGTATCTGCACTTATGATATTCCCGCGCGGCATCGGCAGCAGGCCCGCCGGACTCCAGGGCGCGGCGCATTTCGGACATTGTCCGGAACAGCCGCCTCCGCAGCTTCCGGCGGTTTTTTATTATGAACATGGTGTCGCCGTAAATCAGCCGCCCCTGACGCGGCTTGCGCCCGAATTCGCCTTGGATTATGACGAAATAGGAAACAAGCTGCATCAGGTCGCCCGGGCGCGGTTCCCCCGCGCCGTTCAGCTTGCCGCTTTTTAACTCAACGGGAATAAATTTGTTCCCCCTGTTAAAGATAAAATCGGGCTTGCCGGACAGGCCGTGCCTCTCCGAACGCAGAAGCCTGCCGTAAATTACGCTATCGTCCCTGTCCGCCTTCCTGTCTGCCTTCCTGTCGGCGTAAAACAGGCGGTAGCCTCTTATCCTCAGTTTTGGCTTAACCTCTTTGACGGAAAACATAATAGCATACCAGCACGCATACAATCAGCGCGGCCGCCGCAAGCAGCCCGCGCCAAACCCGCCTTGCGGCTTCCCTTTTCGCGTATTTGCCGTGAAAATCCCTGCCGCGCCTGAAATGGGGGTTTTCACCATGACGCTCCGGGTGAAGCTCGCGGTAGCGCGCGCGCAGCTCCGCCTCGCCGTATACGCGCGTATAATACCATTGCAGCGGGCAATAGACGTATTTGTTAATCTCTCCCGCGCTTAAATTTTCAAGCTTACCCGCGCTCATTCCGTCTTGCGTATACTGCGCTGGAACATTTTATTATAGCCCGTCCACTTGCCGGGGGTCTTGTCCTTGTCGATAATGTCGATGAACGCGAACACCTTTGCGTCCAGATTGTCGCAATTGAACAGTATAAACGCCTCTATGACGCTGGGCAGCTTGGGCGAACCGAACTCATAATCCCCGTGGTGCGCCAGGATGCAGTGCTTCAAAATCATGGCAAGCTGCGCGGGGAAATCGGGGATCTTACCTGCCTCCCTGGTGATAAGCTCCGCGCCCATGTAGATATGCCCCAGAAGCTGGCCCGCGTCGGTGTACCCGTTTTCCGGGAAGCCCGTAAGCTCCCATATCTTGCCGATATCGTGCAGCATGGCGGCGGCGATAAGGATGTCGCGGTTTACGGATTTATAACGTCCGCTCATAAAATCGCACAGCTGCACGACGGAGAGGGTATGCTCCAAAAGCCCGCCGGCATAGTTGTGGTGTAGGGTTTTCGCCGCGGTTGAAAGCTTGAATTTCTGCGCGGTATCCTCGTCGCCGAAAATATTCCCGATAAGAGCTTTAATAAAAGGGTTCTGGATGCCGCGCATATATCCGGCAAGCTCATCGTACATCTCGTCCACGTCCATGCGGGTTGAAGGGATATAATCGTACATCTGGTATTCGCCCGGCATACTCTTGCGTATCTTATTTATCTTTAGCTGCAATTCGTCGTTAAATGTGGACACGGAGCCGTCAACCTTGATATAATCACCGGCCTCAAAGCTCTGGATGTTGTTGCCAAGCTCCCAGACTTTGCCGTTCAGCGCGCCCGTGCGGTCGGTAAGGGTTATGCTGAGATAGGTTTTCCCCGCGCGTGATTTTAACGTCTGCTTATCTTTGCAAAAATAATGCCCAACAATAGCGTCCCCGTCCCGGATATCTTCGATATATCGCATAATATCTGCCTTTCTGGTTTTAACTGATACATAATTATACACTAAGAACAAAAAAAATACAATGACACCTTGCATGTTTCGATTATTTAGTATACAATGTAAGAAATTGTTTTGCTTTTCGACATCCCCAAAGAGGAGGCATATCATGGAAACATTAAAAGTATCAGCCAGCTCGAACCCAAAGGGCGTTGCCGGCGCAATCGCGGCCGTAGTCAGGCGCGGTGAAAGCGTTGAAGTATCGGCTATCGGCGCGGGGGCCGTAAATCAGGCTGTGAAGAGCATCTGCGTCGCCCGGAGCTTTGTCTCCGAAGAAAACATAAACCTGGTTGCGATACCGGCGTTCCAGGAAATAGAGGTTGACGGCGAGACCAAGACATCCATACGCTTTATTGTCGAAGCGAGGTAACATCAGATTATCCAAGCGGCTGGAGGCTTTGGCTGAAATGGCCGCTTGGGTCAAGGGCGGCGGGGGTTTTGCCGATATCGGCTGCGACCATGGCTTGCTCTGCGCCTCCCTTATACAGAGGGGCATATTTTCACGCGCCGTCGCGTCGGATATAAACCCCGGCCCGCTGCGGGCCGCCGCGGAGACGTTCCGGCGTTTTGGGCTGTCGGATTACATAGACTTACGGTTGGGCGGCGGCCTGACCGTACTGTCTCCCGGTGAGGTTTCCGTTTGCGCTGTTGCCGGAATGGGCGGGATGAGCATTATTTCCATCCTGAGCGCGTCGCCGGAGGTCGCGGGGAGCCTGCGGCAGCTTATCCTTTCGCCCGAGCGGGACCATGAGGCTCTGCGGCGTTATTTACATGCCGCGGGCTTTTATATTTCCCGTGAAACGTTAACGCCGGAGAACGGGCATTTTTATGCTGCCATTGACGCGCGCCCGGGCACGGAGCCGGCCTATACGGACGCGGGCTACCGCTTTGGAGCAAGGCTCCTTGAAAGCAAGGACGCCGGCTTATTGATTTTACTTAAAAGGGAAGAAGCAAAAATAAAAAAGCTTATTTCCGGTTTTCAAAAAAAATCTCCCCCCGCCGCGCTTATAAAAAGTTACGAAACCGTACAGGCGGCCCTTGATAATTTTAATTAAAAAGAACATAATAAGTGTAAGAACGACACATGGGGGATTACATTGAAAAAAACAATTACACTTACCGCGGTTTTATTAATAATTATATTCGTATCCGGAGCGGGTTATCCGGATTTTGACGCTTTAACCCATCCCGACACAGGGGTGCTGAGCGGCGGGGGCAGCCAGCCCGGCGCGTTGGTTTTTGACACCTTGCACGGCGTATCGCCGGCGATGTACAATGAGGACGGCGTTTATAATATATCGGCGGTTTTTCCAAAAACCGAAAGCGGCGAGATAAACCGCGATATTTTAGCGTATGTACAAGGTGAAATAGACTATTTCAAGTCCTTGGCGGAAAGCGGCGGGTTTGAGATGCGCTATGAGGCGCGCTCTTACAACCGGCTTCTGGTAAGCTTCAAGATAACCGCCGTCGGCTGGAACGGGGAGGGCGAGGTTGTGTTAAACCGCGCAAGGGGCCTGGCCTACGACCTCCTCACCGCAAACCGCCTTGTACTGGGCGACTTGGTGGACGGCGGCTTCGGTTTCGAGCTTGCCGGGAAGGAGTTTAATTCCTTTGCCTTTGATACGGAAAACCTCTATCTATATCTGGATACTGAGATTATAATGCCAATTTCCGAATTTGGCAAGTTTTTCCGCGCCGCTGATTATTACACGAACATCACCGCCGGCGCGGGCTTCGCGGAAAACACCGCCGAGGACGCCCACTTCCCGGCCGACGCGTCCTTACCTCCGGGATGGCGTAAAATCAACCCTCTCCTGGATTTGTTCGAGGAAAAGGTGAAACCGGCGTTCCAAGATAACAAAAAATACATCGCGCTGACCTTTGACGACGGCCCCTGCCGCAGCGTAACCACGCGGATACTGGACGCCCTTGCCGAGTACGACGCAAAGGCGACCTTCTTCGTGCTGGGCCACAAAATCCCCATTTTGCCGGATATTGTCGAGCGTATGTTCCGCGAAGGCCACAGCGTGGGCAACCACAGCTACAACCACAGGCAGCTTACCCAGGTGACGTCATCGCAAATGAACTGGCAGATACTGGAAACAAACCGGTTGATTGAGTCCATCACCGGCTCCCAGGTTATTTTACTGCGCCCGCCTTACGGCGACTCAAACTCCCGCATTACGGATTTTGCCAAAAGCCTTGACATGTCCATTATCACATGGGATATCGACCCGAGGGACTGGACGAATTCCAACGCGCAAAGCATCGCGGACCACATCGTCCAGCGCGCGCAGGACGGCAGCATCATCCTTATGCACGATGTCTACGAATGGACGGCGGACGCCGCCGAAATCGTCATAAAAACCCTCAGCGAAAAGGACTTTGTGTTTGTAACCGTTGAAGAATTGATCAACATGAATGACGGGCTTGTGCCGGGGGTCACTTACAGAAGCGGCAAAAGCACGGCGAGGTAGGCGTATGGACGAACTTCTGATAACACTGAAGGTTTTAAAGGAAATTCTGGAGAAAAAGCAGGAAGCGCTGCTGGGCGTACTCAATATCTCCCAAAACCAGGAAACCATCATGCAAAGCCCGCCTTCGCCGGAACGCGCCATGTTCTTCGCGCGGACAACCGCCGAAAAGCAGAAGCATATCGACGGCATCCTGGAGTACGACGAGGTATTCCAGCGTATGTTCGATACCGTTAAGCATGAGCTTGAATATAGAAAAGATGAGTGCGGCGAAGATATAATCCAGCTTCAAGCCCTTATCAGCAGGGTTCTGGAGCTGGATATAGCCATACGCGCCGAGGAATTGAAAAACGGAAACCTTTTCCCCGCCGCGCCCGATTCCGCCAAAGCCCGCACCCCCGCATTCCGCCGCCAAACCCTGGACGCGCTGAACAAACATAAAAAGCATATCTAAACATAAACTTAATTGGATTTATGCCGTATATCATTAAAAATAGGATGGAGTGAATAAAATGGGTTTCTTTACATTGGTTATGATTGTAGGCGTTGTGGGCGTTACATGGTGGGGCATCGGAAACGTGGTAAGGATCGGAACCAGATACAGCGAGAATATGGAGCGCATCAAGCGCGGCTATCCCACGCTTGAGGGACACACGACAAAATCTTTGCCGGGCGGGGCAAAGGACGCCGGTTACATAGATATGACCGAGGAACCGGACGTCCGTTATCCCGGAAGCAATTAACTGATAGTTACAGGGGGTTCAAAATGTTTTTCTTCGGAACCGGTTGGTGGATGATGGTTTTCGGTATAGGTTTTTTTATACCGATAACGGCGATTGTGATGGATAGCATGAAGAAGATGTATGTTACGCGGGCGAACACGCAGGTGCAAATGCTCCGGCATCAGGAAAATATTGAGCGCTTACGCGGCGGGTATCCGCCGATTGACGATAAGGGACGGGAAGTAAAGGCGCTTAAATCCGCCGAGGTAATTGATATGACGGCCCATGAACCGGATTATTCGCCGGAAACACGCCGGGGGAATTAGTTTGTCCATTTATTAAGGAGGCGGAAAAATGTTCTTTGCAGAGCCATGGGCTTTAGTTGCCATACTAGCCTTTACGATACCCATCACGGCGATAATTGTTGACGGAGTAAAAGGCATTCATCAAATGCGCTTAAAACAATTGCAGCATGAGGAAAACATAGAACGGCTGCGCAACGGCTACCCGCCTGTCGAGATCGGTAAGAAGCGCGGTAAAAGCCGCAAGCACGAGGAAATCATCGACATGACCAACAGCGATGATTCAGAGATTCCTCAAATCAAGCAAAATAATTAAGCTTACTAATTAATTAAGCTTACTAATTAATCACGCCCGCATAGAATAGATAGAGATTCTATACGGGCGTGATTTTTTATGATAGATTGGTTTATAAACTTAAACCCTGTTTTGCAGGCATTGTACGCCACACTTTTCACATATCTCGTAACGGCGCTGGGCGCGGCGCTGGTTTTCTTCTTCAAGTCAATGAACCAAAAAATCCTGGACCTGATGATGGCCTTTGCCGCCGGCGTAATGATAGCCGCGTCGTTCTGGTCGCTTCTTGACCCGGCCATACAGCTTTCGCATGAGCTTGGCATAAACGCGTGGTTTATATGCGTCACGGGCTTTATCGCGGGCGGCTTACTCGTAATCGGGGCGGACTTGATGCTCTCCAGGGCGGCAATTATCCAATCCAAGGGCACGACTTACAAACGCTCCATCCTGCTAGCCTCCTCCGTAACGCTCCACAACATACCCGAGGGCATGGCGATAGGCGTGGCGTTCGGCAGCGTCGCAATCGGCCTGGAGGGCGCGACGTTAATGGGCGCGATACTTCTGGCCTTCGGCATCGGCTTGCAAAACTTCCCCGAGGGCGTCTGCGTAGCCCTGCCGCTCCGCCGCGACGGCGTTTCCCGCGCGAAAAGCTTCCTTATAGGCCAGGCCTCCGGCATCGTCGAACCCATAGCCGGCGTTTTGGGCGTCCTGTTCGCAATGACGATGCGCAGCGCGCTGCCCCTCGCCCTGTCCTTTTCCGCCGGGGCAATGATCGCCGTCGCGTGTTCGGAGCTTATCCCGGAATCATATAAAGATAACAAAATAGTAGCGGCAATTGGCGTTCTTCTGGGGTTCTGCGTGATGATGGCGCTGGATGTGGCGCTGGGGTAGGGCAGGGGTTTAAATTAATAGCCTAAATCGCCGCTGTCAAGGATTACGGTGAACGGCCCGTCGTTCACAAGGCTTACGCTCATCATCGCGCCGAAGACCCCGCGCGCGGCACGGGCGAACAAACCCTCGCACACATCGGCGAAATATTCGTACAGCTCACAAGCCTGCCGGGGTGAACCGGCGCCCGTAAAGCCGGGGCGGTTGCCTTTTCTGCAATCCGCGTACAGGGTGAACTGTGATATCACAAGAATCTCCCCGCCGACATCGGCCTGGCTCAGGTTCGTTTTACCGTTTTCATCCGCAAAAACGCGCAGCTTCGATATCTTCTCGGCCATTTTTGCGGCAATTTCCCTGGTGTCGTTTTCCCCCGCGCCAAGCAGCGCGACGAAGCCGGGCCCGATTTCGCCGACCACCGCGCCGTCCACGGTTACGGATGCCTGTGATACCCGTTGCAATACAATGCGCATTATTTATTCTCCTGTTGTCAATATGGCGGTTGAGTATGCGGGTGATTGCAATTATTATTTTAATATATCCTCGCCAAAGAATTCGTGAATTTCCCTGAACAGCTCTACAATCTGCCCGTACGCCCTTTCGTAAAGAGCAAGCCATTCGTTATGCCGTTCGGATTCGGGGTCATCCGGGGCAAGCTCCTCCGGGACTCCGTATTTATCCACATAAGCGCTGCTGATGATATTCTCCCCTGTCGTCCTGTCCATTAAGCCCAGCCTGTAGGTCCATTTCCGGGGCTGAATAGACAGGCTCACCCTGACATCCGGCAAATCGGGTTTGACAATGGGGAAGCCGTCAAACTCCCCGCCCTCTATAAACCCGTCGTTTATCGACTCCTGCACTATAATATTGCCCCCGAAATCCAAATACACATAAGATATTTGATAATTGTAGCCGGTTCCTTGATAATCATGGTATGTATACATGGTCCAGCGGCCGTCCCTCGAAGGGTTTTCCGATGAAAAAAAGGAACCCTTCGTAAGCTCTGACGCGTCTAATCTGTTTATGAACGGTTTAAATCCGGTTTGTACATAATGAAGCCACACTAAGTTGTATATGCCGAATACAACCGCGATAAGCAGGATGAAGATAATTATGGTTTTAGCGGCAAACCGCTTTGTTAGTTTAAATATTGTAATCGCCTCGCTTAATAATATTATTTATTTTTTCAGCGCATATCTCCGGGCTGCGGACAATTAAGTTATACCGCCCTTCCGCTGAACGGATGGATAGTCCCCATCTGTGTTTCTTCACAGACCTTATATCATCATATCTAAGCGCGAAGTTATGCATCTTTGGCCGGAAGTCCCAAAATTTGAATCCATAACCCTCAATGCCGTTGTCATAGATATGTATCTCGCTCCTGCCGATGGCCTTCCCTGCTGCGCTGGCGAGGATGACTATAAGGATAGCAAGAACCAGTAAATCCGCAAAAAACGGAAATGACGGCAATTCGTCCCATAACCGATAGAATTGATTTCGGATTTGCCAGTTGTTCCAACGGCTGTAGAATGTTAAGCCTAAGCTTATCAGAGATAAGATTGCCGCAACCCACTGCCGTTTTATTAAAGTATGATTTTTGCCGGAATCAGTGAACAGTAATTTTTTAGTATCGTTCATAACCTGCCTCTAAATATAAATTTACTGATTCATTTATTAAGCTGGTTTTGCACACTCAGCTTAACGGCTGCGGGGTTGAACGGCTTTGGTATAAAGCCCGCGGCGCCTAACGCCAGGCCCTTTTCCTCGGCCTCTGGATTATCAAGCCCCGTAATGAAAATAACGGGGATGTCCTTGGTTGTTTTGGAATCCTTCAGCGCGGCGATCACGTCGTATCCGTCCATATCCGGCATGATAATGTCAAGCAAAATAACGTCCGGCGTGAATTCCTCAGCCGTCTCAATGGCGGCCTGCCCGTCGCTTGACGCGTAAACGGTGTAATCCTGGCCCAATATGCTCCGTAACATGCTGATATTCGATCTTTCATCATCCACGATCAAGACGCTGTTCTTTTTCTCCCCATCCATAGCCAAGTCCCTCATTCATTCATATTTCAACGGAATTGATTTGTTTTAAAAGGCCTTTCAAAGCCTTTCAAAGTTATACATATTACGTCCGCTATGTTTGGATTTATACAGCATTTCGTCGGCGCGCTTAATGAAATTCCCGGCGGTATGGGTATGCTTTACGTTGTCCGTCACAAACCCTATGGAAAATGTCACATGATCCGCCACCGCGCTGGTTTTATGGGGGATGGCGCGTTCCCGTATGCCGGCAAGCAATCTTTCCGCGACTATACGCGCGCCGTTTTCATCGGTGTTCGGCAGAACGATCACAAACTCCTCGCCGCCGTACCTCGCCACGAAATCGTCGGCCCTGGGCACGTTTTTGCTGAGGAGGGCGGCGACGGCTTTAAGGCAGTCGTCCCCCGCGCTGTGACCGTAGGTGTCATTATAATCCTTGAAAAAGTCTATGTCAATCATCATCAGGCTCAGTACGCTGCCCGAACGCGACAGGGATTTAATTATACGCAAAATAGTCTCGTCAAAGAACCGCCTGTTGTATATGCCGGTCAGCCCGTCGAAGAATAGTTTCTCGTTTTCTTCCTCAAGCTCGCGTATCTTGGTCAAATCCCTGAAAATCACGCCCAGGCTGTTCTTGTCCCTTTGGAAAACGGAAACAGTCAGTATGCGCTTTTCGCCGCACTTGCGGAAAATGTCGATTTCAAACTGCACGGGCTCGCCGCGCATCGCGTTGGGGATATGCTTCTTTTTCAGGTCGTCAAGCGTGTCCTCCGCGAAAATGATGCCAAGCCCCTCCGTGAAGAGGTCGTTCTTCGTATAGCCGGTAACGGTGGAAACCGCTGGGTTAACATATTCCACGGCGGCGTCCGTTGTGATGGACAGAACCAAATCCGGGGTGTTCTCAACAATGGAAAACTGGCGCTCCATGGCGTCCCGCTCAAAAACGCCGGAGAATATGTCGGCTATAAGAGCGGCCAGGTTCAATTCGCTCCCGCTCCACTCCTGCCCTTCGTCTTCCCTTGAAAAATCAAGAACCGCGCACATTTTTCCCTTAACAAAGATAGGCCTTGTGACGTAATTGCCGAAGCCCGTGCGGTAGGGCGCCATTGCCGCCGCAAAGGAGGGGTATTGGGAATGCGCAATGCCCTCGCTGTCCGTTTTAAGGCTGCCGATAATCGAAACAAGCGGTTCATTAAGCTCAATCCTTGTGCCGATTTGCGTCACTAAATCCAGCTCGGGCAGCATCCACTCGCTCTGGCAGATAAGGACGTTGTCGTCAAATTTATATAAAAGCACCTGCGCCGCGTCCATAAACAGGCCGACTACCCTGAGGGTGTCCGCGAACAGCGAATCAATATACGCGTCGGAAAGGAAATTATGCGATATCTTCGTCATCAGCACCTGCTGCCGGAACTGCTCGATAAGCTCTATCTGGTTCCTTACCCTCAGCTTAACGATGGCGGGGTTGAAGGGTTTTGGAATATAATCCGACGCGCCTAAGCCCAGGCCTTTTTCCTCCGCCTCGGAATTATCCAGCCCCGTGATGAATATAACCGGGATACCCTGCGTTTTTTCGGAATTTTTCAGCACCTTAATCACATCGTACCCGTCCATATCGGGCATGACGATGTCAAGCAGAATGAGGTCGGGCACGAACTCTTCCGCCGTGGCAACGGCGTCATGCCCGTCGGTTGACGCGTAAACGGTATAATCCGCGCTCAGCATGTTCCTGAGCGCGCTGATGTTCGACCTCTCGTCGTCAACAATCAGGATGCTGTTTTTCCTTCTGGCGTTCATGATCCGATTCCCCACTCTTTTTTTACATTGACGAGTTCTTCAATGGCCTGCCTGAACTTGAACCTTTCAATATGGTAAACAAGGTCTTCCGCGCCCGGTATTGTGCGGATATCGTCAAGAAGGTCCTCAACTTCGGGATTTTTGTTGAGCAGCAGCGGTTCCAGCTTATCAAGTATCTCCCGCACCTTCGCCGCGTCGCCGATTTTACCGGCGCTTTTCGCCGCCGCCTCTAAAAGCAGCGGCGCAAGCCTTTCAAGCACCGCTTTAAGCTCGGATTCAAAAACGTCCAGAAGCTCCTCGCCAATCCGGTAAGAGCCGTCTTTAAGCACGCCCTCAACCGCCGCCGCCGCTTGCTGCAGCGGCTTCTCTCCGATCTGCCCCGCGCAGCCCTTTAATGTGTGGGCCAGCCTGTGGGCGGTCTTTATGTCGCCCTTGGCGACGGAGGTTAAGATATCCGTGAAGGCGGTTTGGTTATCCTGCGCGAAGTTGAGCTTCAGCTGCCTTAACAGCTTCTCGTCCTCTTCGGACTGCTTGCCTGCGTCTACGGCGGTATAACTCACCACGGGCAGGTATTTTGCCAGGCAGCTCCATAATTCATGCGTGGTAAACGGCTTGCTGACGGTATCGGACATTCCGCTGATTTTATAAAGCTCCAGGTCGCTGGGCATCACGTTGGCGGTCAGCGCCACAATCGGCGTTTTTACGTCCAGCTCGATAATCTTGGAAACGGCTTTAAGTCCGTCCATCACGGGCATCTGTATATCCATGAAAATCAAATCGAACAGCTTTTCGCCGCTCCTTATGCGGCTTGTGATAAAGTCCACGCCCTCCTTGCCGTTATGCGCCACGGCGTATTTCAGTCCAACCCTCTCCAAATGGTCGCATAGTACTTTCTGGTTCAGGCTGTTGTCCTCGCATATCAGGATTTCGCCGGCGAAGCCGGGCTTTTCATGCTCCAGGCGGGATAAATCCAGGGGCGGCTCGGCGCCTGTTCCGCCGGACGTCTCAAACGTAAGCCCGAAGCTGAACCTGCTGCCCGCGCCGACGGTACTCTCCACGCTAAGCGCGCCGCCCATCAGCTCCAGTATGTTTTTCGTTATCGCAAGCCCCAGCCCCGTGCCGCCGAACTTGCGCGTAGAGCTGTCGTCCGCCTGCACAAAGGGCTCGTATATCATAGTGATCTGCTCGGGGCTCATGCCTATGCCTGTGTCGTTTATCTCAAACAGCACCGAAATGGCTTTGCCATTGTCGCTTATTACGGACACCAGAAACTCAATTGCGCCGTCGTTCGTGAACTTTACGGCGTTTGACAAAAGGTTCATCAGCACCTGGCGCAGCCTGGCCGGGTCGCCTTTCAGCCGCCTCTCGATAGCCGGCTCCATGCGGAAGCTTATGGAAAGGCCCTTTTCCATGGCCTTGGGGGCGGCTTTGGCGCGGCAGTAATCATATATTTCATTGAAGTCGAAGGGGATGCTTTCCAGAGCGATCTTACCCAGCCCCATCACGGAAATGTCCAGGATATCGTTGATGATATCCAGCATCCATCCCGCGCTTTGCTTAATGCTTGCAAGGTAGCCCGCGGTTTTCTCGGAGATCTCGTCAAGCAGCGCAAGCTCCGAGAATCCGATAATACTGTTCAGCGGCGTCCGCGTTTCGTGGCTCATATTGGCGATGAAAACGGATTTCGTCCTGTTGGCGGCTTCGGCGATTTCAAGGGCGGCGCGCAGCTTTTCCCTGCTTTCCTCAATTTCCGCCGTGCGCTCCGCAACCAGGTCCATCAGGTGGTCGTTGTAGTTGATAAGCTCCTGCCTCTGCATAACCAGCGAAAGGTGCAGCTCCAGACGCTTCAGTAAAAGGGGCGCGGAGAAGGGGATTGTGATATAATCCACCGCGCCGAGGGACAGACCGAACAGCTCGGCGGCGGCGTCCGTCCGCGCGGTAAGGAATATAACCGGAATATCCTTCAATTTTTCCCGCGACTTTATCTCCTGTATAACCTCATAACCGTCCATTTCGGGCATTTCAACGTCAAGGAGGATCAAATCCGGCATTTCGCCTTCAAGCATATTCAGCGCGGTTTTCCCGGAATTGGCCGTCACGACGTCATAGGCGCCTATAACGGCGCGCTTCGCCATTTCCATCTTTACAATGCTGTCGTCCACTATGAATATCTTTTTCCTCATTCAATCCCCCTGCCTTTCTTTATCCTTGCCAGTTCCTCCAGCGCGTCCTTGAACTTAAACCGCTCTATGTGCTTTACAAGGCCCCCCGCCTCCGGTATCCGGTTGATATCGTCCAGCATATCCTCACAGTCCGGGTTCCTGTTTATAAGCATCGGCTCAAGCTTTTGGATTATTTCGCGCACAAGCTCCGCGTCGGTGGTCTTAACCGTGTTCTTGGCGCCGGCCTCGGCCAAAAGCGGCGCCAGCTTCTCAAGGACGGCTTTCATTTCGTGCTCAAGGCTGTTCAGATGCTCCTTGTTAAGCAGGTTACGGCCTTCCTCCAGCATCGCTTCCGCCGTCACCGCGGCGGCTTGCAGCCGCCTTTCGCCAATCTGCCCCGCGTTTGACTTTAACGTGTGGGCCAGCCTGTGGGCGGTCTTTATGTCGCCGTTGTCCGCGGCTTCCTTGATTTTGGCGCATATGTCCTGATTGTCCGTCACAAAGTTCAGCTTCAGCCTCTTCAGCATTTTCTGCTCTTCGCCGGATTGGTTCTCCCGGTCTGTCTCGGAGTAGCTCTCCACGGGGATATACTTCACAAGGCAGTTCCACAGCTCCCGGGACGAAAAGGGTTTGCTCACAAAGTCAAACATCCCGCAGGACCTGTAAAGGTCAAGCTCGTTGGTCATCGCGTTGGCGGTCAGCGCGACAATCGGGGTTTTTACCCCCAGCGCGGTGATTTTGGACGCGGCCTCCAAGCCGTCCATAACGGGCATATATATATCCATAAAAATCAAGTCGAACGGATTTTCGCGGTTTTCCCAGCGCTTGGCAACGAGGTCAACGCCCTCCTTGCCGTCGTAGGCCACAACGGTTTTCAGGCCCACCCGCGCCAGATGGTCGCAGATAACCTGCTGGTTCATGCCGTTATCCTCGCACACAAGAACCTCGCCCTTGAAATTAGGCTTCTCGAATTGCTTTACCGAGATTGTATCGGGCGCATCGGTGTCATCGCTGTCAATTAAATCAAACGTCAGCTCGAAGCCGAACTTAGTGCCGGCGCCTACCATGCTCTCCACGCTCAGGGAGCCGCCCATCAGCTCGATAATATTCTTCGTTATCGCAAGCCCCAGTCCCGTGCCGCCGAACTTGCGCGAAATGCTGGTGTCCGCCTGCATAAACGGCTCAGATATCCGCGACACATGCTCGGGCGTCATGCCGATGCCGGTGTCCTTCGCCTCAAAGCTTAACGTCACTCTTTCGCCGTCGTTGCTTTTAACCGACGCGGACAGCTTTACAATGCCGCTGTTCGTAAACTTGACGGCGTTGGACAGCAGGTTCAGCACAACCTGACGCAGCCTGACAGGGTCGCCCATGGTCTTTTTGCCGGGAACCGGCTCTGCACAGCAATGCAGTATAAGCCCCTTTTCCGCGGCTTTCGGCAAGACCGACTGCCTGCAATGCTCGAATATCTCCGGCATGTCGAAGGGTATATGCTCCAGTTCGACCTTGCCGGATTCGATCTTTGAAATATCCAGGATATCGTTGATGATGTTCAGCAGCCAGTTCGCGCTTTCGCGTATATTGTTAAGGTAATCCCTCGCTTTGACGTGGATGTCATAATCCAGCGCAAGCTCCGAAAAACCGAGGATGCTGTTCATGGGCGTCCTTATTTCATGGCTCATGTTCGCCAAAAAGATTGATTTGGCTTTGTTCGCGGTTTCAGCCGCGTCACGGGCGGCGCGCAGGCTCTCCTGCGTGTTCTCCATCTCGACAAGGTACTGATGGCGGCTTATCGCGCTTGCCAGCATAAAGCACACCGATTGCAGGATAGCGATCTCATCCTCCGCGAACTCCCGCTCCCTCGTATGGTCGTCAATGTTGAAGAATCCCCAAAGCCGGTCGTTTATAAACAGGGGTATCAGCACGACGGTCTTAATCTTAAAGGCTTCCAGAAATTGCCGGTCGCTTGGAGGAAGCTTTGAAACGGGCCCGCAGATATATTCGCCGTGCTGGAATTTCTTTATCCAGCCGATTTTGTCCGCGCAGGGTAATTCCGCGCCCAGGGGCAGCACCCTCAGCTGCCTGCCCAGCTCGTTGCTCCAATTATAGGTATGGACGGCATAGGGTTCGCCGTCCGCGGACTCCAGCTTCCAGATATGGATACAGTCGGCGTTTACGGCGTTCCCTATAAGGTCAAGGCTTTCCATAAGCGGGCCCGCGATATCCGCGCCGTTATCCGCGTTCAGCAGCAACTCCGCGGCCTGGTTGATTGCCTGCATGGTATCGTCCCGCTGCTTGATACCCTTCATCATCTTGTCATGCTCGCGCATATCGCGGGTATATCCGATAACGACGTCCTCATCGCCGTATTTTGCCTTGACAAGGGTAATTTCGGCGGGCAGGGGCGCGTCGTCCTCGGGTATCCTGTGCATCCAGTCAAAGACGCATTGGCCTTCCTCAAACGCCTGGTTCACAAGCCGCGCCAGCTTATCGTGCGAGAGCTGCCCGTCGGGCTGGTATAAGGGGGAGCACTCCGGCATATACCGGACGATGTATTCCGCCTTGTTGTTAAAGCCGAACAGCGTTACGCCCACTTCGTTGCAATCTATGGTTTTAAGGCTCCTGTCCCATATCTGGGCGCACATAGGCGGCGTATCCAGCATCAGCATGGCGCGCTCGTTGGCATCGCGCATTTTGCCGATGGAATCCTTTATTTCCGATATATCGCTCAGCGCGCCCGCGGCGCGGACGGGATTGCCGTCCTTATCGCGGATGGTTTCGCCGTAAGCCCGATAATACGAGTACCCGCCGTTTTTCCTAAGCAAACGGTACTCCGCGTCATAGGGCGTTTTGCCCGTTACGTCAAGCAAATGCGCCGTGAAGGCCTCAAGGGTTCTTTCCCTGTCGTCCGGATGCAGCAAACCGCTCCAGCTTCCCAGCACATTGGGGAAGTCGCCTTCGCCGGAGTATCCCAGCATTTGCCGGAGGTCGTTTGACCACATAAAGGCATTTGCGGGGTTAACCGGGTCGTCCTTCACGACCTCCATGTCCCACAAGCCTATCTTCGCCGCCTTTACAACAAAGTTCAGCTTCGCAAGCTGAGCCTCGTTCAGCTCATTCATATTTTCAAGACGGCGCTCTATAACCCCCGATATAGCCCTTGCCAGCACAACGGCAGCCACCAGCATAAACAGCGTTATAAGCGCGCCGTTCATGACGAGCGGCAGTATTTTACCCGTATCCTCCGCCGTATAATGCCCGGCGAAGACCGTCCCGGCGGCCTCGCCGCCCGTGTGCGCTGCGCTGTTCAATTCCCGGTTGAAAAGCAATATGGACGAGATCAGCACGGCTGCGCCGCATCCGACCGTTAACGCAATCATTGGAATAAGAATTCTTTTTCTGATACTCATAACTGTCTTCTCCCGAAATATCAACAAAAACATCCCGTGGGTTGATATACCCGCTAGTACTCCTTCCCGTCTAAGACACTTGAATATTTGCGAGGATTTTTGTTGCAAGGCTAGGAACGAAAAACCGCGCGTACCCAAAGGTACGGAAGGTTTTTTGTGACGACGCATTGCGGCAAAAAGACCGCAAATATTCAAGTGGATTGGGCGGGGAGGAGTACTAGATACAATAATACACAATTTTCGTCCGTTGCGCAAGCCTTATACTGTTATCTCATAAAGGGCCGAGGCCTGCATAAGATAGAAAGAGAAGAATATAAATAATTACGTAATCAGGAGGTATTTCATGAGCAGGACTAAAATATTCATCGACGCCGGGCATAATTACAGCCAATTCAACACAGGGGCGGAAGGAAACGGTATGAGGGAGCAGGACATTACTTTTGAGGTGTCGTTTCTCCTTGGGGAAATATTAAAAAGTAATTTTGATATCCGTCTAAGCCGTCCAACGCTTGAAACTAATTTGGGGACCGATACTAATTCATCCATAAACGTCCGCTGGCAAATGGCCAACGAATGGGGAGCGGATTATTTCATCTCTGTCCACGTGAACGCCGGGGGCGGCACCGGCGCCGAAACCTTCATAGCCGCCACGAAACCGGATGACAGAGCGTTTGCGCTGGCTGTTAACGATACATATGCCGCCGCTATGAATTTGCGCAACAGGGGCGTTAAGTTAGACACGGAGTCCAATGCGGGCTCTTTAAGCGTTCTGCGGCATACCGACATGCCCGCGATTATGATAGAGCTTGCGTTTATCGACAGCCCGCCGCAGAACCCCGATGTCCAAATATTAAGGGACAGGCGGGCTGATATGGCGGCGGCATTGGCAAAAGGTATTAATCAGTATTTGGGCTGAGATAATCAAAAGATATCCGGCCGGCAGTAAATAAATACTTGCAAAAATGTAATGTATGCGCTATAATGGGGGTAGAATAACAAAGAGAGGGATGACGCAAATTCCCTATCTCAGGTGGTCAAGAGCCTTTACTTTGGATGGTTGGGGCTCTTTTCCTTTTTTCGCCGCCGCATAAGACGGTCTAATACCGGCTCTAACTTGCTTGCAAGAATAGAGCAGACGATAGACGCCAAGGCATTGGCTAAAAAGTAAAAGAATGGCACGCAGTTCACCTCCCTTCACTATATCCGGCAAATTTAAACCTGCCGGATATTTGAGAAGGGCGGGCCATTTCATTACCCTTAACCACAAAACTACAGATGAATTATAACATGAATAGGACGGGAATACAAACCGGCGAATCAGGTAGAATTAATGGAGGTTGGGAAAATCAACGTATTCTGATATATGAAAACCGCCGCAAATCGTTGATTTGCGGCGGTTTTACCATAAGCTACTGGCGAGATTTGAACTCGCGGCCTGCGCATTACGAGTGCGCTGCTCTACCCCTGAGCCACAGTAGCAATGCGGATATTATATCCAAGGAAACCCGTTTTGTCAAGCAAAATAAATAAAGCCGGGATGCTGGGTACGCCGTACCCTGCCATCCCGGCTTTATTATGTATCCTATCCCAACCCGAAGCTTACCAGCAAGGCTTTATCGACCCTATCCATCAGGTCGTCGTCCAGCCGGCAAATCTTTTCCTTCAAGCGTTTTTTGTCAACGGTGCGCACCTGCTCAAGCAGCACTACGGAATCCCTTACAAGAGTATAATCCTTGGAATCTATCTCTATGTGGGTAGGCAGTTTAGCCTTGTTTATCTGTGAGGTTATGGCGGCGCAGATGATAGTGGGGCTGTAACGGTTGCCCACGTCGTTCTGGATTATCAAAACGGGGCGCACCCCGCCCTGCTCGGAGCCTATCACCGGGCTAAGATCCGCATAAAATATGTCACCTCGTCTTATCAACATTCAATACACCTCAACATGCGCGAAACATTTTAGTTATACATATTATTCACTTCTTTCCTTTTTTGTATACATTACAGTTTTGAAAAATTATCATTGCATTCTGAATACGCTGTCGTCAAAATCCACGTTAAACTCGAAGCTCTCGAAGGTGACGGTGACGCGCTCAACGCCGTCCGGGTCGTAGATTGAAAGCTTTACGGGCTTGTGGGTGGTGTTGGACACCCACAGTTTCTCCGTCCGCAGATAGGGATGTTCGCCGGGTATCGTTGCCTCAAGTACGGTGCAAAGGCTCTCGCCCACGCTGGCGACGCTGATTGTGACCTCCTGCGAGCGCAGATAGTTTTTAACGAAAGAGGTGACAAACAGCTCAAGGCGCTCCGGCGCCTCGTCGGGCAGCACGCTGAAACGGCCCTGCACGCGGGTGTTGAACTGGGTAATCGTCTTATTGTCGCTGACGGTGATGTTGCCCGCCACGCGTTCGGGGCCCGTTACCTCGATGCGGTATTCGCCGCTCATGCGGGCCTGCTGCCTTACCTGGTATGTGTGCTGACTTTTGTTCGATATGTACGTAACAGTCGCTTCGGCCGCGTATCCGGTCATGGTCAGAAGCGCGTTCTGGATTCTTTCGTAGGCGTCGCGGTCCGCCTCTGCCTTGTTCCGGCACCCGGCAAGCCCGGCGGTGAAGAGCATCAGGCTTGCCAGAGCGATAACCGTAGTAAAACGAAATCTTTTCATTAACAGCCTCCTAGAAATAAAATGGTCTGTACTATTTATACTAGGGGCTTGGGAGATTTATACGGGATATTATAAGGCGTCAATTAAATTTCGCCGCGTTTATATAATAACTGAAAGGCTTGACTTCCCCGGCTTGCACAATTTCACCCTCGAACAGATAAACGGGCTGTAAAATGCTGTCCTCGAACTTGTACACCAGCGCGCATTTCTTTAAGTCAACCTTAGAATCCACGCAAAGGGGCGGTAGGCTGTAATAGGCCTCCCTCGTGGTAATAAGGCTGGCCTGCGCAATTTTTTCGTAGCTTAGGAGGTAATAATCGACGCCTAAAATATTACCGTACGCGTCAAGGGTAATGCTTACGGGATGGTCGCGGCAGATAAGCCCGCCTATTTCGCGGTAAAAGGAAACGGACCAGCCGCCGTCCTGGCGGGCCGCCGTGCTTACCGCGTAATCAAAGGGCAGGGAAGTGCCGATGATATATTCCAAAGCCGCGTGCAGCACGGATTCCTGATCCAAGGGGTTTGCCGAATCGCCATAAAAGGGGCCGATAAACCGCGCGATAATGCGGTTATAATATTTATTCACGTGCAGCTCGCCCTTTTCCCCCTTGAAAATGTGGAAAGCGCCCCCGTCATCCTCCTCACCGCCGCGGATAAGCGCTCCGATATCAAAGGTGTTCAGATACAGCTCCGCCTGCTCAAACTCGATATAATCGTACTCGGGTATATACAAGGATACATTTTCCGTGCCGCGCCTTGGAAAAGCGAAGCTTACGTCATAAGTGGCTTCCACCGCTTCCTTCAGCGTAGCGTCTATGGGGATTTCCAGCCGGTTTTGCGTTTGAAGGACGTACGCGCCCAGATTGCCGGGCCGTATCAGCGACCCGGCGAACAAAATCATCGCGAACGATGTCAGAAGCACTCCCATCCCGATATATAAATTCCATTTCTTATTATCCACGCGCATACCCCTTTCGATTGTTGATGTAAGGTTAGTATAGGCGGAAATTATGGAAATTTATACTCTGTTTTAACGAATATTACGGAAAAGTTCAAAACAAGCTAATGATTTTTTATTCAACCACAGAAAACACAAAAAAACACAAAGAAAGGCATGTAACCGCTGATTAATTAAACACGCTTTCGATTTCCTCTATGCTGCGGGGGATGTCCTTTGACAGGTTTTCGCAGCCGCTTTCCGTAATCAGGCAGTTATCCTCCAGACGGAAGCCGATGCCCCATTCCATGTGGTATATACCGATATCCACGCAGAACACCATGCCCGGCGCAAGGGGAGTGTCCGGGGCGACGGCCACGACGTCATGCACGTCGAAGCCGACGTGATGGGCGCCGCCGTGCCACATGTATGTTCCTATCTCGTCCCATGATTTGCACACGCCGGCATCGCGCATACGCTCGAAATTGTATTTGCGTATAATGCCGTCCACGTCGCGCATGGGCATACCGGGCTTTATTATGGAAAATAAATGCTCGGAGGTATCGTACGCGCATTGGTACAATATGCGCTGGCGTTCGCTAAACCGCCCGTTTACGGGCCAGGCGCGGCTAACGTCGGTCATTACGCTGTCCCACTTTGCCCCGACGTCGTTCAGCACCAGATCCCCGTCGTCGGCGCATCCGCGGAACGCGTTGTAGTGGATGCAGAAGTTGTTTTCCCCGGCGGAGATAATGGGCGGTGATGCCGGCAGAACCCCGTGTTTCATGAAGGCGTACTCAAGCTCCGCTTTCAGCTCGTATTCCATAATCCCGGGCCGGGCGGCTTTCATCATCGCAAGAATGCCCTCCCCGGTGACCGCTTCCGCTTTGCGCATCGCCTCTATCTCGCAGGGCTTCTTTATCAGGCGCAGAGCCTTTATATGCGGGAGCAAATCCTTTATGACAACGTGCGGGAAGCGGTCGCGGATATAGCGGGCCAGGCGGTACGCGGGGCCGTCCGGCTCATCGGACGTATATTTAAATAAGGGAAGGTAAACGATGTCATGCGCGCCGGAAGCAAGGAAACGGTCAAGCTGCCTGTCAAAATCCGGGGTATGCTTTATGTCCTGTATCCCGGAAATCCCCGACGCTTCATCCGCCTTGACGCGCCTGCCGTTCCAGCGCTCCAGCATTAAATCCGGCGGCGGGATAAACAGGGTTTCGCCCAAGCCGCCGCCGTCCCCGCCGATGCCTAACAATACCGCGTTATCCTGCTCTATGCCCGTAAGGTAAATAAAGTTACGGTCGGTAAAAAACGGATAATATTCGTCGTTTGTTTTTCTGGGAGCGGCGCCGCTGTGTACGATGGCGAGGGCTCCCTTTTCAAGGCGCGCGTACAGCGAACGCCTGTTTGCTATGTAAAATGAATTGTCCATAATTGCTCTCCTTCCTTTGATATCGCAATTCTAACAAAATAAATTAGATATTGCAATGTTTTTTGTTTATATGTTATAATGGGGAATAAGTTTGGAATGTCTTTAGGTGATTTATGAGGGTGTTCAGAAAGAAAGACCTTATAATTTTTGGAATAAGTATTATTATCGCGGGTTTATATACATACATCAGTAATCAAAATGGGTTTTTGCATAATCTAATAAATATCTTTTTCATAATCGGTATATTTCATGTTTCGATAGGGTTTTGCGTTTATGTCAGGAATGCGGGCCTGTTTAAGCTGTTTTCTTATGCGTCATATAAGCGGCAGTTCCGCAAGCACAAAAACGCCGATCCCTCGGCGCGCCCGCTTTCCATGGCTGATTACGCCCATGAATTGGCAAAAAATCCTAAAACTATGAAGGAATATTATATAATTGGCTTGCCGTTTCTTATTGTTTCTTTTGTGTTGGGGTTTGCGCAATACCAATAAATATAACAAGGAGGAAACAGAATGAATCAACGCAGTTCCCGTATTTTAGCGCTTTTCCTCACGGTGGTCATGACGCTTTCGGCGTTTGTCACCACAGTAACGGCTACCGAAGCGGCGCCGGAGCGCCTTGAGCGGCACTTGAGGCTGCCGTTCGCGCTGCCCCATACCCCGGCTACCTTCAACGTCCAGAGGCTTGAGAACGAGTACGACATGCACAGGCTTTTCTCCGCGAACCTGTACCACAGGGTGCTGTGCCCCGAACTGCAATGGACGCGCTATGTGCCCGACCTTGCCGCGGACTTCCCCAAGCAGATGGACGAGGAAGGCCTGGTATGGCAGATAGAGATCCAGCAGGGCTATACCTTTGACGACGGTAGAGTTATCGACGCCCATGTTTTTGAGTACTCCCAAAAGATGCTTATCGACCCCGTAATGCTCTGGCGCAATGAAAACGCCTGGCAGATAGTGGGCGGCTTGGAATACCTGCGCGGCGAGATCGAGTGGGATGAAGTCGAGGGCTTCAAGGTTCTCGACGATTACACCATCCAGATTACCTATACCCCGGAGGGCATACCGCAGCTGGGAGCGTTCCACGTTATGGAGAGGTATGGTGTTTTCGGCTCGGCCATTGTGCATCCCGAGTTGTACGAGTCGCTCTTTAATGAGGACCGCACCGAAAACACCTGGGGAACGACCCCGGAGCATTTCATAGCTTCCGGCGTTTACAGGATTTCGGCGTTTATGCCCGAACAGTATCTTGAAATCGAAAAGCGCGAGAACGGCAGTCCCATCTCCGACACGTTCACAGCCGACCGCATCAGCTTCTACATAGCCCCCAACGAGGACACACAGTGGATGCTGTTTGATTCCGGCCAGTTGGACCAGACCCGCGCCAACTCCAGAAGGTTTGACGAATACCCCGACCTGTTCTACTACTCTGACGCCTTTATCTACGGTATATTCCTCAATCCCTTCAGCGAATCCAACCCCATCCTTCAGGACATCAATTTCAGGCGCGCCCTGTATTGGGGTCTTGACAGGGAAAGGATCGTAAGGGCTGCATACCCCACCGCGCTGCCGCAGGCTTATCTCTATCCCAGGGCGACCAGAATGAGGGACGTTGATTTCCGTGAAAACGCCATCCAGCACCCCTACAGGGACAGCGAGGGAGCCCAGAGCATTACAATAAACGGGCATGAATTGAGTGAATTCGGATTCGAACCCGAACGCGCCCTGGCGTATTTTGAGCTGGCTTATACAGCCAACGGCAGTGTGCCTCTCTCTTTTGAAGTACAGTACACCGACGGCGGCGAAGCCGACCAGATCTGGGCGGAAGCCATTCAGGAAAGCTGGCAGAACCTGTTCGGCGCGGACCGGCTCCAGATCAACCTTGTGGCCGTGCCCTTCCAGGTAGCCCTTGACAACCTGCAGCGCACCACCATGACCTACGAAATAGTGGCGGCCCGCCGTATCTGGCAGATTATCGATAACGAGCCCTGGTGGAACACCAACTGGATAACCACCGGACACCGCGATTCCTACCCCACCCAGTACTGCGTATTGACCCCGTGGGCTCAGATTACGTTTACCGCCTTATTTGACTTGGCTTTCACCAACTTCAGGAACCAGCAGCTTAGGAATGAGATCAGCGCGATTGTCGAGCAGCTTCTGCTTAACGACCATACCTTCCTTCCCATGTACCAGACGCGCGACCGTCTCCTGTTCAGCCCCTGGCTGTCGTCCATCCTTGAAGTCGGGCATTTCGACTTCCGCGCAGGCGACTTCCAGTTCGTATGGGACGATGAACTCTACGCCGAAATGAAGGATTGGTAAAACCAAAACCGCTCGGTGGGGGAGCTAACTCCCCCGCCGGCTTTAAATATTAACTATTAATTGCTCTTTAAAGGCGTCTAGGTGGTGTGTACATGGTAAGATATACGCTGCAAAGATTAGTGGCCGCGATACTTACGTTTTTTGTGATAATGACCGTTATATTCTTCCTTATACGCGCCTTGCCCAACAACCTGATTGAATCGCTGATAAATTTTGGCGGAAGCGCAAGCGGCGGCGGGGCGGTGACACAGCATACCATAGACATAATAATGGCCAGATTCAGATGGGACCAGCCGCTTCCCGTACAGTACTTCCACATGATAACCAATTATTTGCGGCTGGATTTCGGGATTTCTTTGATACTGCGCCCGAATATGGCGGTTTATGAAGTAATGATGCAGCATCTGCCCGTTACCATACAGCTTAATTTCTTTACGCTGTTCCTGATTTTTCCGCTTGGCCTTTTTGTGGGTATAACCACGGCGCTGCGGAAGAACACCGCTTATGACCATACCGTGTCAAGCCTGTCCATTTTGTTCATATCCGCACCGTCCTTCGTGGTGGCGGCGCTGTTGCAATACTTTATCGCTTTCAAGCTGGGATGGTTCCCGATCATCCTTGCCCCCGAGCCGCAGCTGAACTGGACAAGGTTCCACTCAATGATACTGCCCATTATAGCGCTTAGCTTCTTTCCGATAGCCAATATCGGAAGGCTTTTGCGTGCGGAGCT